>JAFSIW010000082.1 GCA_017439545.1 Clostridia bacterium | reverse complement strand
TTGCCATCTCAAGAATCTGCTATAGAAATCAACAGTCCTGATAGAGCAACTTTATATGTATATCCGCTGGATGATGATTCTATAATTATTAGGTATGAGCCACGAAACGGAATTAAAAGGCCCTATAAAAAATCCGGTTTTGGAGATTTTAATCGAGTGTTAAAAACCTTGTACGAGCTTACAGATAATGAAATTTTTAACGAAACAATAGATTACGATAATTAAAATATGTAAATTCTCGGTTTTCGACCAGTTCTTTTTCGGACACGAATGACAAAAAACCCGTTCACGCAAGTGGGCGGGATTTTTACTTATTACTTCTTACCTCTTCACTCTTACTTCAAATAATGTTTTGAACGGGATTTTTGGAAAGTAATAAGTAATAGGTAATAGGTAATAGGTAATAAGTTCGGTGTGACTTCGCCACGCATTATAAATACAATGCTCCGCATTGATTTCTTGCCGTTTTTGTGTTATAATCAAAGCGATCCGAAAACAAGGAGGTTGTGTTGTGACATCATACGAACGAAAGCAAAAAGAGGATATGCCGGTTTTGGCGATCTGTTATGATTTTGATAAAACTTTATCGCCGGATGATATGCAGGCACAGGGATACATTCAGACGGTTGGGTGTGATGTAAAAGATTTCTGGGCTGAGTCAAACCAATTGGCTGAAGAAAACGATATGGATCAAAACCTGGCGTATATGTATAAGATGATGGAAAAAGCTCGCGGCCGCCTGCTGTTTACACGGCAAACCTTAGAAGACTACGGTGCTTCAGTCCACTTGTTTGCCGGTGTTGAGGATTGGTTTGAACGGATTCGCCGCTACGGTAAGGAGCACGGCGTACTGGTTGAGCACTACATTATTTCTTGCGGCTTGAAAGAAATGATTGACGGCACTTCGGTCGCCAAAAGCGGTGCTTTTGAGAAAATTTATGCCAGTTCCTTCTATTATAACGAATACGGAGAAGCTATGTGGCCTGCGCAGGTTGTGAATTATACCAATAAGACTCAGTTTTTGTTCCGAATCAGCAAGGGCGTATTAAACGTAAACGACCCAGGTGTGAATGATTCCTTTGACCCTGAGTCGATTCGTGTGCCGTTCCGCAATATGGTGTATATTGGAGATAGTGATACCGACGTTCCTTGTATGAAGCTGGTGAATTCTTACGGTGGTCACTCCATTGGGGTGTATAATGCCCAAACAGAGGATAAATCCAAAGTGTACAAAATGATGCGGGACGGACGTATCAAATACTTTATGCCTGCGGATTACACCGAAGGCAGTGATCTGGATCAACTGTTGAAATCTATCATCGATCGCACGGCATCCAACGAAGTGTTAGAAAATATCCATTATCAATGTAAAAAAGAGAATAAGCAGGCCGATGCCGGCAGCAGTGAAGCACAGCGCCGCAAAATCAATCTGGTGATGGCGTTGGAAAACAGCGCCAGCTTTGCCACCACTCATATGTTGGTCAAAGAGCTTTGCGAGATGACTGACTGGACTTCGGATGAAAAAGAAACTCTATATCGCATTGCGGTAGAAAACAGTCAGGTGTGGTGTATTTTAGGCGATAAAGACTTAAAGCGATTCTATAGTCGTTTGCTTGCCAATGAGGTGTTGTTGTCTGAGAATGCCCAAAAAGTAACCCAACAACTAAACGGATAGTATAAAGGAGCGAGGATATGCATCGATTTTCATTGATAAAGAGCGTGTTGGATGCCGACACTGCCCCCGTTGTGATCTGCAATTTGCATCACACGGTGGTGTATATGAATCCTTCTGCCGTTGCTCGGTATCATACTGATCTGACGGGGAAAAGCATTTTTGCTTGTCATCCTGAAGCGGCTAACGAAAAAATCAAACAGGTGGTTGCTTGGTTTGAGCAATCAGAAGATCACAACGTGATCTACACCTATCGCAATGACCAAGAGAATAAGGACGTGTATATGGTAGCGTTGCGGGACGATACAGGAAAACTGATCGGTTATTATGAAAAGCACGAATATCGCAATCGGGAAAGCCGATCTTTATATGACTTTACATGATAAAAACGGATGAAAGAACGCCTCTTTCATCCGTTTTTAATTATAGAATAATTACAGGGATATCTGTTTTTGCTTGTAGGTGTTTTGCCCAATATTCTGCGTCTGAGGCGCCTAAAAATTCCGCTTCCTTAAACGGCTGCTCTTGCTCCAAACGCTGGGCTTTTGATAGTCCTAATGGATGATACGGCTCCAAATGAATGTCCGAAACATGTTGCAAGGAATTAGCAAGCGCGGCAAGATGATTGAAATGATGGGAAAAGGTGTTAACACCGGGGATTATCGGGCATCGAAGAATCACGTTCCCGCCGCCTTGATCTACCTTTTTAAGATTCTGCAGTATTATCTCGGTGGAGACTCCCGTATGACGGCGGTGCTGCTCGTTGTCGAGTAATTTTACGTCATATAGCCAGCAATCTACGTAAGGCAACAAGAGATCAAGATCCATGTTGGTGTATCCGCAGGTTTCCAGGGCTGTGTGCAGACCTTTTTCTTTGGCAGAGTGTAAGAGCGCATAAGTAAACTCAAATTGTGCCAATGGCTCGCCGCCCGATATAGTCAGTCCTCCGCCCGAACGTGTATAGAAGGGGAGGTCGCGCAGAACCAGTGTAAGGATTTCTTCCACTGTTTTGTCTTGTCCACACAGTTCAAGTGCATTGGTGTTGCACGCTTGCGTGCATTTCCCGCAGGCGGTACAGAGCGTGCGATCAAAATGATGTGAGTTGGGTGTGATAGAATGGCATCTTTTTGGGCAGACCGGGATGCACGCACCGCACCCGATGCAAGCATCTGCATTATAAAAAATCTGGGGCGTGAGCCGTTGCGATTCGGGGTTATGACACCAGCCACACCGTAAGGGGCATCCTTTTAAGAACACCACGGTGCGAATACCCGGACCGTCAGACGTGCTGAATCGTTGTATGTTAAAAACGGTACCCATATCATTATACCTCATGGGTCGACCGCAGAATGACCTCTTCTTGCATTTCTCTGGACAACCGCACAAAATAGTCGCTGTAACCGCCGATCCGCACCACCAGATCCCGATAGTCTTCGGGGTGTAGTTGGGCCCACTTTAAGGTTTCGTTGTCGATTACGTTGATTTGCACCTCGAAACCGCCACGGTCCAAATAGGTTTCTACTATGGCTTTGATCACTTGTAGTGAGTTCTTGCCGAGAGAGGCTTTTGAGAACTTCAGATTGACTGCTACGCCGCCAATTAGCTTATGATGCTCCCATTTGGTGGAGGAGAGCACCGAGGCGGTAGGACCGTTTAATTCCCGCCCTTGACAGGGACCTGATCCGTCTCCCAAGGGGAAGCCTGCAGGACGTCCATCGGGTGTTGCCATGGTTTCTCTGCCAAACCGCTCGTGCATAACCCAGCAAAAAACGCTGGGAATCAAATTGCCGTTGGAGTGGATTCCTTGATATTTGCGGCACTCCTCAATAATGTGATCGGTAAAAACCGAAAAGTAACAGTCAATGTCATCCAAGTCGTTACCGTATTTGGGGATGTGATTCAAAATGTGTTGACGCAGAGTCTCGTTGCCTTGGTAATTGTTAACTAAGATGGCTTTGAATTCGGTTAAAGTCAGTCGCTTTTCATCAAAAACCAATTGTTTGATAGCGTATACCGAGTCAACTAAATTAGCCATTCCAACAAAGGACGGCATGATCCAATTGTAAACCGCACCGCCCTGCTCAATGTCGGTGCCTCGCTTCAGACAGTCATTCACAAAACAAGAAAGCAACGGATTCATGGAATGATCTTTGCGCAGGCCGCGCAGACGGTTTTGCGTCTCAAAATTAACACGGATGCGCTCATCCAAATTGGTAAGCAGGTTTTCGATCAACTGTTGCAGGCTGTCGTATTCCCGATCCATACAATCCAGTAAAAGCTGTGCCATATTGGTATAAGGACTTGCTACCCATACGTTTGAAGCACCGCCCGGTGTGATCTCAACACAAGTGCTATGAATATAGTTGTGAGCTTGCTGCTCAGGAACACCGTAGTGTAGCAACCCTTTTGTAACGGTATCATCATTAAAAATGGCAGGATGTGAATGCCCCTTGCCAATCATTTCAATGGCTTTCTCTAAATAGCGGTCAGGCATTCCTTTGGTGTGGCAAAAGCCCACGGCGGGATAAACCAAACGAATATCGTCTACCACCTGCATTCCCATTTCGGTCAGATCGTTGGCAACAATGTCGCCGTTTTCGTCGCGACCTCCTACCATATAACCGCAAGAAACGCCGCTGGGAACTCGCATATTGATTTGAATTGCCATACAGTCCAAAAGCTCTTGGGCAAAGGTTCGGGTGAGAGTTCCGTTTGCCAGATCGGACAAATAGTAGGGGAGAAGGTATCGGTCGGGATGCCCTAATTGAAACTGCTGCGGGCCCAATCGTAACGGATTATAACACAGACAATGGGAAACAAAACTGACCGATTGTACTGCCTCCCAAAAGGTTGCGGCGGGCTCGTTGGGTACACGACGGCAGTTTGCAGCTATTGTCAGCAATTATTCTTTTGTTGCTTTATCGTCAGTTCGTTGGGCGAGAGCCAAAGCAGCGTCGGCGTAATGGTAGGCGTGCTTGACAACGGCTTGTAAACAAACCTTGCAACTGTTATAAAAGGAGATCTGTTTCGTGGGACACGTAATAAGATACTCATCAATGGTGGCAAGAATCCCACGAATGCCCTTTTTTAACAGTAATTCGTAATCAATTGCCATATGTGAGTCTTGACCGCCGCCACATTGCTGAACGTGCGCAATTGCCTTCGGACGCAAAACTTCCTGCCATTCTTTTTCTTCTTGGCGCGTCATAACGGCATTACGTTTGCCTACGATCAATTCTCCCGGGGTGATCGAAGGCTCTAACCGATCAAAAGCATAATCAAAGGCAACGGCATACCGCTCCTCTTCGGGCACATCTTCTAAAGTAAAGTATTTTTTATAGAACAAATAATAGTACTTCTCGCTGAATGAGAAGTTTTCGAATACTTGATTCCTTAAAAAAGCAATGCGATCCATAAAAACACCCTTTTACAAATTTTACTTGCATTATACCGTACATTGTGAGATAATAATAGTACAAATTGTTTGAAAAAATGTACAATCGTTTCAAATGGGGGAGTCATATGGATGTTCAATTTCACTGCGACGAGCAGCACAATTTTTTAAATGGCGCGTCAGTACGAGCCTTTGCCTATGAAAACTATTCCATTGATCCGCACAACCATGATTTTTATGAGGTGAATATTGTGTTGGCGGGGAGCGGGATCCATTGCATTGAACAGGGTGAGTTTTCGGTATCGGCAGGGGATGTGTTCGTGCTTCCGCCTATGGTTACCCACGCTTATCGAAATACAAAAGACTTAACGGTGTATCATATTCTTATAAAAAAGGATTTCCTTTGGTCCAACCGAGAGGAGTCTCATTCGGTTAAGGGCTTTATACAATTGACTGAGATTGAGCCTGTGTTGCGCAGTAATGCGTCGTCGGCGTGCTTTTTGCATCTGACTGCCTCGCAGATGATGGAATTGAAGAGAGAACTTTCCTGGATTGATGAGGGCGGAAAATACGATGGATTTGCCCATACGATGATGCGATATCACACCGTGTGGAAACTTCTTTATTGGTTTTCCGGCTTGTTGGATGCACAGAATCAGGCGAGAGAGGTCAGCGGAAAGAATCATTATCAGACCGCGATGTTGACCGCTCTTGAGTATATTCATCAAAACTATTCTGATAAGATTACAGTGGATACCTTGTGTAACCTTACCTATATGTCCCGTTCTTCTTTTTTGCGTCATTTTTATAATGTGTGTGGCAAAAGCCCCGCCGTTTATTTAAATGAATATCGTTGCGGACGGGCGGTAGAACTGTTGCAAAAGGGTGAACACTCCAAAACTGAGGTGGCACACCTTTGCGGTTTTTATGATCTGTCTCATATGGAACGGATGATGAAAAAATTCGGAACACGGGATTAACGGTTGACAAGATAACTGCAATACAGGTATACTGTGACTAATGAATTAGCAAGGAGAATCGGGAATGAATATCCTAATGATTGGTGATGTGGTTGGCTCGGCGGGTTGCCAAAAACTGCGTAAGCATCTTCCTGAACTGAAAAGAGTCTATCAATCTGATGTAACGGTGGTTAACGGTGAAAATTCAGCCGATGGGAACGGGATCACCCCTGATTCGGCATGCCATATTTTTGATAGCGGTGCTGATGTGATCACGGGTGGTAATCATTCCTTCCGTCGCCGTGAAATTTACGCGGAGTATGAACGAAATGAGTATTTGCTTCGTCCTGCCAACTACCCCGATGCAGCTCCGGGTAGAGGTCTGTGCATTGTAGATAAAGGACGGTATCAGATCGGCGTGATCAATTTGATGGGACAGGTTTATCTGCAAGCAACCAGGTGTCCTTTTGAACTGGCCGACAGATTGGTTGGTAAAGCAAGAGAGAAAGGATGCAAGGTAATCGTAGTGGATATCCACGCGGAGGCTACGTCCGAGAAAAAAGCCTTGGCTTATTACCTTGATGGTAAGGTTACGGCGGTGCTCGGTACCCATACTCACGTGCAAACTGCCGATGCTCGTCTAATGCCCAAGGGGACGGCCTATATTTCCGACGTGGGAATGTGCGGTCCGTATGAATCCGTGTTGGGTGTTTGTCCCGAGCAATCCATTGCATTGCTCAAAGAGAAACTTCCTGTTCGTTTTTCAGCGGCAGACGGACCTTGCCAATTGGATGGCGTTTCGGTTTCTATTGATCCTGCAACCGGTCTTGCTACTGCTGTTGAGGCCTTCTCATTATAAGTATAGTATCGCTCCTTTTGGGAACAATGTTCCCGAAAGGAGTTTTGTTATGAATGGGTATCAGAATATTATGGATGAATTAGACCGCCGCATCGCTACATTGAAAAAGCACGGCGGACCGACCGAAAAAACCTATGACAATCAATATGCTGAGCTGATGGATGCTGTTGCACGGATCGTTGGTGTTGCTTTGCTCAAGGAATTGGAGGACGTGAGACACATTGTTGCACAGGCGGCCAGCGTCAAATGTGAATAAATTGTAAATTTTCTCATCCGATGGTTGCAAAATCGGGCAAAAGATGGTAAAATAGCAAAAACTGAGATTGTGAGGTTAATGCTATGTGGTGTCCTCGTTGTCAAAAAAAGTATGATGATGATTTTACTACCTGCCTGATCTGCGGCGGCGAGTTGGAGGAGTATACCCCTATTCTTGCGCTGGATGACCGTGATGTATTGGATTTGGGAGATCCGTCAAATTCATCCTCTGAAATGAATGATGAAGCGCCCCCCGAAGAGGTTATGCCCGAGCTGTTGGTGTCGGTTGCAGGGGAAGAAGAAGCCCGCCGCCTTGCCAATTTGTTAGAGAGTCTGAAGATTCCTTGCCTTTGCCGTAAGGCAGAACAGGTTTTGCCTGCTGTTGAAGAGTGGGAAGATGCTGACGGCGAATTTGAAGAGTCGGATGAGGATTTTGATGAAGAATTTGACGAGGAAGAGGTGTTCTTGCCTGCCGACGAAGAGATCTACGATTTGTTAGTGCCTCAAATGCTGGTGCGCAAGGCTTTGCGTGTATTGCACGAGGACGAAGCATTGCAGGCCGAACGGGAAGCCGTTACACAAAAAAACAATGAGACACCTGCATCGGATGCATCTGAAAATGATTCGGATTTGACCGAAGCCGAAGAGAAACCGAAGAAAAAGTTCTTTGGTTTATTCGGCAAAAAGTAACAAGAAAAAATTTTTTCAAAAACCTGAAAAAAAGTGTTGACATTCCGTTTTAGTAGTGATATACTAAACGGGCTGTCAAAAACGACCCATTAGCTCAGCTGGCAGAGCACTTGACTTTTAATCAAGGTGTCCGGCGTTCGAATCGCCGATGGGTCACCAACAAACCGACTTACCGAAAGGTAGGTCGGTTTTCTTTTATTTTCCTGCAAAAAGTAAGATTGTATTTTCCTCAAACCCCTTGATTCCCACCACAAAATATAGTATAATAAAGCGGAATATAGGTGAAAGAGGGCCATTTTCTTGGCAATAACATATTTAGACAACAGCGCAACCACTCCCGTGTGCCAAAAAGCGGCGGAAGTTGCAGTCGAACTGATGCAGAACACCTTCGGCAATCCTGCTTCGGTTCACAATTTGGGCTTTGAGGCAGAGCAGGCGGTGGATACCGCCCGCAATACGGTTGCCAAAGCCTTAGGCGCGCAAAAGGACGAGATCACTTTTACGTCAGGCGGCACCGAAGGCAACAATTTGGCGGTGCTTGGCGGCGCTATGGCGTTGAAACGGGTCGGCAATAAGATCATTACCACCGCGGTGGAGCATCCTTCGGTGTTAGAAGCGGTCAAGGAATTGGAAAACCGCGGCTTTGAAGCAATCTATCTGCCGGTTAACAAGCAGGGTGTCATTTCCCTTGACGATTTAGAACAGGCGGTGGATCAAAAGACCGTGCTTGTTTCGGTTATGCTGGTCAATAACGAAACCGGTGCCATTCAGCCGGTGGAAAAGATCCGCCAAATCGTAATAAACAAGCAATCTCCCGCGCTGATTCATACCGATTGTGTGCAGGCTTTTGGTAAATTGCCTTTTACGGTCAAAGACCTGCAGGTGGATCTGCTGACGGTCAGCGGTCACAAAATCCACGCACCCAAAGGGGTAGGGGCTTTGTATATTCGAAAGGGTGTACGCATTTTGCCCCAGACTTATGGCGGCAGTCAGGAAAACGGTTTGCGTTCGGGCACGGTGGCAACCGCTCAAATCGGCGCGTTGGCGGCGGCAGTAGCAGAAATGCCCAACGGTAAAATCGCCGTGGAACAAGCAACACTTCTTAAAAATCAATTGCTTGACGGCATCGCTTCCCTTGACGGTGTGATTGTGAACAGCCCGCAAAACGGCTCGCCTTTTATTACCAATCTTTCGGTGCCCGGTGTGCCGTCCGAGGTAATGATCCGCGCGTTAGAAGCAGATGAAGTTTACGTGTCGGGCGGTAGCGCCTGCGCTAAAGGAGCACGCAGTCACGTGCTCACCGCACAGGGTGTTTCGCCCAAAGCCATTGACAGCGCATTGCGGGTGAGTTTTTCTCACCACACTACACAAGAGGATATTGAGCGGTTTGTATCAGCTTTTGCCAATGCTTGCCGCATCTTGCATAGAAAACGATAAAGGAATTGTACCATGAAAGAGATCATTTTAATTAAAAACGGCGAGATCGCTTTGAAAGGTCTGAACCGCAATCTGTTTGAGGACGCTTTGATGAAGCATCTGCGGCAACGGTTAAAACCCCTCGGGGGCGTGCAGATCCGCAAGGCTCAATCCACCATGGTGATCGAACCTACCGATGATGCGTTTGATTTTGAAGAAGCGGTGGATCGGGTGTCTAAAGTATTTGGGGTGTCGGCTTTTTCCCGTGCTTGCGTAGCCGAAAAAACGGTGGAAGACATCAAAGCCAAAGCAGGGGAGTATCTTGCCGATCAATTGCGTGGTGCCAAAACCTTTAAGGTGGAATGTAAGCGGTCGGATAAATCCTTCCCTTTAAAATCCCCCGAACTTGCCAGAGAATTGGGCGGCTACCTGCTTAGCAAATTTCCCCATTTAAAAGTAGACGTACACAATCCCGAAGTGTTGGTTATGGCCGAAGTACGGGATTTTAACGCCTACGTGCACGGCAATCAGCTTCCCGGTGCTGGCGGAATGCCTGTGGGCACGGCAGGCAAAGCGGCGGTGCTTATATCCGGCGGGATCGACTCGCCTGTGGCATCGTATATGATGGCCCGTCGGGGAATCGGTCTGACTGCGATTCACTTTGTCAGTCCCCCTTATACGGGACCGCGTGCTGAACAAAAGGTGCGGGATCTGCTGACCATTGTTTCCCGCTATGCAGGTCGTATTCCGTTTTTTATCGTACCTTTTACCGAAACCCAACTTGCCATCAGCGAACATTGTCCCGAAGAACTGTTCACCATTATTATGCGACGGTTTATGATGCGTTGTGCGCAAGTAATTGCCCGTCGTGAAAAATGTAAAGCGCTGATTACGGGCGAGAGTGTGGGGCAGGTGGCAAGCCAAACGCTGGATGCCATTGTTTGTACCGATAAAGTATGTGATATGCCGGTGTTCCGACCGCTGATCGGTACCGACAAAGAAGAAATTATTCGTTTGTCCCGCAAGATCGATACCTTTGAGACCTCGATTTTGCCTTATGAGGATTGCTGTACGGTGTTTACACCCAAGCATCCCAGAACCAAGCCCAATCTGGAATTGATCGAAAAAGCAGAGGCTGCTTTGGATATTGAAGGATTGGTTACCCGTGCCGTAGAAGGCACCTTGTTTGAAATCATCAAGTAACGAAAGGAGCAGGATCTATGAACGCTGAAATTATTTCGGTGGGAGCAGAGGTCATCTCGGGTGATGTCAGCAATACCGATGCTTCTTATTTGTCTCAACGCCTCAGCCGTCTTGGAATACGTGTAACCAGACATACAGCGGTAGATGACCGTCCCGAAAGCATAACTGAAGCTTTGGCGGCGGCAGTCGCCCGTAGTCAGGTCATCATTTTTACCGGTGGTTTGGGCCCTACAGCCGATGATATGACCAAGGAAGTGGTCTGCTCTGCCGTTGGATTTGATCTGGTAGAACGGGAAGAAAGTATGAAGCGTCTGACCCGCTACTTTGAGAATAAAGGGGAAGATATGCCCATTATCAATCGTAAGCAGGCTATGTTTCCCGAATCCGCCATTGTATTTGAAAATACCGTTGGCACGGCAGACGGTTGTGCCATTGAATCGGGTAATCAATGTATTATTATGTTGCCCGGCCCTCCCAAAGAGCTGCAAACGATGTTTGAAGGCTCGGTAGAGGACTATTTGATGGGAAAGACCGACAGCGTTGTGGCTTGCCGTACCCTAAAGGTCTTTGGCATGGGCGAGTCTAAAATTGCCGAAGCAATTGCACCCTTCCTCGCGCAGGCCGATCCCTCTGTTGCTACCTACGTGGGCAAAGGGGATATTCGTATTAAGATCACCACTACCGGTGAGAATAAAGAAGATTGCGAAGCGCGATGCCGTGAGACCGAAGGGGCTATTTGCGACATTTTAGGCAGCGTGGTTTATGCCCGTGAAAATATTACTTTGCAAGAAACGGTGGTATCTTTGTTGCTTGTTAAAGGGTTGAAGATTGCTACTGCCGAATCTTGTACCGCAGGTATGCTTTCGGAAACGTTGACCGACGTTTCGGGCGCTTCTCAGGTGTTTGAATTCGGCGTCTCTGCCTATGCCAATCGCATTAAAAACGAGGTGCTTGGCGTTCCCGCCGCTATGCTCAAAAAGTACGGTGCGGTCAGTTCTCAGGTGGCAGAGGCTATGGCCAAAGGAGCGGCTGCTAAAGGCGGAGCCAATCTTGGCATCGGTATTACCGGCATTGCAGGTCCTACCGGCGGCACACCCGAAAAACCCGTGGGCACAGTGTATATTTCACTGTTTGACGGCACGCGGTGCTTTACCCGCAAGCTGAACTGCAATCCCGATAGTTCTCGTGAAAAGATCCGTCTTATGGCGGTTATGAACGCTTTGGATATGACGCGGCTGTACTTGCAGGAAGATCCTAAGTTTACCGCTCCCGTTACTACTCCGACCAAAAAGAAAAAGAAGAAAAAATGGTGGCAAACCATTATCCCTCTTAAGGGTGATAAGCCTGCCGAGGTGGTACGCAAAATCATTATGATGGTGTGCATTTTGGTATTTTTAGGCTCGGCAGGGTATATAGCCGATTACTGCTATCAAAGTTATATGACCCGTATGGAACAGGGAGATCTGAGTAATCAATACCATAATATTGCTGATATCAGCGAGCGGTTTAAGCTGCTACAAGCACAGAATCCCGATGCAGTAGGCTGGCTGACCGTTCCCGGCACAAAATGTGATAATCCCGTGGTGCAAACCACCAACAACGAGACCTATCTGAAAACGACCTTTGATGGTAAAAAGAGCAAATACGGCACGCTGTTTGCCGACTCCATTTGCAAATTTGATCCCCCCACCAAAAAGTCCAACGGATTGTCTACCAATACCATTGTATACGGTCACCATATGCGCGACGGTACCATGATGGGGGAATTCAAAAAATTCCGTAAATACGATTTTTATAAAGAGCATCCCGTTCTGCAGTTTACCACTCAGTATGATACCAAAACAGTAGATTGGAAGATTCTTTCCATCTTTATTATCAATACCGTTCCTGCCGATTCTTTTGACTCGGTGTTCAACTACCGCCAAGTGGAATTCGCCAATAAGTATGCTTTTAACATTTATTTGAACGAGATCACCCAACGCTCCATTATCAACACCGGCGTGGATGCGGTGTACGGCGATCAGTTTTTAACTCTTTCTACCTGTACCTATGAGTTTGACGATGCTCGTCTGGTCATTGTTGCCCGTCGGGTGCGAGACGGTGAATCATCCCAGGTGGATCTCTCTAAAACAAGCATCAACCAAGACGTGGTTTATCCCAAGGCTTATTATAAAAAGGGAAGCAGCGGTCGCACGTCGGTTACCTCATACGTGGATGGCGATACTTCGTCTGTCACGGCATCCAAGCCGATTGGCGAAGACTCCTCCACCCCCGCAAGCTCTCAAGCATCCGGAGATAATACGCCTTCAGGCAACGGCGACTCATGGTCGGGTACAACAACCACGCCGGAGTCTCGGCCTGCCACTTCTCAACCGTCGGAAAGCACACCCTCGGGCGAAACCCCAACTGATGTTTAACAAAGCATAGAACGAAAGCGAGGCTTAACTATGTCGTTAGAGAATCAAATGAATCCCGTTTCGGATGATCGTAAACTGTCTCCCAAGGAGATTCGCGAACTGAAACGGCAAAGTCCACGGGCAAAGATGCGCCGCAGACGGATCGTTTGCGCGGTATTGGCATTGATCCTTTTGCTGCTGGCGGTTGTACCGGCTTATCGATTGGTCTATCAACCTTATCAAGCCAAATCAGTGTACCGTTATATGAAGACCTTGTACACCATGCCGGGTAGCGGCGCGATGCCAAAAGAATACAATCCTCAATTGGGCGCGTTGTATGACGTGAACCCTGATATCGGTGGCTGGTTGATTGTTCCCGGCAGTAATATTAATCTGCCCGTAGTTCAAACGGTGGCTCATGACAGCGTGTATTATGTAAACCATTTGTTTGACGGTACCGCCAATCCTTATGGCACACCCTATTTTTCAACCGATTGCACCTTGGGGCAATATGGTCATAATACCGTGCTGCGCGGTGGTGAAAAATTGATGGGCGAATTAACCGGATATCGCACGCTTTCTTACTATCAAAACGCTCCTTTGTTGTTTATGGATGGTATCAACGATACTGTCATTTACAAAATCTTCGCCATCGTTGACGTGAATGACATTGAGATATCTACCATTGCCAAGGGCCAATATGATACCCCCGCCGAATTCCACCAATTTGTTACACAGATGGGGAACCGTTCGTTGATTAATACCGGCATCATGGTGGAACAGCAAGACTCGTTATTAACGGTGCTGTGCGATACTGAAAAGGGGAAATTGGCCATTATCGGTCGTGCAGTTCGCGAAGGGGAGGACTATACGGTTGACACCTCTAAGGCTACGCTCAACAACGGTCAGAACAACGTTGCCGATTGGACGGTAACCGCCACCGACTGGGTCACCAAGACCGATGTGACTGCCACCGATGTAACGGCTATCAATCGCGTGAATGTCCAATGAATATTGCCTTAATTACCGGCGCTTCGTCGGGAATGGGACGGGATTTTGCCCGCTTGTTAGATAAGGAGGGGCTTGATCAGCTCTGGGTGGTTGCCCGCCGTGAAAATCGCCTGGAAGAACTGCAAGAACAACTGACCACGCCCGTGAAAGTTTTAGCGGCAGACTTAACAAAATCAGAAGATCTGCAACGGATTACCGAGTTGTTGGCGTCGGAAAAGCCTCGTGTAAAATGTCTTGTCAACTGCGCGGGATTCGGCAAATTCGGTGATTATGAAGAGATTGCTCTGGAACATCAAATGGATATGATCGACCTGAACGTCAAGGCTTTGGTTTCGGTCACCCAAATAACCTTGCCCTATATGAGCAGGGGAGACCGCATCATTCAGTTGTGCTCTTCTTCCGCCTTTTTCCCGTTGCCTTATTTAAACGTGTATGCTTCTACCAAAGCATTTGTGCAGCATTACAGTTACGGATTGCAGGAAGAACTAAAACCTCGCGGCATCACCGTGACGCAGGTCAGTCCCGGGTGGGTGCAGACCGAGTTTTTTGACGGTTCGCAAAACGATACGTCCAAGCACGCACCTAAAAAGTATTCTCCTATGTATTCCTCCATGCAGGTGGTACAAAAAGCGATAAAGGATGCGAAAAAGGGGAAACCTGTTTCGGTGTGCGGCACGTTTGTGAAGTTCCACCGATTGGCAGGACGGTTTGCTCCTCGTTGGTTTATGAAAGCTCAATGGCGTTCCCGTTTACGGTGAACGCCGTTTTCTTTTTGTATGGAGTTTTCTGTCGTAAAATAGGAGTGAACAGCAGTTGACATCTTTCTGGTGAAATGGTATAATAAATTCACAAATTTTGGCGTGATTATTATGAATAAACCGAATGAGGCGTTACCAATTGTATATTTAGCATACGGTACACGGTGTCATCAATTATTAAACAGGGAGGATTTGTTATGAGAAACCGATTTAGAATTGTTGCTTTGTTTATTGTGCTGATAGTGGCGGCTTGCACATGTTTTGTGATTACCAATGCATCTACCGGCAACTATGGTGACGTAAATAACGATGGAGCTACAAATGCCAACGATGCTTTACTGATTCTGCAATACAGCGTGAGTAAAACGGCGTTCACCGAGCAGCAACATGTGCGGGCAGAGGTAAGCGGAGATGGTACGATCGATGCGCAGGATGCTTTGTATGTGCTGCAATATGTAGTCAAAAAAATCACTCGCTTCCCGGTAGAGGGCGCTACGGAAACGCCTACCGATACACCTACCGATACACCCACTGATACGCCGACGGATGTGCCTGAAGGGGTCGCGATTAGTGAAGCGAATTTTCCGGATGCCACTTTCCGTAATGATGTGTTGGCCTTTGATTTAGATAATAACGGATATTTGAGCCAAGAGGAAACTGAACAGGTGACTGAAATTGATGTCACGCGATTTCATGATAGAATTCCGGAAAATCCTATGTCAAATCGAAGGGCAATTACATCGTTAAAGGGAATTGAATATTTTACTGAACTGCGTGTATTGCGCTGTGGTCAAGGCAATCAACTCACCTCTTTGGATGTGAGTCAGAACACAAAGCTGGAAGTTTTGAATTGTCGCGATAATTCGTTGACCGAACTCAAATTGGACACCAATACGCAATTAGAGGTATTGGATTGCTCTTCGAATGATTTGACAGAATTAGACACTACCCAATTGTCCAATTTAACCGATTTGTATTGTTCATACAATGTAATCAGATTGCTTGATTTGAGCAATAATTTGAAATTAACCAAACTTAATTGTGCGGGTAATGGTATCGCTCAATTAGACTTGACAAACAACGCTCAACTGATTCGTTTGCTTTGTTATAACAACCAAATCAGAAATTTAGATGTAAGCAACAACACAAAATTGGAGTATTTGTGGTGTACAGGAAATTCTATTACTGAGTTAAATCTGGCTAACAACACGGTGTTGGAAACTGTGTTGGCAGATAAAACTGTAACCTTGATTGGCTGGTCGTTACAATAACGGCAATGGTGGTGCTATCACCCAAGAGGATGCGGATTTGATTTTGGAACATGTAGTTTCAACATCTACAATTAACCAGAATTATACCATTTCCGATGATGTTTCGACCGAGTGTTATTTCCAAACTGCGGTTGCGTTTTAACTGTTTACATGGCGGCAAGAAATTGCCGCCTTTGTTCTTGACATTTTTTGGTTTTGTTGTATAATAGAAAAGAATGTAGATTCTATACCACTCTTTGGAGGATGAAACCTATGAAAAAAGTTCTCTGTATCGGTTCGGTGACTACTGACGTGATCATTAAACCGGTCGATCATTTGCCCACTCCCGGTGAATTGCAATACATCGACTCTTCGTCTATGTTTGTTGGCGGTTGCGCCACCAACGCTTCTATGGACTTGGCGAAGTTGGGTGTTCCCACCTCAATTTGCTGCAAATTGGGTAAAGACCTGTTTGGTAACTTTGTATACGATACCTGCAAAAATACCGGTGTGGATGTTTCCTATGCTATTTTTGATGAAAACGTGCAAACTACCACTTCCATTGTTTGCGTAAACTCCAGCGGCGAACGTTCTTTCCTGTATAACGGCGGTTCTACCTCCGCTTTGACTGTGGAAGAAATTCCCGATGCCGCTTTGGAAGATGCCGACATCGTATTCTTGGCAGGCGCTCTGCTCAATCATAAGTTAGACGGTGAACCCGCTTCCCGTATGTTCAAAAAAGCCCAAGAAATGGGCAAATATACCGTGATGGATACCGCCTTTGACCCCACCGGTCGTTGGATGAGCGGTATTGAAGCGGCTCTGCCTTATTTGGATCTGTTTATGCCCAGCATTGAAGAAGCCGAACAAATCGCAGGCATTGAGGGCGACTTTGATGCCATTGCCGACGTGTTCTTCTCCAAGGGTGTGAAAAACGTCATCATCAAAGCAGGTAAAAAGGGTGCTTATATCCGCGAAGGCGGCAAAGAAGGTTACTTTGCTCCCACTTATCTTTCCATTAAACCCACCGATACCACCGGTGCCGGCGACTCCTTCTGCGCTGGCTTCTTGGCAGGTTTGGCACAAGGGTTTGATTATAAAAAATCCGCTAAATTGGGCAATGCCGTTGGTACCCATTGCGTTATGGAACTGGGCGCTTCTACCGGCATTAAACCTTTGGCTGATATTTATCAATTTATGGAAGAACATACCGACGAAGTTCCGTTGGATGACTAATAAAGGAGATTACTATTATGAAACGTTCTGAAATCAATGCAATTATTAAAGACGCCATCGACTTTTTGGGCGAACACAAATTCTTGTTGCCTCCCTTCGCTTATTTTTCTCCCGAAGAATGGCAAGAAAAGAACCACGAATATGACGAGATCCGCAACAACGTGCTGGGTTGGGATATTACCGACTTCGGTAGCGGCGATTTCGACAAATGCGGTTTGTTCCTGTTCACCCTGCGTAACGGCAATATGTTTGACGACAATGATGAAAAGGTTTATGCTGAAAAAATCATGATCGTTAAAGAAAACCAAACCACTCCCTACCACTATCACTGGTACAAACAAGAAGACATTATCAACCGTGGCGGCGGTAACCTGATGATCAAGGTTTACGGCGCTGACGAAAACGATAACCTGTCTATGGATGACGTTGAAATCCAAGTTGACGGTCGTCACTACACCGTTCCTGCCGGTAGCGTAATCCGCCTCACTCCCGGTATGAGCATGACCAACACCAAGAAACTGTATCACTCTTTCTGGGGTGAAGAAGGCTGCGGCACCGTTTTGGTTGGCGAAGTAAGCCAATGCAACGACGACTCCAAAGACAATCGCTTCTTTGAACCCGTTGACCGCACCCCTTACGTTGGTGCAATTGCTGATGCAGATACTTCTGATGCTGTCCGTTTCTACCCTTCCGTGGGTCGTTTCCCCGAAATTGAAGAAGACGAAGCTCCTTTGTATCTGCTGTGCAACGAATATCCCGCTGCAAAATAAGAGTACATCGTTTGGATATGGACAGCAGTTTCTCCTGCTGTCCATTTTTTATATCGGGGAGGGTGTAAGATGCAGAATTTCGGAATGTCTATGTTGTGGTTCTGGATTTCCTATGCCATTGTTACCGTCATCGGAATCTTGCATACCATCTTTAATATCTATGTGTTGCATATGAAGCCCATGGACAGCGAAAGTATGGGGGAAGGGTATGAAAAAACCAAACCCTGGCACCCGCTGTATAATATAATTTTGTTTTCTGTTTTCGGGTATTTCTATATGCACGGTCTTGCTCAGCCCACCTTTACAGAAGCGCTGATTACCGGCGCTATTTGGTCCGGCGTTTGTATTGTGTTTGATGTGTTTGGCTGGGTTCTGATCAAACATCCCTGGAGCTTGTCGTTCAAGGGTTTTTACATCGATTATCAACCGTGGATCACCTTGATTTATCTCGCAATCTTTCTGGGCCCGATGGTTGGATTCCTGTTTTGCTGATAAAGATAAACCGCTCTGTTTGCTGTCCTTTAGAACATTTGGGCAAACAGCGCGGTTTTTTTATCACCAACCCACCTTACTTGCATACAGTAACAGTATAGGAGGCGGTTGGCATGATCAAAAAAAACAGCATTGGCGGTAAGTGCTCCGCCGCATTCGGTCTGGGAATGATCGTTGCATTTATTTGTCCTGCGGAATGGTTGGTAGCCATTTTGGCATTGATCCTAATTTTGTTGGGTATTTTTTGTTTTCGATAGGAGGAGACATATATGAAAGTTGTTGTTGTCAGAAGTCCAAAACTGCTAAAGGGTGTATTGAAGTTCTTGTTTGGTATTAAAAATGAATAAATAAAACGGGTGGATCATCCACCCGTTTTTGCTTGTGATATTGACTTTTACCCCGTTTCGTGCTACAATCACAGGACAGCGCAAAAGGAGTGGCGAAATGGGAATCGGTGAACTGATTATTCTCTCGATCGGTTTGGCAATGGATGCATTTGCCGTATCGATTTGTAAAGGGCTTGCAACCGGCAAAGTCAAGATAAATCATATGCTGTTAGCAGGCCTATGGTTTGGCGGTTTTCAGGCGGGGATGCCTTTTATCGGCTACTTGCTGGGCTCGTCCTTTGCCCAATATATAACCCCTTATGACCATTGGATAGCTTTTGGCTTGCTAGGGTTTCTGGGGATTAAAATGCTGAAGGATGCCTTTTCACATGAGGAGGAAGCATCCGACGGGGACTTTGGATTTAAAACCATGCTGCTTATGGCGGTTGCTACCAGCATTGATGCCCTGATCGTCGGCGTTCCTTTTGCTTCTCCTGATATGGCAAACATCAACATCGGCTTTGTTGTGGGAACGATTGGTGTGATTACCTTTGTATTTTCTGCCATCGGCATCAAGATCGGTGCAGTGTTTGGTACAAGATATAGGCAAAAGGCCCAGTTTGTTGGTGGTGTGATCTTGATCATTATGGGCACGAAAATTCTGCTGGAGCATCTAAATGTGATAAATTTTTAATGCAAAACCCTTGAATCGGAAACCGATTCAAGGGTTGTTTCATTTATCGAATATTGCGAACATGTACCGCATCCATATAATGAATATGTTCTTCACCATCGATCAACGTGTCAAAGCCATTGGCTGAAATATCTTGCATATCCAACCGTTCTACCGAGCCTTGTTCTTTTACTGCCAGCAAGTGTCCTGCAGGCTGTTCTACGTTTTTGCGAATGACCGTCACATCTTTCAGCGCTAACCGTTCTACAGGAAGATAGACTTGTACGTATTCGGCATCGGCTGCGGAATCGGTCTCTTCCATAACAGTCAACCCGTCAATCACAATGTTTTCCATTTTGGGCATATTGTCGGCAGGGAAGTTGAAACCCAAATCATAGAAAGGACGCCCGATTTCAAATAAAGTGCGGTTGTCAGTCGGCTGGTGATGTCGAATATTTTTCATAATTAACGATTCAATATTGCCGCCGATACCAAACAGCATAGGGGAGCGGTAATCATAGTTGGGTTTGGTTTGCCGCAGGTCAACGTTTTCGATGAATATGTTCTTAAAATCACCGTAGGTTTCGCCCGGAAACCAACTGTTAATGTAAAAACCAAAGCTACGGTAAGTACCACTTACGTTGCGCACGGTGACACGATCTAAGGTGCCTGTGCCGCGAGAAAGCATACGAATGGATTGGTCGGCATCTTCTAAATAAACTCCGTCTACCAGCACGTCGGTAATAGAGGATTTGCAATCAATTTCGTCAGGACCTAAGTTCATAAAATCGTCGCCTACGTGACCGCCAACGTTCTTTACCGTAAGGAATTGGCCGGGTCCCCAGAAATGGAATCCGTCCTGATTTTGGGCATGCATGCGGTTGGGCAGATCAAGCCACACATTCTCTATATTTACGTTGCGGAAACCGCCGATGGTAGTGGAAAAAGTACGAAAATCTCGCAAGGTGATATCCCGAATAGTCAAATACTCGATTCCGTAAAACTCCAAGCCGAAGATCCAGTGCTGTCCGCCGGAAAGAAGCACTTTTTTGGCTTCATCGGGATAAGGAGTTTCATCGGGTGAAACGTCGTGAGCTTGATGCAGGCAGTTTTGATTGTAGGTACCGCCCTTTAGTACTACGTTGCGAGTTTTGATTTCATATAATTCCCAGTCGTAGTTGGTGACGATGGCTTGATTGGAATTGTCAATTTGATAAAATCCGCAATCGCGACTCAGGCATTCAATGGTGGTGTTGGAATAAACACGTAATCCGGAAACAAGGGCAGCACCATCCATGATCAGGTGCACGCCTCCGTCGGTAGCCGCTTGGTCTAAGACGGCTTGTAAAGCGGCAGTGTCATCGGTGCCGCCACCTGAGTAGACATTACTGTCTAACTTGGCTACTTCGCTGGCGAGGATTGTTTTGATACGCACAGAATCACTCCTTAACTGAGGTGATTTCAGTTTAACAGAAGGGAAAACGAATTGCAATATTTTTTTACTTTGCATCATATTTTTTTTGCCCTTTGCATAGTATAAATCAAAGAACAAGGCAAAAGGAGCGGACAAAATGGAATTTACCGTTGAAAAGCAGACCATTCATACAAAGCAAGAAACGAAGACGGAAGTGTTGGAGCACCCGTTGGATAGCGAGGCAGTTTTGCCTGACTATTGTCCTGACATTGCCCGGATACTAAAATGCAGAGCGAATCCTGTAATTACAGCAAAGCGCTTGGCTGACGGTGGCGGAGTGTTGGAAGGAACTGTGCTGACAGAAGTGTTATATGCCGATGCAAAGGGTGAATTGATCACATTTGCTCAAAGTGTTCCTTTGTATCATGAAATTTCGGCGCCGGACGGTGTAGATTTTTGTGCGGTAGCGGTGAAAATGCAATATTGCAATTGTCGCGCTACCGAGGCACGTAAGGTAGAGATACACGGTGCCGTTGGAATAAAAGTTAACTATTATTCCAACAGAGAAAATAGACTTATCATCGGTGCTCAGGGGAAAGGGGTAGAATTACTATCCTGTAATCAGGCGGTAGCAACGCTGGTTGCACACACCGAAAAATCTGTAACAGTAGGAGATGAAATTCCTGTTGCATCCGGTAGTGTTCGCCGTATACTGCACACACGTGCTGAGGCGCATAACATCGAATATAAAGTGGTAAGCGGGCGGTGCGTAGTCAAAGGAGAAATTGTGCTGCAAGCACTTTATCAAAACACCGAATGTCGTTATGAAACCTTGCGTGGACAGATCCCGTTTTCTCAAATTGTTGAAGCGGAGGGATTAGAAGAAGGGGATACTTGTCAAATTACGGTTTTGGTGCTTACCACCGAGCTTCGTCCCCGAACGGGATTGGATGGCGAGTGCAAAAACGTTGCCGTAACCAGTGATGTGCTTATTACACTATCAGGCTATCGGTCATTAGAGCTTCCCTTGGTTACCGATGGTTATTCCACCCAGTGTGGTATTGGAATTCGTCGATGTAACGGGGAAATAATTACAAGTGTTCAGCAGTACAATGAGAACTATACAGCGAAGGGCCAATTGGATGTAGGTCGTGAGCTGTCTGTAGTGTTGGAATGCTGTTGCTCGCCGGATGTTTCCCGTGTACAGTTGGATGAGCATCGATTGACGATACACGGTACGCTACAGTGTGAACTATTGGGATTGGATATTGAAGGCCAACCGATTTTTGTGGATAAGTCCTTAGATTTTATTTGGGAAAAAGAGGTTCCTGATGAATTGTCGAATTGTAATTTTGAATCGCAGGTCACCGTGCAAAAAGAATCCTTTACACTTATAGGAGGGTCTGAACTCGAACTGCGTGTACAATTGGATGTTCAGATCGCAGCTTTTTGTTCTCTAATGATAGAGCCGGTTACCGATTTGGTTTTAGATCCATCGGTATCTCCCGAGGTTGTGGGTGTTCCTTTGGTTTTGTATTATGCAAAAGCAGGTGAGAGACTATTTGATATTGCCAGAAGATACAATACAACAGCGCGTGCTGTTTGTGAAGCCAACGAGCTGACAGAACAAACATTAAGTCGCCAGAAGGCGTTGATCATACCTATCTCGTAAGATAAAGCCCTCTACAATTTGTAGAGGGCTTTGATATTACATGGGCTGCACCGCTTGGTTTTTGTAGGTGTAAAAGGTATAGCACAAGCCGTTTTCTTCTGCGGACTCGCCTATATGGCAAACCTGCCAATTGGGCTTTTCATCTAAATTTTCAATAAACACTTCAGCTTCACCAACAGCATCCACTTTGGTAATATAAGCATACTCACAATAGGGATACAGCAGATTGTAAATGGTGGCGCCCCCTATTACAAAAACATCGTTTGTGTCAGAAAGAGGTTTCAACAAGGTGAATAACTCGTCAATACTGTGACAAACTTCAACACCTTCAGGAGCCTCAAAGGATAGATCTAATGTCATAACGATATTGCGACGGTTTTTCAGTGGCTTTCCTCCGGGCAAGGATGCGAGGGTTCGATCCCCCATGATTACTGTTTTACCTGAAGTTGTGGCGCGAAAAAAAGCCATATCTCCTTTGAGAGAAAACAGAAGATCATTTTGCTTTCCAATACCCCATTCCCGGTCAACGGCTACAATATAATTCATAAGTATAATGCTCCTTTAAATATGAAAATGTTGCTCAGGCGGCAAGGTAGACAGCACCCTGCTTATAGTTTGAGCGTCCGCCAAACCGGTGGAGAAGGCTGTTGCGCTGCCGCAAGCTGTTCCAAGACGCAACGCGTATGAATAGTCTCTTTGCAAAGCAATTCCCGTAATGAAGCCTGCAATCATTGAATCGCCTGCACCAACCGTATTGATCGGTACACCGCCGGCTGCCGGCATAATATGTGCCATACCGGTTTCATCTAACAACAGCGAGCCGTCACCACCTAAGGAGACAAGCACGTTTGCAGCCCCTTCTTGTTGTAATCGCTTTGCGGCATTCACGATCTGATGTCGATTGGATGCATCAAGTGCAATGCCAAAATAGTCTTCTAATTCCTGACGGTTTGGTTTTACCAAAAACGGGCGGTATCTGAGAGCTTGACGCAGGTTTTCGCCTGCCGCATCCACGATGACACGAGCGCCTTTTTCAGTGGCTATGTTCATCATGTCAATATAACATTGATGGTTGAGTCCCGAAGGAATACTTCCTGACAAAACCAAAAAGTCGTCATGGCAAATATTGTGCAAGCAATCCAAAAGTTTTTCAAAATCCTGCTGTTGAACGATAGGACCGCTCCCATTGATTTCAGTTTCGTCCGTTCCTTTCAGCTTTACGTTTATACGGCTGAAGCCATGGGATAAGGAGATAAGCTGAGCAGGAATATGCAAACGTTCAATTTCTTGCTTGATTGCTTCTCCTGTAAAGCCTGCAATCAGGCCAAGGATTGTGGTGGGCTGATCCAACTGCTTTAATACCATGGATACGTTGATTCCTTTGCCTCCTACATACAGAGCTTCGCTGTGAGAACGATTGGTCAACCCGTTTTTCAGTTGTTCCAGATGCATTACGTAATCCAATGATGGATTCAGCGTTACAGTATAGATCACCATAAACACTCCTTTATAAAAGAATCAGAACAGTGGCAAGCGGGATTGAAGAATGCGTAGGGTTTCAGCCGAGCAGGCGGGCGTTTCCGCCAACGGGAAATCAATTCCCAATGCCTGATACTTTTCTACGCATAACTTGCGAAAGGGGAGAAGCTCCACCTTGCGCACGTTGGTAAAAGGCTTGCAAAGCGCTAAAATCTGCTCCAAATTGTCGTTGGAGTCGGTCAGATTCGGTACTACTACGTGACGGATCCAAACGTCGTTTTTGTGTTTGACCGTTCGTTCTAAAAAAGATAACACCGTTTGCAAACTACCGCCACACAAAGAGCAGTATTGTTCTTCGGTTGGGAATTTCACGTCACATAGCACCAAATCGGTATAGGGCAACACGGCAGCTATAGCCTGTTCGCTTCCGTGACCGCTTGTGTCAAGAGCGGTGTGAATGCTATGCTTTTTGAGAGCGGCAAACAATTCGACCACAAACTCCCATTGCATAAGCGGCTCGCCGCCGGTAACGGTTACGCCTCCGTCCACGCCGAAATAAGGTTGATATCGCAAAATCTGCTCGGTCAATTCTTCTACCGTTGTTTCGGTTCCGCCTGCAAGATCCCACGTGTCGGGATTGTGACAATAGGCACACCGAAGGGGACACCCCTGCATAAAGACCACAAAACGCACACCGGGACCGTCTACCGCTCCCAGACTTTGTACCGAATGAATGCGACCGATCATGCAATCGCCTCGTGGAAGGTACGTGCAATAACTTCGGCTTGTTGCTCAGCCGACAACTTGTGGAAGTTGACCGCATAGCCCGATACCCGAATGGTCAGGTTGGGATATTGTTCGGGGTGCTTTTGCGCATCCAACAGCAGATTGCGATCCATCACGTTTACGTTCAGATGCTGTGCGCCTTTAGAGAAATATCCGTCCAAAATCGAAGCAAGATTGCTGTAACGGCTTTCGTCGTCGTTGCCCAAGGCTTGAGGCACAATAGAAAAGGTGTTAGAAATGCCGTCCTTGCAGGTGTGGTAAGAAAGTTTAGCCACCGAGTTGAGACTGGCCAGCGCCCCGTTTTTATCCCGATTGTGCATAGGATTGGCACCGGGTGCAAAGGGCTCGCCTGCTTTTCTGCCGTCGGGAGTAGCACCGGTCTTTTTTCCGTATACTACGTTGGAAGTAATGGTCAAAACCGACAGGGTGTGCTCTGCATTGCGATAGGTGGGGATCTTTTTCAATTCTTCAAAGAACAGACGGGTCTGCTCTTTGGCAATCATGTCTACACGGTCGTCATCGTTGCCGTAGGCAGGATAATCGCCCTCTACCTCAAAGTCGGTAATCAAGCCTGTTTCGTCACGAATCACCTTGACCTTGGCATATTTGATGGCAGATAACGAGTCGGTCAAAACCGAAAGCCCTGCAATGCCGAATGCCATAAACCGATGCACGTTGGTGTCGTGCAAGGCCATTTGCAGTTTTTCGTAGGCATATTTGTCGTGCATATAGTGAATCATGTTCATGGCGTTGACGTAGGTTTTGGCAAGCCATGGGCGGTATTGATTCAGCAGTTCGATCACACGGTCATATTCTAAATAGTCGCCCAGATAAGGCGCACCCAAAGGTCCTACCTGTTCGCCGGATTTTTCATCCCGACCGCCGTTGAGGCTCATCAAAAGCAGTTTGGGCAGATTGGCTCTGGCGCCAAAGAACTGCATGTCTTTGCCCACCCGCATGGCCGAAACGCAGCAGGCAATGGCGTAATCGTCCCCAAACATGGGACGCATGGTGTCGTCGCTTTCATATTGAATGGCGTGGGTCTCGCACGAAACCTTGGCTGCATAGCGTTTGAAGGGCTTGGGCAACTTTTTGGACCACAGTACCGTCAGATTGGGCTCAGGCGAAGAACCGAGGGTATACAGCGTGTGCAACACGCGGAAGGAACTTTTGGTCACAAGGGGTCTGCCGTCTTCACCCATGCCGCCTACCGCTTCGGTGATCCACATGGGGTCACCTGCAAACAGTTCATTGTATTCGGGTGTGCGCAAATGACGGGCCATACGAAGCTTCATCACAAAATCGTCCATCAGTTCCTGCACGTCGGTTTCGGTCAGCAGACCGGCTTTCAGATCCCGTTCAAAATAAATATCCAAGAAGGTGCTGACGCGACCCAGACTCATTGCCGCGCCGTTTTGTTCTTTAATAGCGCCAAGATAAGCAAAATACAGCCATTGTACTGCTTCGCGGGAGTTGTTGGCAGGCTTTGAAATATCGTATCCGTAAATTTCAGCCATGCCTTTTAACAGTTTTAAAAAGTGGATCTGCTTATGCAATTCTTCCAGACTCCGAATGGACTCAGCATCTTGCCACTGTTCGCCCAAGTGTTCTTTGTCCCGTTGTTTTTCTTCGATCAAACGGTCCACACCGTACAAAGCAACCCGACGGTAGTCGCCGATGATCCGACCGCGTCCGTAAGCATCGGGAAGCCCCGTAATGATCCCTGCGTGACGGGCGGCACGAATGTCTTTGTTGTATACGCGGAACACCCCATCGTTGTGGGTGGTACGATAGGTGAATTCTTTTTCGATTTCGTCAGACAATTGATATCCGTAAGCCTTGCAGGCTTTGCGGGTCATATTGATGCCGCCGAAGGGATTGACCCCGCGGCGCAGGGGAGCGTCGGTCTGCAAACCGACAATCAACTCTTTTTCTTGATCCAGATACCCCGGTCCGTAGTTGCACAGGGAAGAGGCGTTGACCGTGTCAATGTCTAAAACACCGCCGGCCTCCCGTTCCTTGCGGAACAGTTCCTGCAGTTTGTCCATCAATTCTTTGGTACGGGGCGTGGCATCAGCCAAAAAGGATTCGTCACCCACGTAGGGAGTATAGTTTAATTGTATAAAGTTTCGTACGTTGATTTCGTTTTGCCAAGCACCGGCAACAAAGCCGTTCCAAGCGGGTGATTTCATAAAGCAATCCCTCCAAAACAAGAGAATCTGATTGGGTGAAAAAGGGCAGCGCTGAAAGAGGATTCTTCAGGCTGCCCAGACGGTCGGCATATAAAAAACACAATCCTACCGAGGTGCTCCTCGTTAAACCGTCAAGAAATTGTGTTTCTGTATTAGTGAGTATACCATACCTTGTGGTTCTTGTCAAGTTCAAATACTAAATGTTTTATTCCATATTTTTTGTGTATATTGCAAAAAGAAAAGCCACGGAGTTGCCTCCGTGGCTTTATAATTACTAACACAGTAAGTTGTTACAACTTATTAGTCAGCAACAACAGTGTACCAAACGTCGCCATTGGCTTGGGTTTCTTCAACTACTACATAGCCATCGGCAACCAAATTGGGAGCACCGGTTTCAGCAGAACTGGCAGCGGGATTCCAGTTTACAAAAGTACCGCCTTTAACGATAACACTAGCAGTGCCGTTAGCATAGTTGGCATCGATCATGTTGATCAGATATTGACCGTTCCAATCGCTGGTGTCTTCAAAATAACCGCCGTTGATTTCCAAAGTACCGGTAACAACGTTGATAGCGGTGCATTGACCGACGTAATTACCACCGTTGATAGTCAAGGTAGCGCCTTCTTTTTTCAGCGTAATGCCATAACCTTCGGTGTTGGAAACGGTACCGGCACCAGAAATAGTGGTGTCAGCGTTTACTACGATAGTAGAATAAGTTGCGGCACTAGATGCATTATTGCGGGCAGCAGAAATGGTACCGTCAACAGTCAGATCGGTAGCAGCCAAAATAGCAGTGGAGTCAGTTACCAGGTTAACGTTATCATTGATAGCAACAATACCGCCTTTTTCGAAAGCGTGAACCAATTCAGCAGCTACAGTAGGATAGGTAGCTTCAGCGTCATATTGGTCATTGTTATTACCATCATTTTCGTAGGTGTATTGAGTAGCGTTTGCTACGATATCAAAGGAGCACCAGTCACCTTGGTATTCGTTGCCTGCTTCTTCTTGCATTTTGATAACCAAGTTAATGGTATCATTATCATCATAATTGTTGTCGCTCTTGCCCTTGGCAGCCAAAATGCCTTCAACATTCAGTTTGCCGCCTTCAAGCAGTTCGTGAACAGTACCCAAACGAGTTCCGTTGATGATGGAAGAACCGTCGGATGCAACGCCGTTGTATACACCGGCATAAACATCCAAAACTTCGGTAATGTTAGAACCGTCAGCATTACCGTTATCGCCGGTGCCGGGAGCAAATTCGGTGCCGTCACCGTTTTCGCCGTATTTAACATCGTCGAAAACCAAGGTGTATTTCAGCCACAAACTACCAGCGTTAGTCAGAGTGAAGCTGATGGGTTTAGAAAAACCGGGTTCCCAAAGAGTATTGTCGTCTTCCCAAACAACATTTTCACCAAGAACAAGGTCCAAAGTACCAGCTTGGATTTTGTTGTCGTTCAAGACTTCGCTGTCGGTAAACCAAGCGAAGGTGGTACCGACCAGCATGGTGCAGCAAATCAACAGAGCAAGCAAACTGCTGATCAGTGCTCTTTTAGTGGTCTTGCGATTTGTCATTGTAAATTACCTCCTTATAAAATTTTTTGAAAAAATGACAAATATGTAAACCGTATTACTACGGTTTGC
>JAFSIW010000081.1 GCA_017439545.1 Clostridia bacterium | reverse complement strand
ATACTCCTTTCTTCAACAACTATCGTCCTCAATTCTATTTCAGAACTACCGACGTTACCGGCTCCATCCATCTGGATGACGGTGTTGAAATGTGCATGCCCGGTGATAACGTTGAAATCAACGTTGAACTGATCACCCCCATCGCTATCGAAGAAGGTCTGCGCTTCGCTATCCGTGAAGGTGGCCGTACTGTTGGTTCCGGCGTTGTTACCGCTATCAACGACTAATTCTTTTTGAATTACAAAAATCTGCCACTCCCAATCGGGAGTGGCAGATATTACTTGTTTTTATATTATGTTTCGGGGCGGAGTGCAATTCTCCACCGGCGGTAATGGGGCAAAGACCCACAAGCCCGCGAGCGATTCAGCGCAGATTTTGGTGTGATTCCAAAGCCGACGGTATAGTCCGGATGAAAGAAACGCAAAGGCGAAACTTCGCCTTTTTGTGCTCCGTTATTAACGGAGTTTTTTCATTTTCTGCCCCTCTTTAAGGAGGTATTATTATGCAAAAATCGTCTCATATCAAAACCATTACCGTAGTGGGTTTAATGACCGCATTGGCCTATATTTGTATGTTCGTTTTTCGCATCAAGGTTAGCTTTTTGACCTTTGATGCCAAAGATGCAGTCATTGCCATCACCTCACTAATTTACGGACCGCTTTGGGGCGGGCTGACCGCTGTGCTGGTGCCTGTGCTGGAGTTCTTTACAGTCAGCGATACCGGTGTGTACGGCTTGATTATGAATGCCCTTTCCTCGGTCACCTTTGCGGTGGTTTGTGGGAGTATCTATAAATATAAACGGAGTTTTTTCGGTGCAATTATTGGCGTGATCGCATCTGCGCTATCCGTAACCGCTGTTATGATGGTGGCAAACCTGTTCATTACGCCTTTGTTTATGGGGGTAGAGCGTTCTGCCGTGGTGTCTATGATCCCCACGTTGCTGTTGCCGTTTAACGCGATGAAGGCTACCTTAAACGCCGCCCTTACCTTGGCGTTTTATAAACCCTTTACTACCGCCTTGCGACAAACCCGCTTGTTGCCCAAAACCGAAACCGCCTACCGAATGAGCAAAAAATCGGTTACCTTACTCATTGTTTCATTGTTGATTGCGGTTGCCGCTGTGGTTGTTTTGCTGTTGGTGCTGCAGGGCGAGTTCCAATTGTTAAGAAAATAGATAACAGTTGCATTATAATTGATATTTTGGTATAATTAAGAAAAATCATAGAGGATGTGTTGTTGTGAAAGTCAAGTCGTTTATAGCATTGCTTTTGTCGGTTGTTTTGGTGGCAACCTGCTTTAGCGGTATTATGACTGTGTCTGCCGATACCGAAGGCGATTACACCTATACCGTGGATGCCAACGGTGCTACCATTACAGCATATAACGGCAAGGCATCAATCGTTAATATCCCTAAAACCTTGGGTGGACAGCCGGTTGTTGCAATTGGTGACGATGCGTTCTTCAGCAAATCAATTTCCACCGTTACCATGCCCGATACTGTTCTTGAATTGCACGGTGCATTTCGCTATTCTGACGTGGATACCATTACCTTGTCCAAAAATCTGAAGGTTTTGGGAGACAAAACTTTTCAGGGTTGCGCTTCGTTGAGCGAAATCGTCATTCCTGATACGGTAACCACCATTGGTAACAAAGCCTTTGATTCCTGCGAGTTTTTGACCACCGTGAATATGCCCAACTTACTGAAAAAACTGGGTGAATATGCTTTTAATAATTGCAAACGGTTGTCTTGTGAGATTGTGGTCCCCAACGGAGTTACCATGATCCCCACGTATTGCTTTCACGGTTGCAAAAAAATACCTGCCATTTACTTTCCCGACGGCATCGTTATAATCGACGAATACGCCTTTAGCGGGTGCGAAACGATTGCCGAGATTCAGATGCCTGCCGCTTTAGACGAATTGGGTTTTTATGCATTCCAGAATTGCACCTCTCTGCAGACGGTGATCACGCATAAGATTACAACTCTTAACTTATATGCTTTTGCCGATTCACCCATCAAAGAACTTTGTCTGACGGGTGGCTATACCACTATCGAATATAACGATATGATAGCCTTTAAGGATACCGCCGAGCAGATCTCTATATCCTCTGGCGTCACCGCAATCGGAGAACAGGCTTTTCTCAATTTCACCAAATTACAAAAAGTTTCGCTGCCCGAAGGTTTAACTGAAATCGGCGATCGCGCTTTTGGCGGATGCGGTGAACTGTCCGGTCTGGTGATTCCCGACAACGTGACGAAAATCGGCTCCAGCGTTGTTGACAGTACCCGTTTTTATGAAACTGCTTCTAACTGGGAAAACGGCGGCTTGTACGCAGGCAATCATCTAGTGGCTGTTAAAGAAGGCTTTGAAGGGATGCTGATTGTGCGGGATGGGGTACGCACCATTGCCGATAAAGTATTCCAGAGCACCACTAAGATGACGGGGCTTTATTTGCCTGCATCCTTGCGTAATATCGGTGACCACGCGGTCAATTCCTTTAACTATGCCTTGGATGTAATTGTGTACGATGGTACAAAGGAAGATTGGGACAACGTAACCATCGGTAAGAGTAATACACAAATTACCGAACGGACGCCTGTGTATGTATACGGTGGCTCCTACGGTGACGTAAACGAAGACGGAAAAGTAGATGCCACTGATGCATTGGAAATCTTAAAAAGCGTGGTGGGCAAGGTAGAATTGTCTCTTCGCCAAGAAATTGTTGCCGACGTGGATGTTAATGGCAAACGCGAAGCAGGCGACGCCCTCAACGTGCTGAAGCACGTGGTTGGTAAGATTGACCGTTTTCCCGCAGAGGAACCCCATCTGCGATTCGGTACCCCTTACCGTGCGATTGGAGAGGCCGATGGTACGCGTGTTAAAGTGACCGAATTAACCTTCGATGCAGACGGTGGTGGCTTGGAATATGTCGACTTGACGTATACCAGCGATACTTCTTTTTTTGATATCGAAGCGCTGGCTCAGATACCCAAGATTGAGATTGATGGTGTGACCTATTACGAAGCCGGCGGAATGGGCGGTAATCTTCTCTGCGTTGAAGATGGATCCTTCCTTGTGATTTCTGATATACTTGATGAAGAAATCACCGAAATTGCCCGCTTGCAACTGCAAGAAAACGGCGATCTGCTGTGTGTTTCTTCCAATATTGAAGAGGTATCCTTAAATAGTCTATTCCAACTGGTTCGATAATAAAACAATACGCAATAGAAAAATCCTCCCACTACCGTGGGAGGATTTTGTTTTTATAACGGAATGACTTTTCCTGTTTTAGAGGACTCATACAAAGCCAGCAACAACCGAACTGCTTTGGCACCTTCTTTGGCACCTAAGGGGAAGGGCTTGCCTTCTTCCAGACATTGGTAATAGTCGTGGAACAAGCTGGGATGTCCGCTGCCCCAATAGCATTTACCGTCGGGATTCTCTTTGCCGTATTCCGCTGACCGTACAGGGGTAGAAGCCGAGCCGTCAGGCTTGGTTTCTTTCAGGGTGTTGCCTTCTAACCGCAAGGTCATATTGTCACACACAATGTCAATGAGAACAGGGGAGTCCACTGCAAAAGCCGTAGTGGCATACATAATGGCAGGAATCCCGCCGGGGAGTCGCATATAGATGGAAGCGGTGTCTTCTACTTCGATCACATCTTTTAAGTGGTGATTATTCACGTGACCCTCCAAATGAGTGGGATATCCACCCAAATATTGAATCAGATCCAGCGTGTGAATGGCTTGATTGATCATAACCCCGCCGCCTTCGGTCTCCCAAGTGCCCCGCCAGCCGCTTTCGGTGTAATAAGGCGCTTGCCGATTCCAGGTCACAAAGGCGCGAATGGCTTTGATTTTTCCCGCTGCTCCGCTTGCTAAATGCTCACGGGCGGCTTCCACCGCTTCGTTGTAGCGGTTTTGAAAGCAAATGCCGATGCGAGCGCCCTCGTCTTCTGCTTGTGCCAGCGCATCTAACTGCTGAATGGAAATACCTTCCGGCTTTTCGCTGAGCACCGCAATGCCCATTTTGACGGCTTGCAAAGCCATGGGTACGTGCAGATAGTGGGGCGTGCAAATGTGAAGCACGTCAGGCTTTTGGGCGGCTAACATTTCGTCTAGCGAAGAATAGGCGGGACACCCGAACTGTGCGGCCAATTTTTCTGCCCGTTCCAATTTAATATCGGCGCAACCAATGACAGTTACATTGTCCATTCCTTTTAACGAAGCGGCGTGAACGCCTGCGATGGCGCCACAGCCCACAATGGCGGCTTTCAACATGGTCAAGACCTCCTGTGGGGATCGGGTTAGCGGTAACCCCACTTTTTAATGTTTTCGTAGCTGGTTTTCAGGCATGCAAAGGGATCACCGTCGCAAATATCCTGTTCTACAACGATCCATTTGGTACCGCCCGCTTCGCAAGCGGCATTGATGGCGGGCCAATCCAACAGGCCTTCGCCAACGGGTGCCATGGTCTTTTCGGTTTTGCCGTCTTTTTCCACTTCGATCAGATCTTTGTAGTGGACGCAATCGATTTGGCCGCCCAACCGTTTCAGGTGTTCGGCAGAAGTGGTTTTGCCGGCATAATCAACCCAATAGGTGTCAACAATGTAGTTGACGTGCTTGGGGAATTTTTCCAGCATATATTCCATGGCGATAAAACCGTCTTCTTTTTCTTCAAATTCCAAATGATGATTGTGATAGCAGAAGGTTTTGCCTGCGGCGTGAATTTTTTCGGCTGCTTCAGCCAGAGCATCGATAAATTCTTTAAAATGTTCGGCAGTATCGCATTGATTGGGGGTGGGGGCGCCGATTCCGATGTAATCGCAACCCAACACCTCGTGATCCTTGATGAGTTGTTCGGTATCTTTGGTAATGCGGTCAAAACCGTTGTGGGTGGCAACAATGTCCAAACCGCATTCGTCGCAGTATTCTTTAAACAAAGCATAGTCAATCTTGCCAACGCCGGACATTTGTACGGCGGTGTAGCCGATGTCGGCAACCTTTTTCAGGGTTTCGTGAATATCGTCGGGAGTCTTGCAAAAGTCTCGTAAGGTGTACAATTGAGCACCAATAATCATGGGTATCAAATCCTTTCTGATGATTAATTTTATTATACCAAGTTTTTCCGGAATGTAAAGATAAAATCACAAAAAACCAAGAGAAAAGAGCAGAAAACTTTTGTTTTTTATGGTCTGTTCGGTATTGCTATGAGTGTCAATTTCTCATCCATAAAAAAATATAGAATTTTGTAAAAAACCTATTCTCTTTTAGCAGGTTTTGTGGTATAATGACCGTAACTATACAATATGATGAAGGAGTATTGCCATGAAACCCCAAAATCGCAATGAAAAACCCGCCCGAGAACGGGATGAACTGTCGTTGGTCTGCGGACGCAATTCGGTGGAAGAGGCCTTGAAGACGGGGGACAATTTAGATTGTCTGTTTTTGCAAAAAGGGGAGCATGGCGGTGCTTTGGGTAGATTGGCGGCCATGGCCGGTGAACGGGGGATCCCCGTGAAAGAAGTGAACGGTCAAAAACTGGATTTTATGACCGAGCACGCCAACCATCAAGGGGCGGTGCTTACCCTCTCGGCGGCGGCCTACTCCACTTTGGAAGATGCCTTTGAACTGGCACAAAGCAGGGGAGAAGCCCCCTTCTTCGTATTGCTGGATGGGCTGGAAGACCCTCATAACTTGGGCGCCATCATCCGTACGGCAGAATGCACCGGCGTGCACGGCATTATTATTCCCAAACGAAGAAGCGTGTCTCTTACCCCCATTGTTGCCAAAACCGCTTGCGGTGCTTTGTCTTACGTGCCGGTGATCCGCGTGGCCAATATGGCGGCAGTGATGGATACTCTGAAAGAGCGGGGCGTGTGGCTGTACGGCGCTCATATGCAGGGTGAGGATTACCGCTCTCAAAATTACAGCGGCGGTTGCGGTCTGGTCATCGGCAGTGAGGGTAGCGGCATCAGCCGTCTGGTCAAAGAAAAATGCGACGTATTGGTGTCCCTTCCTATGAAGGGCAAGATCAATTCCTTGAATGCATCGGTAGCAGCAGGGGTTCTGCTTTACCAAATTGCTTCGGGCAGAGAAGGATAAGAGGTGAACGGAATGAATGAACGGGATCGTTTGATCGACGATATATTAAATGAGGTGTCGGCGAATCGTGGTGTGCCTTATGAAAAACGGGTAGGTCATTCTGAGCGTAACGCCGACGAGCTGATCAATGATATTTTGGCAGAAAAAACTGTCAAGCAATACATGCCTTCCGCGCCGATCAAGGCGGAGTCTGCGGTAGCACCGAAAGCCGCTCCCGCAAAAACCGAGAAGCCCAAGCGTAATAAGAAGGATCAACAGGAAGAGGATCTGCTTGCTACCATTACCCCTTGGGAGGATCGCCATAAAAACGGGCGGCGGGGAATGACCAAAGAAGAGGCTGAGCATACTGTAGGAGATAAAGAAACCCCAGGTATGAGTACGGTCAAGAATTCTCAATCCTTTTTACAGCATTTAAAACGCACCGCCCCTACCAAGAAAGAGCAGGGAAATGAGGTGCTGTATAAAAAAGCCAATGCCGCTCCCGTTATGGAAGAGCCCGCTCCCGCCAAGGAGCCGTCGGTCCTGCAGGATGTGCATACCGATGAATGGCAGGCGGCGGTGGCAGGTGCGACTCGTCAGATGGAAACCACCTATGAGCCTACCCGTATGGTAATACCGACAGCAAAAACGGCAATGCCGTCCACCGAGAATGCTACCGTTCCCTTTACCGCCGCTCCCAAAACCAAAGAAAAATCGGGCGCGGATGAAATTACGGGGCAGGTGCGGTTAGAGGGATTCGATCGTCCCGAACAGCCGCTCAAGCCCGAACAGTGGGAAAGTGACTTTGTATCCGACCGTCAGGATAAAATCAAAAACTTTAAAATGGAAAAGGATTCCTTGCCCGAGGGGGAAGAGCCCGTATCTACCCACGAGGACGACGGGGATTACCACACTCCCGCTGATGCACCTGCCATTAAATACGATTTGTTGGCGCGCCGCCGTAGCGTGACCGCTCGTTTTGCTGTTACCATGATTTTCGCGGTGATTGCGATGCTGTTTACCGCCGCGGGTACGCTGGATCTCACCTATGGTTTGTTGTCTGAAAATCCTCTTTTGCTGTTGGGGTTATATGCTGTTGTGCTCATTTTGGGCGTGGTGTGTAATCTGCGCCTGCTGTGGGGTGGCTTTTGTTCGTTGTTCCGTGGTGGCGATCAGGATACTCCTACCGCTCTTGCCATGCTGATAACTTTGGTACAATGTGCACTTATGCTGGCAATTACCGACCATTTGCCCACCAATTATCCTATGATGCTGATGGGTTGCCCCGCATTATTGGGTGTGGCGTTGAATCTTCTTGGCAAACGGTTGATGTTCTCCCGTATTTATCGCAATATGGATCTCATTGGCAACGACAAACAAAAGCAAGGAGTTGTGTCGGTATCTTCTAAAGAGGAAGCCTTCGAATTGGGTCGAGGCTTATCGGTGGGAACGCCTATCGTCACCTTAGCACGCACTTGTGTGAATCTGAAGGATTTTATTTATCATTCTTATGCTCCTGACCTTGCTGACCGCTCCGCCCGTCTGCCCACGCTGCTGTCTCCCGCGTTTGGCGCGGTTGGCGCTTTGTGTGCCGCTTTATTTATTCCTTTTGATTCGGCTATGCAGGCGTTGGTGCAAATTGTTTCCGGCTTTTGCGGCGGTATGTGCATTGGTCTGCCTTTGTTGCATGTGCTGGCGGGCAACTTCCCCCTGTACCGTTTCTGCCGTCGTTTGTTCAGACAAAAGATTATGCTGTCGGGCTACGATGCCGTTGAACAGTTTAAAGACACGGATGTGCTGGCAGTGGATGCGGCACAGTTATTTCCTGAAGGAACCGTCACCTTAAAGAGCATTAAATCGGCCACCAACCAAAGCCTGGACCGTTCGATTATGGATGTGGCAGGGGTGGTTTATATGGCTGATTGCCCCTTGAAGCCCTTGTTCCGCACCATTTTACAGGATAAGACCAACCTGCTTCCACAGGTTGATACGTTGGTGTATGAGGAAGAGATGGGACTGTCTGGCTGGGTGATGGGCTACCGTGTGTTGGTGGGAACCAAAAAACTGATGGAAAACCATGGAATCCTGATCCCGGATACCGATTTTGAAGAAAAATACAACGAACCGGGACTTCGGGCAGTGTATCTTTCAACCCAAGGTATTCTATCGGCAGTATTTCTGGTAAAGTATACAGCAGATGAGCAGATTGCTGAAGCATTGCGTCAAGCAGTTGCCAATGGGGTAAGCTTACACATATATTCCTGCGACCCCAATATTACTCGTGAGATGATCTGCCGTATGTTCCGTCTGCCTTCGGCGGCGGTGCGTATTATGGGTGCTGTACCCCGTCGGTTGTATAAACAGCAGACCGATGCCAAGATCGACACCTCGGCGGTCTTGTCATATGAAGGGGATGCAGGCGGATTTTGCCGTGGTATCAGCGCCACAATTAAGCTGTATCGGGTTATTCGCATGGCGGCTATTGTGCAAACACTGTTGCTGCTGCTTGGTGTGGTGCTGTTTTGCTTGTGCACCTATTTGTTTGGTAGCGTTTCGGGAACGTTGATCGTGGTATATTTGTTGTTGTCTGCCTTGTTTACTCTGGGTTTGCCTGCTTTGTTAGGACGATGAACAGTCAACAGAATTTGGGGATCTACGTTCATATTCCCTATTGCAAACAAAAGTGTAACTACTGCGATTTTTATTCCCTTGCCGATCCCAAAACCGCTTTGGACTATGCACAACAGGCATCCAAAACCATAGTACAAGCAGCGAAGGAGTTGCCATATAAAGTAGACACCGTCTATTTTGGCGGCGGCACGCCAAATATGATGCCAAAAGAGGGATTGGCATTCATTATGCGAAGCATACGGGAGAGTTTTGCTGTCTCGTCTTGTGCTGAGATCACTTGCGAAATCAACCCGGGGGAGGGGTATCCTACCTCGGTAGAGGATTTGGCGGACCTTGGCGTAAACCGCCTTTCGGTGGGCTTGCAGTCGGCGGTAGAAGGGGAACTTGCCGTTCTTGGCCGCAGGCACACACCCGATGATGTGAAAGCACTAATTCACCGCGCCCAAGCGGCTGGCATACATAATTACTCGGTGGATCTGATGTGGGGCATTCCTCATCAAACAGTTACATCTGCCTTGCAAAGTTTGGAGCGTGCTCTTTCGCTGAATCCCACCCATATTTCGGCGTATATGCTGAAAATAGAGGAGGGAACTCCCTTTGGCAAAACTCTGCCGCCCTTGCCGGACGAGGATGCGGTGTGTGATATTTACGAGACCTGTTGCTATGCGTTGGAGAGGGCGGGATATCCCCGCTATGAGATCTCTAACTTTGCCAAAGCAGGCTATGAAAGCCGCCACAATTTAAAATATTGGAACTGCGAAAATACCCTCGGTATCGGCCCTGCCGCCCACTCTTTGGTAGACGGCAAGCGGTTTTATTATCCCCGTGACCTGCATGGATTTATGAACGGTGATCCGCCCATTGACGATGGAACGGGGGGCGATTTTACCGAATACGCGATGCTGCAGCTTCGCCTTGCAAGCGGTTTGCAACAACAGGATTGTATGCAAAGATTCGGTCATCCCATTCCAAGGGATTTGCTTGTCAAAGCCAAACCTATGATCGACCATGGGCTTATGACCTATGACGGGAACGCTTTATGCCTGACTATCAAAGGCAATCTGGTTTCCAACGAGGTTTTGGCGATGATATTATAAAAAAACGGTAGTCAATGTGCATTGACTACCGTTTTTTGTGTTATTTATGGACGGTGGTATCTACTACCGTACGGGCAAAGGATCTTAGTTGCCCGTCAATGATTGCATTGCTTTCTGCCACAATGTAATGGCTGACAGCGGTGTCAGGGGTAATGACCAAATCACGAAATCCCCAAAAGCCTTTGGTTAAATCTTTTTCCAGCGTGTAGGAAAAATTTCCTGTTTCGGCAATCACCAAATTGCGATAATCCTCTCCCAACTTCATCACCCGATTCAAATGGGTGTGCCCGGCAAAGATTCCCTTGATTTTGGGTTCGTTTTGCAGCAAATGACAAAAGGCTTTCGTGTCGAGATTCAGGTCAATATAGTGAGAAACCAAATACACGTCGTTTTGAGGATACGCCATTATCATTTTTTGAATGTAATCCACGTCCATGGGAGAGTATTTGTCTGAACTGTCATAAGAGTGACTCAAATCGCAGGCGAAGGAATCCAACATAATAAAGGTGTTGTTGCCTATAATCACCGCCCCTTGTCGATGATTGCCGGTAAGTGCCAGCCAATCCTCGTGGGTGAACTGCTCGTGATTGCCTGCCAAAATAAAGCGGGGGATAGGCGGCAGTTGAGAAAGATAGTCTTTTATAAATTCCAGTCCGGTGCTGTATCCTTTATCATAGGGTGTCTTTTTATCGTGATAGTCAAGGGAAATATCTCCCGGAATCAGTATCGCGTCAAAAGGGTCGGCTTGATGCTCTTTTAGCACCGTATCCACCCAATGTTGCATGCGCTGTTGGTTGGTCAGACCATACCATTCCCGACCGTATAAATCGGTGCAATGCATATCCGATGTGAGTAAAACCCGAAAACGGGTTTGATTGGGGTTTGTTTTACAAATCAGTTTTGTGGTTGACATAACAACCAATCCCTTCTGCCTGTTTTTTTATTAGTATAACATTCCGAAAATGATTGTCAACAAGCAAAAGTTTTTTACAAGCAAAATCTATATTTTATGCCGAAAAACCTTGCATTTCATAGATTTTGTTATATTATTTTTACTTCTTTATGGAGGGTTTACCCATGAATCAAGCAGACAAAACCATGAAAAAATTGTTGCTCTTGCCAAAGCCAAGCCCATGATTGACTATGGACTGATGACTTTTGATGGCTACGCTCTTCGGTTTACCACCAAAGGCAATCTGGTTTCTAATGTAATTCTGGCGACGATATTATAAAAAAATCGGTAGTCAATGACTACCGATTTTTTTGCTTATTGATTTTGTATTTCTCCGTTCCAAACAAAGCAACGGGTAGGATAGATCATAAGAACTGCCCATTTATACCGTTTGATTAAATAAAAGGTATCTCCTTGACAAGTGCGATCAAACAATTCTCGAACAGTGGTTTTATAATAGGGGGAACTTTGATATAATGGCATGGTGCCTAGGAAGAACCATCCGTGTTTGCTAAAATGGAAAAGTGGACCACTATATCGGTGAGGTGTAGCTTCAATCATGTGAACAACCGGTGCAACTATCACTTGAAAGTTTCCTTTGCGAAGTTGAAGGTAATCCCAAATTAGCCATGCAATTCCCAAGGTAATAATCAAATCAATCGCCAAAAGGCAATAGATAAAGATGGCGAAAATAGTTGTATGAACTTCTTCTTGGTTGATGAACAACTGGACAATAATAAAGGATAAAAGATATAATAAGGCAATTAAAACGATATGGAAGGGATTCAGTAGTTGTTCCAAATAATGGGTCGCAATTTTTTTGCTATTTAACCGCTCTCGAGTTTCTTCGTGGCTCATAGCACCACCTCCAATTACAAGTTGAGTGTATCATACAGAGCGTATCTTGTCAACAAATTGGTGGTGGTTTCTCTCACTTTTCTGACGAAAAACCTTGCATTTCCCAAATTTTGTGGTAAAATGTTCGTGTATATTATTTTTCTACTATGTGGAGGGTTTACCCATGAATCAAGCAGACAAAACTATGGACAAAATCGTTGCTCTTGCCAAGGGCAGAGGCTTTGTGTTCGCCGGCAGTGAGATCTACGGCGGTTTGGCAAACACTTGGGACTACGGTCCTTTGGGTGTGGAACTGAAGAATAACATCAAAAAAGCTTGGTGGAAAAAATTCGTTCAAGAAAACAAATATAACGTTGGTTTGGACGCCGCTATTTTGATGAATCCTCAAACCTGGGTGGCATCCGGTCACTTGGGCGGCTTCTCCGATCCCTTGATGGATTGCCGTGAATGCAAAGAACGGTTCCGTGCCGACAAGCTGATTGAAGATTACAATGCCGAAAACGGTCTTGAATTGGATAAACCCATCGACGCTTTTACCCAAGAAGAAATGAAAAACTATATCGAGGAACACAATATTCCTTGTCCCACCTGCGGTAAACACAATTTCACCGATATCCGTCAGTTTAACCTGATGTTCAAAACCTTCCAAGGGGTTACCGAAGATGCCAAAAACACCGTATATCTTCGTCCCGAAACCGCCCAAGGTATTTTTGTGAACTTTGCCAACGTGCAACGCACCACCCGCAAAAAGATGCCCTTCGGTATCGGTCAGATCGGTAAATCCTTCCGTAATGAGATCACCCCCGGTAACTTTATTTTCCGTGTGCGTGAGTTTGAACAAATGGAATTGGAATTCTTCTGCCAACCCGGCACCGATCTGGAATGGTTCACTTATTGGCGTTCTTTCTGCCGCGATTGGTTGCTGTCTTTGGGCATGAACCAAGAACATCTGCGTCTGCGTGACCACGACCCCGAAGAACTGTGCTTCTATTCCAAAGCCACTACCGACTTTGAATTTCTGTTCCCCTTTGGTTGGGGCGAGCTGTGGGGCATTGCCGACCGTACCGACTATGACCTGACTCAACATCAAAACACTTCGGGCAAAGATTTGTCTTATTTTGATCAAGAAAAGAACGAACGTTATATCCCGTACGTAATTGAACCCTCTCTCGGTGTAGAACGTTCCTTCTTGGCTTTCCTGTGCGACGCCTATGACGAAGAAGTGGTGGATGCTGAAAAGAACGACAGTCGCGTGGTCATGCATTTCCATCCCGCATTGGCACCTTTCAAATGCGCCGTGTTGCCCTTGTCCAAGAAACTGGGTGAAAAAGCAGGGGAAGTTTACGAAATGCTTGCCAAACACTTTATGGTAGATTACGATGAAGCAGGCTCCATCGGCAAACGTTATCGCCGTGAAGATGAGATCGGTACTCCCTTCTGCATTACCTATGACTTTGAATCCGAAACCGACGGTTGCGTTACCGTTCGTGACCGCGATACCATGGAACAAGTTCGTCTGCCCATTGATTCGCTGGTGGCTTATATCAACGAAAAATTGGAATTCTAAGGAGGAACTCCTATGTCTGAAATGACGCCTCGTGAGCGGTTTATTGCCGCATTAAAACGGCAACCCTTGACCGGTCGTGTTCCCACCTTTGAATTGGTGTTCTTCCTTACCATGGAAGCCTTCGGCGTAGTGCATCACAGCCAACGGCATTTTGGTCAATGGAATCAAATGTCCAAAGAAGAGCAGGCGGCTCATTATAAAAGCATTGCCGAAATGTACGTGATGACCGCCGAAAAATACGAGCATAACGCCATTTTCGTGCACGAGACCCCGGCGCGGGCGGTTCCTATTCTGGAACAGATCCGTGAGATTTCGGGCAACAAGTATTTTTTAATGCTTCATGGTGATGCTACCTATGAAGTGCCCGACGGCAACCATATGCTGGAATTCACCTACCGAATGGCGGACGAGCCGGAAGAAATGCAGGCCCAAGCCGACGAGCGGGTGAAGATTAAGTTAGAGGAATACTACAATGTGTTCCACAATCGCCCCGAGCTGATCGACGGTGCGGCGCTGTGTGCTGACTATTGCCTGAACGTAGGACCGTTTTTAAGCCCCACCCAGTTTTCGGAGTTTGTAGCTCCTTATCTTGAAAAACTGATTGCAGGCTATCGGGATATGGGCATTTATACCATCAAGCACTCCGACGGGAACATTATGCCCATCATCGATCAGATCGTGCAATGCAAGCCGGATGCTTTGCATTCTCTTGATCCCCAAGGCGGCGTAAGCCTTGCCGAGGTCAAGCGGCTGTACGGTGACAAGGTTGCTTTGTGCGGCAACGTAAACTGCGGATTGTTGCAGACCGGTACTGACGAAGAGGTCATTGCCGACGTGCGCCGCAGTCTGCGAGAGGGGATGGAAGGCGGACCCGGCTACATCTTCTGTACGTCCAACTGTGTTTATACAGGCATGCCCCTCCGTCGCTATGAAATGATGAATCAGATCTGGCGAGAAGAGGGCAATTATCCCGCAAAATAGATTGTGTTTAACCCCTTGCTTGCGGGCAAGGGGTTGCTTTATGGGATAGAATATGGTATACTGTACCTGCTTTTCCCGATTTTGGATATTTTCTTCCGATCGGTCATACTATGTAAGGAATTTATCGTGGTTGGAAGTGTTGAGTTGAGTAAGAAGAATAAGAATAAAAAACAAAGCTTTTTAGAAGGAGCGGCGGTGCTATTAATGGCAACCGCGCTGGTTAAGGTACTGGGCGCGTTCTTTAAGATCCCCTTGAACTGGTTTATGGAGGATCTGGCCATCGGCTACTTCAGCACGGCATACAATCTGTATTTGCCCATTTATGCCGTTGCCTTGGCAGGTATGCCTGTAGCGGTTTGCCGTATGGTGTCATCTTTTGTGGCTAAAGAACGGTATACCGACGCTCGTCAGGTACTGAAGGTTGCCAGAATTATGTTTTTGGTGATCGGCATTGTGGGCACCCTGTCTGTTATGCTGGCTGCCAAACCGTATCTGAATTATATCGGTAAGAATCAAGGGGCGTTTGCCGCGATTTTGGTGTTGGCACCCTGCTTGTTCTTCTGCTGTGTTATGTCAACCTATCGCGGGTATTATGAAGGTCTTTGCAATATGACTCCCACCGCCATTTCTCAGGTGATTGAAGCCTTGGGCAAGGTTGTGGTCGGGCTATCATTGGTATGGGTGGTACGGCGCTTGGGTTACGGTCCTGAGTACCAAGCGGCGGCGGCCATGTTCGGCATCATGCTGGGCACAGCCTGCGGCGCGGCGTATCTCAGAATTCGCATTTGGCGCAGTGGCGACGGGTTTACTAAGGAGCAGTTGATTCTGTGCGGTCCGCCTCAAGAAAGCCGAAAAGCCACCTTTAAAGCCTTGGTGATCTTTGCTGTGCCGGTTATTATTGGATCGCTGGTCAATCAGGCGGGTGGATTGGTGGATACCATGACCATCCAACGTAGGCTGACCGATCTCGTGCAACAAAACCCTGCCTATTTTCAAGAGAATTTTTCCGAGATGTGGGCGTATCTGTCCCAAGAGACCACGTCCCTTGAAGAACTGAAGGCCGCGATTCCTACCTATTTTTACGGAAGCTATAACGGTTTTGCTTTTTCCATCTACAATCTGGTGCCAACTATTACCTCGGTGCTGGGTGTCAGCGCTCTGCCTATTATTACCGCTTGCTATACCGCAGGTAAAAAAGAAGAAACCAAAACTACGCTGGAGGCAGTGTTCCGTATTACTTCATTGGCCGCAATGCCCGCAGGCTTCGGTATTGCCGCATTAAGCGGCGGTGTGTTGCACTTGCTGTATTCCAATAAGCCGATTATGGCAGATATTGCCACCCCTACGTTGACGGTATTGGGCTTTGCGGTTGTGTTCAGCGCCCTGTCTATGCCAATGACCAATTTGTTACAGGCGGTAGGCAAAGAGCGGGTACCGGTGATCAATATGTTTATTGGTACGGTTATCAAGATCGCTCTCAACTATTGGTTGGTAGGGAAGTATTCCGTTAATATCACCGGTGGCGCCATCAGTACGTTGGTTTGCTACGCCTTTATTTGCGTGGCAGATTATATTTGTCTGGTGCATTATACCGGCATTCGTCCTAACTTTATGGCGGCATTTATCAAGCCCTTGTTTGCCGCCGCTCTGTGTGGCATCGCCGCTTGGGCAGGCAACGGTCTGCTGATTCGGGTGCTTCCTCAGTCCCTTTCCACAGTCTTTTCTATCGGAATTGGGGCGGTTGTGTACCTGATTGCAGTGTTTTTGCTGAAAATTATTACTAAAAATGATGTTTTTATGCTTCCAAAGGGCGAAAAAATTGCAAAAGTACTTGAAAAATTTCATTTTATAGGGTAAAATAACTATAACACAAATTCCCACAAATTTACAGGAGTATCATGGTATGGCAATTTCTTTTGAACCCAAAGCCCGTTATGGGATGGACGATCTGTTGCACATTGTAACCTTGCTTCGTCAGCCTGACGGTTGCCCGTGGGATCGGGAGCAGACCCATACATCCATTCGTAATAACTTTTTAGAAGAGGTTTACGAAGCAGTCGAGGCTATTGACAATGCCGACAGCGAAAACCTGAGGGAAGAACTGGGTGATGTGCTGTTGCAAGTGGCGATGCATGCCGAAATGGAAAAAGAAGAACAGCGGTTTGATTTTTCTGACGTGGTGCACGATATTGCCTATAAATTGGTGGAACGTCACCCCCACGTGTTTGGCACCGTCCAAGCCAATAATGAGGAGCAGGCGCTGGATAGTTGGGAGGCGGTCAAACGCCAAACCAAACAGCAAGAAACCTTTACCCAGACTCTTGAGAGCGTGCCAAAAGCCTTTCCTGCGTTGATGCGTGCCCAAAAGGTGCAAAAGCGTGCGGCTAAGGCAGGATTTGATTGGCCCGAAATCTCAGGTGCTCTTGAAAAGATCGGCGAAGAAGCAAGAGAGCTCGCTTGGGCCGACGAGCACCACGTGGTGGAAGAGTTGGGTGACCTGCTGTTCTCGGTGGTCAATGTGTCCCGCTTTTTAAAAATCGACAGCGAGCAGGCATTGCAGGCCGCTACCGACAAATTCATTCGCCGCTTTGCAGGTGTTGAAGAATTGGCGATTGAGCGTGGCATTGATATGCAATCCGCTTCGTTGGAGGAGTTGGACCGCCTGTGGGATGAAGTTAAATCTCGGAATTCTCGGTAACATACCGTTGAAATCAATAAATTTTAATATGGAGGAATATGACAATGAAAAAGACTGAACTCGTAGCTGCTGTTGCAGAAAAAGCCGCAATCTCCAAAAAAGATGCTGATAAAGCTGTTGCTGCTGTAATCGACGCCATCACCGATGCTTTGGTTGCCGGTGAAAAAGTTCAATTGGTCGGCTTTGGTACCTTCGAAGTACGTGAACGCGGTGAAAGAACCGGTCGCAATCCCCAAACCAAAGAAACCATCGTTATCCCTGCTTCTAAGCAACCCGCTTTCAAAGCCGGTAAAGCTCTGAAAGAAGCTGTTGACAAATAAGTTTGTCGAAGTCAAGGCGGTGGCGTTTTTCGCCACCGTTTTTTCTTGAGTGAATTGTATTGAGGTGTAATATTCAATGCGTTTAGATAAATACTTAAAGGTTTCCCGCATCATCAAACGGCGTACCGTGGCAAACGAAGCCTGTGATGCCGGTCGTGTTATGGTGAACGGCAAGGTAGCACGGGCATCGTATGACGTGAAGGTGGGGGATCTGCTGACCATTAGTATGGGACAGCGCCCCATTACCGCCAAGGTGCTGACGGTTACGGAGCACGCCTTAAAAGAAGACGCTAAGACCATGTATGAAATCGTGGAAGCATAAAAAGACCGTATCGGAACTCCGATACGGTCTTATCGTAGGGTAGAGTGACAAATCCGCCTTTAAAAACGGAGTTCGGATTTGCCGCTCTACCCTATGTTTTAAAGGGTTACGTCGGCAAGGATGGGATCGTGATCCGAGAAGAACAGATCCCCTTGCTTGGGATGAATCGACCAAACCTTGGTAGTTTGCCATTCTTTGGTGGCAAAAATGTAGTCGATCTTTTGGAATACGCTTTCGGTATCGTATCCGTGAAAGGTGCTCCCCACTGATGCTGTCAGATCCAAAAACGTGTTGCTTCGGGTCATCAGCAATATTTCATCCGTATCGGGATTGGCATTAAAATCCCCGGTCACCACGGTGGGCATGGGGCGCAGAGCGTTTTGAGCGGCGTAGTGTTGCAGCATCTGCATAACCGCAAAACAGCGGGCTTGCTGTCCTTGGTGGTCGGTGTGTACGTTCATAAAGCGGAAGGGCTGGCCACCTTCCAAGGGCATGAAATCCGCCGAAGAAAACACCCGAGGGCAATGGCTTTGATCGCCGCCGTAGGTACTGCCGTAAACGTGAGGAGTAGGTGAGAGAATTTCACTAAACAGTCGTTCGGGCATCAGTCGGGTCTGTTTGTAAGCAATCACTGCCCCTTCGTCCAGGCGGTTAACATCTCTGCCACTACCTAAAAAGGCATAACCGGGCATTCGCTCAATCAGAGCCTTGCGCATTTCCGGCTTTACTTCCTGAAATCCGATTACGTCAGCATCCCAAGAGAGCAAGGTCTCACACAAAAAATCCACACGGTTAAAAAATTGTTGGTCACCGTCGTGGGGAGTCTGTGTTCTGGCATTGCAGGTGATAAATCGATAAGCGCGCATAACGTATCACTCCTTTCCAACATTGTACTATGATTTTGCTTTTGGGTCAAGGATTTTGACGAAAAACCAAAAATTTCGGGTTGATTTTGGGTTAAAACAGCAGTATTATAGTACTTGTACTCACTGGAGGTGAACCACTTATGAACGATCCCGAAAAGAAACTTCGCAGGCGCAGAATTCTTGCCGCTGTTATTTTATTGATTGGCAATATCCTGTTTTTTTTGACCCTGTTTTTATTAACACAATACGATAAGTTTTCTTTTGACCAATTTCTGTTTCAATTAAAATCTTCGTCAGAAGGGGTGTATCGCTCGCTGGCAGGCAGTGTTGTGGTGCAGGTGGGTGTGTTCAGCCTTGTGGCTACCTTGCTTGAGAGTGTGCTGTATCTGCTGTTATCGGGTGAATTGAAGGATAAACTGATTCGCAGCGGGCGCTACCTTT
>JAFSIW010000080.1 GCA_017439545.1 Clostridia bacterium | reverse complement strand
TTTTCAATGAAATCGCGCAAAGCGCGATGAAATCCTCGTTTCACTCGGATGAAATCTGCTTTGCAGATGAAATCAAATCCGTCCTTCTCCCGACGGAGTCGGATTTCATCACGGAGTGATTTCATCCCACGAAAGTGGGATTTATCCCGTCCGATAGGACGGATTTAGTTAAAAAGAACCCACACTTGTCGTAGACAAATGTGGGTTCTTTTCTGGCTGGGATGGCTGGATTCGAACCAGCGGATGACGGAGTCAAAGTCCGTTGCCTTACCGCTTGGCGACATCCCATTATTAAGTGGGGTGGGTAATCGGAGTCGAACCGATGACCTCCAGAGCCACAATCTGGCGCTCTAGCCAACTGAGCTATACCCACCATATGTTTGCCGCTTTTTACACAGCAATGAGATTATACCACATATTTTTTATTTTGCAAGTGTTTTTTTAAAATTTTTTAAAAATATTGAAATTCATAAAATTTATGGTATACTATACTTGTCTTAATATTTTTAATAAGGAGTTTTAAACATGGCAAATTTAAAAGGTACCAAAACCGAAAGCAATCTGATGGCCGCTTTTGCCGGCGAAAGCATGGCTCGCAACAAATACACCTACTATGCTTCTAAGGCAAAAAAAGATGGCTACCAACAAATCGGCGCTCTGTTTGAAGAAACCGCCAACAACGAAAAGGAACACGCCAAGATCTGGTTCAAACTGCTCCACGACGGTATTGCCGACACGGTCACCAATCTGAAGGACGCCGCCGCAGGCGAAAATGAAGAATGGACCGAAATGTACGCCCGTATGGCGAAGGAAGCCAAAGAAGAAGGCTTTGACGACATTGCCGCTTTGTTCCAAATGGTGGGCAACGTTGAAAAGCATCACGAAGAACGCTATCTGAAACTGTTGAAAAACATCGAGGATGACGTGGTATTTAAACGCAACGAAAAGACCGTTTGGATCTGCCGCAACTGCGGTCACATTGTGGATGCCTCTTCGGCTCCTCAAATGTGCCCCGTGTGCGCTCATCCCCAAGCCTATTTTGAACTGCGCGTGATCAATTACTAATCGCTCCCCGCCCGGAAACGGGCGGGTTTTTTGACACGATTCGCGGATATTTCTTCTGCTTTTTCTCTTTTCTTTCACATGGATTTCGTGTATAATAGAATCAAACGCCTCAGGAGGTGGAGAAATGATTCGTTTGTGGTATAAAAACATAAAAGAACTGTTGGGGATGTTTATTAATTATCCCGTATCGGCTTTTGCGGCGCAAACCACCTTTTTTCTGATCATCTCCGCCTTTCCCTTTGTGATGTTGTTAATATCACTCATAGGATTTTTGCCGTTGGTGGAAACCGATTACCTGCAAAACGAACTATGTCGCATTCTCCCTGACTTGCTGGACGGTTTGGTGAACAAAGTTTTCAACGAAATCGAAGCGGGCGGCAACCTGACCTTGATCTCGGTGGTGGCGCTGTCGGCGCTGTTTGCCGCATCCAAAGGATTCGTTTCGCTGATTCGCGGACTGAATATGGTTTACGATATGAAAGAACAACGCAATTATTTTGCTGTTCGGCTGATGGCCATTGGTTGCACCGGCAGTCTTATCTTAGCCATTGTTCTCACGCTGGTCATTATGGTATTTGGCGACAGGATCGTTACGCTGGTCACCCACCTGCTCCCCGGCTTTGCTCAGGCCGCTATCATTATCAGCAGTTTTCGAGCGTTGTTCATTTTTGTGGTGCTCACCATCTTATTCCTTTTGCTGTATTTATGGGTGCCTAACCGAAGATCCACCTTTCGCCGTGAGCTTCCCGGCGCGATGTTTTCTGCTTTGGGATGGATCGTTTTTTCGTTGCTGTATTCTATTTACCTCAATCACGTGAATACCTATATATACGGAAGTCTGGCCGCGGCGGTATTTATTATGCTCTGGCTGTATTTTTGTATTTATATTTTATTTGTGGGAGCGGAGTTGAATCAATTTTTGCATCTGATCCGATCCCAACAAAAAGGAGAATGAGTATGTTTCGAGAAATCAATGTTAAAGATCTGGATCGGAATGCGGTAAAAATGATTGCCGATCAATGGTTGCTGATCACCGCAGGTGATGCGTCGGGGTACAATATGATGACCGGCTCATGGGGCGCCCTTGGTGAAATGTGGGGGAAGGATATTGCAGTTGCGGTCATCCGCCCTACCCGTTACACCTACGGCTTTATGGAAGAAAACGACTATTTTACCCTATCGGTGTTAAACCCCACCGTCAGCAAAGCCGCTCACGCTATATGCGGCAGTAAAAGCGGGCGAGATATTGACAAAACCAAAGAGACCGGTCTAACTCCTGTCTTTGACCAAGGGGTATATTTTGAACAGGCTGACGTGGTGCTTCTATGTAAAAAAATCTATGTCAGCGATGTGAAACCCGAAAACTTTATTGACAAATCCCTGAACGAAAAATGGTATAACGAGGATTACCATCGGATGTACGTGGGAGAGATCGTGAAAACATTGGTAAAAGAATAGAACAAAAACAAAAACCGGAACGACAGAGGTTGGGAGTCGTTCCGGTTTTAAATTGCAAAGATTAGGCGTTGGCCTTCAATTTGAGGGCGAGTGCCGATTTTTTATGGGCTGCGGTATTCTTGTGAATGATACCTTTAGCGGCGGCTTGGTCGATTTTCTTCACAGCAAGACGAACAACTTCTTCTTTGTTGTCAGCAGAAGTATCGATAGCAGCGTTAGCCTTTTTGATCGCAGTTTTCAGAGCAGAGTTATAAGCTTTGTTGCGAGCGGTTCTGATAGCGGTAACCTTTACACGTTTTTCAGCAGATTTAATGTTAGGCATTCTTACACCTCCCCACAAATAATATCTATTCATTGCAGTGACTCAAATATAATAACACCCTTGCAATGAAAATGCAAGCACTTTTTTTAAAAAATCGGATATTTCTTTCAAATTTATCCACAATACTAAAAACCGACCAATTAACGGAGGGGTTATTGTGGAAATTCGTACCGATCTTGCGTTGGAACGGCGGGAAATGGCGGCTGACAACTGCCAAGGCGTGACCAGTGAGACCTTAAGTGTAGGCACGGCACGCATCACCCGTATTATGGTGACCGATTCTGTGGGAGCACAGTGTGTAGGCAAGCCTGTGGGCAGTTACGTTACCATTGAAGTGCCGCCTTTTTCAGATGAATCCGCCTCAGACGATGAGCGTCGCTCAGCCATCACAGTGGAGCTGACCCGCATCTTACCCAAAGAAGGACCGATCCTAATCGCAGGGCTGGGCAACGCCGACATCACCCCCGATGCGCTGGGTCCCAAAACAGTGGAGAGCATTCTCGCTACCCGACACATCGGTGAGGAATTGTCCCACTCCTTAGGATTGGGAGCATTGCGCTCGGTATCGGTCATCTCACCCGGGGTGCTTGGCAAAACAGGGATCGAAACGGTGGAGATCATCAAAGGGGTGGTGCGGGAAGTCTCCCCTGCCGCCGTCATTGTGATTGATGCGCTGGCCTCCCGACGGTTATCTCGTCTCGGCTGTACGGTGCAGATCTCCGATACGGGCATCTCTCCCGGTTCGGGCGTGGGGAACGCCCGAAAAGAAATCAGCCAATCCACCTTAGGTGTTCCGGTAATTGCTATGGGTGTTCCCACGGTGGTGGATGCCACCACCCTTGCCAAAGACCTGCTTCACGGAGAAGAACAGCAAGAGGACATTACCCAAAACGGGCAAGGGATGATGGTCACACCCAAGGAAATTGACACGGTGATTGATCACGCCGCCGATCTGGTGGCGTTGTCCATCAACTGCGCCCTTCATCCCCATTTGTCCCCCGAGGTGCTGATGGCGTTGGTATAACCTGCCACCCGGCGGCATATGGATAAGGCAGAGGGGTGATTTGTGTGAAACAGATGGTTCGATATGCAAGTGGCTTAATAGCGATCGTTCTGTTATTGGCAATGGGAATCCATTATGCCGATGCTCTGGCACATTTCACCCAAAAGGCTGCTATATTTTCAGCATCCCTTTTACTCACAAGCGAGTTTCCTTCTGCTGCCCAAAACCACCGACCTGTGGCTGAGACACTACCCACAACAACCGAAACCCCTACCGACCTTGCCGATGAGCCGTCTGCAACACCGCCGCAGGGAGCGGAGACAGGAATGGTCAAAACCACTACCCTATCGCTGTCTGCCGCCAACACCAAAGGCGACGGAGTACATATCAGCAATAAAACGGGGCTTTCGGTCAATGTAAACGACTATCTGAATCAGGGGATGCCCTTCTCGCTAAAAGAAACCAGCCAGCCTCAGGTGTTGATCGTCCACACCCACGCCACCGAAGCCTATGCCGATTCGGATAACGGCTACTACGTAAAAAGTGCCTCCACCCGTTCCACCGACAATACCAAAAACACGGTGGCGGTAGGCGAAGTGATGGCGCAGATCCTGAACGAGGCAGGTATTGTTACCATTAACGATGCCACTCAGCACGACTATCCCAATTACACGGGAAGCTACACCCGCAGTGCCGATACCATAAAAAAATATCTGGAAAAGTATCCCACCATCAAGGTGGTGATCGATGCCCATCGGGATGCCATCGCAGGCGAAGGCGACACCAAACTGAAGCCCACCGCCGAAATCAACGGGCAAAAAGCGGCGCAGGTGATGATCTTGGCAGGTTGCGAAACGGGATCGGTGGAGAATTTTCCCAACTGGAAAGAGAATTTTCGGTTTTGCCTGCAACTGCAACGGCAAATTGAAGCCGATTACCCCGGACTTGCCCGACCTATGTCCTTTAAAGCCTGCAAATACAATTTTGATATGCTGAGCGGCTCCATTCTCATTGAGATTGGCACCGATGCCAATACCCTGGAGGAGGCCAAGGTTTCTGCCGCATTGTTAGCCCGCTCCCTCGCACAAATACTGGCATAAAAAAACGCCCCTAAGGGCGTTTTTATTTATTGCGCTTGAACGGTTTGGGTGGTGCTTCCTGCCTGCAGAGTATAGGATTGCCCCGCCTGCATAGACGGTGTAGTGACGTACACGTAAGTAAACGCTACGGTGGGAGCAAACTGCGCTACCGTTTGGTTGCCGCTTTGTACGATTACGCTGTTGCCGCTGTTTTGGCTACCCACGCTTTGGCAGAACACCCCTTGGTTTTGGCAGGTCATGGGATCTTTAAATTCATCCCCCGCCGCCAACAGAGTGGTGCGGCTTAACATCCCTTGCGTTTTATAATCAAAGGCACAAGGTGCGCTCACCGCAACGTAGACGTCGGAACAGGTAAGAGCGCCTTTGGCATTCAATCCGTTTTTGGTGGCGGTAACCTGTATGCGACCGCCTGCCAGCACCAGATTGCGTCCTTCCAACCCTTCCAGACTTTTTTTAACTGTCAGTTCTCCGTTGGCACCGCTTACCGCAATATCGGTGGCGGCTTGCACACCGTCCTGTCCGCTGCTTATCACGCACCGTCCGTCGGTAACGGTTACCGTGCCGTCGGAATGTATTCCGTCATCCGCCGCATCAATTTGCAGATCGGCTTGCTGTAAGCGAATATCCAATCCCGCTTTCATGCCCTTGTAAGAGCCTGTGGCGGGCAGAGGTTTACCGCTACCGCCCCCTGCCAGAATCTTGCAGGTTGCCTGCTCAATTTGCAATAAGGATTGGGCCTGAATCCCGTCGTTTCCCGCGGTAATGGTATGGTTCCCGCCTTTGATGTACACAAAGCCTTGATTGGTCTCGGTGAGATTAGTGGCACGAATCCCGTCGCTTGCGGCGGTCACGTTCAGAGCGCCGCCGTTGACCTTTACGCAGTCCTTCCCCTCTACCCCTGCCCCGTTGGCAGAAACCCGCAGAGAGGTTTTCTCAATGATCAGCTGATCCTTGGACACAATGCCGTGTTTATAGTTACCCTTAACCGAAAGCGTTCCGTCTCCCGTAATTTGCAGGTCGGCTTTACTGAAAAGCGCCGCATCCACCGCCGTTCCCGACTGGGTTATCGCGTACTGCGCCCCATCCGAAAATTCATTGGTAGTGCCGTTCTTCACCACAAGGTCCACCCGCTCGGCCTCTTGCACCAGCACAGCGGGACCGCTTTTATTTTGCAGGCGAATCCCGTCGCAAATCAGTTCCACGATCTGACCGGGGGCATTGACTGTCAGCGATGCATCGGTGTAATCTCCCTGCAACCGATAACTGCCGCCTTTGGTAATGGTGGCAGGCAGGCTCAAGGCAGGGGATTGGATGGGCATAGATGGCTGAGAGCCTTCCTCTTGTTTATCAGGGGTAGAGGAAAAGGTCAGATCCATACCCGAGGTGACCACCGTTTCTACGGTGGTATCCCCCACCACCGTTTGTTGGGTCTGCGCCCATTCCGGTCGTGAGGTGGTATCTTGTGTTTGCGAAACGTCGGTTGAGGTGACTCCCCCTTGGGAGCACCCCGCCAGCATCAGGGCAAAGCACAAAAGTGCCATCATTCGTTTCATACGATTCCCCCGTTTATGATATAGTAAACTCCTCCGATGCGCTCCCTATCTGCAGAGTCACGGTGTCCCCCGTCTTCAAATCGGGGCTTGAGAACAGCAGAATGGCATAATCCAAGGCGGGTGCATAGGATAGCAACGTCTGCCCCTTGGCATTGGTGACCGTCACCTTAGTCTGCGCCGACTGATTGCCCACGCTGACCGCCAGCATCGGTTGTTTGGTATCGCTGAAGGTTTGCGCCATCTGATAAGCGCCCGTACCGATAAAGGTGCCGCCCGAAATGGTAGCTGAAGTATCATAGTCCAGCACGGCAGTATCCCCCGTGGTCGGTCCGCAAACGGTTACGTGGCCGCCTGTCATCTCAATCAGACCGTTGGCGTCGATCCCGTCTCCCTTCATTTGAATATAAACCGTGCCGCCGTTGATGATCACCTTGCCGTTGGAAGCGCCGCCCCCGCCGGGACCGCCCATTCCGCCGTGAGGCCCGCCAAAAGGAGCCTCATCCCGACCGCCGTAGCCACCTTGGTCGTTGCCGCCTGCGGCGTTGATGCCGTCATCGGTTGTGTTCATTGTAATATTACCACCATGAAGGGTAACTGTCAATGCCTCCAATCCTTCATAGGCGGTTTCTATCGTAACCGCGCCGTCGTAAATGTCCAAAGCAGAATCGGCGTGAATGCCGTCGTCCCCACTACGGAGGGTAAAGGTTCCGCCGTGGATGGCGGCCGTGCCGTTGGTGTGAAGGCTGTCATCAGCCGTATCCAACGCAAAGGTCCCGCCGTCGATTTGCAAGGTCGTGCCCGCCTTCAGCCCCTTCATGCTGGTGGCGGCTTCGTCGGTTGTGGTTTCAGCTTGGCTCGTATCTGCGGTGGGACGCATACCGTGGGGCATCCCTCCCATAAAACCGCCATATTGCTCCGACGAGGTTGTTTGTCCGTTTTCGTGACCGCCGCCTGCGGTTAAGGTCACCGCTCCTTGCTTGATCCACAACGCGGATGCGGCAGAAATGCCGTCTCCTTGCACCTGACCGCTGACGGTCATATCGGCTACGTACACGTAGCCAAGGGAGGCATCGTCATTGTTCTCGGCGTGGATACCGTCTTTGCCTGCGTTCACCGTAAAGGTTCCGTGGGCAATGCGAATACTGTCGTTGGCGTCCAAGCCGTGTCCTGCGCTTTGCAGAGTATAGCTTCCGCCCACCACCACCAGATCGTCCTTGCAGGTGATGGCGTGCCCCGCAGGAGAGGTCACGGTCAGAGCGCCGCCGCCGTTGATAGTCAGATCTTGACGGGAAAACACTGCTCCGTCGGTATCAGCATCTACCGCATTGGCAAAGCCTTGCTGATTTTCCAATCGGTTGACCGAATGGGGGGCGAGGGTAACAAACACCTTATCAGCAGACACCACCGTGAGGGGGGCTTGCTCTGCCGCAGTAACCGTTACCCCGTCAAAAATCAGACGGGGCTTGGCGGTGTCAGATGCCTGTACCGTCAGACTGCCGTTGGTCAGCACGCCGCTGAGATAATAGGTTTTATCCCCCGTGAGCACCACGTTATTGCCCGTCACCCGTACCGAAGCGTCCGTGCAGATGGTGGCCTGATCCTTAAGTTCCACCGTCACACATTGAGCAAGATCGAAAGCGGTTTCTCTATCCCGCTCGGTGAACATCTCGGCTTCGTTCAGCGTAGCAATGCTTTCTGTCGAACTGACCGTATTTGTCTCTTCCGAGGAAGAGGAAGCGGCACATCCCGCCGCCAAAGTAAGGCTCAGCAGAAGTGCCGTCAATTTCCAAAGTGTTTTCATATAATTCCTCATTATAATTCTGCATTGGTGACCGATTGCTTGGAAACCATAATTTCAAGGTTCCCGTTGCGGCACCGAAGCTGATCGATCAATTCCTTTTCTTGTGACGGGTCTTTCAGCACCACGTCGTAGGTCAATCGGAACAGACTGCCCATTCCCACGGTTTTTACGTTGACCAATTCATAGGTGCGGGTATACTGCTCGAACACTTCATCAAACACACCCGAATAGTCCAGATCTTCGGGGATGGTGATGCGGAAGGATTTGTACATGGCACCGTTGCGCTTGGTGCCAAGATCCAACCGGGTGTAAATAACAAAAGCAAGACAAAGCACCAACGTAAACACGCCGGCAAAGCCAAGATAGCCCATTCCGCAGATCAGGCCCGCGCCCATTGCCAAAAACAGGGTGCAGATCTCTTTGGCGGTACCGGGTACCGAACGGAAGCGCACCAAGCTGAATGCCCCCGCTACGGCAACACCTGCGCCCACATTTCCGTTAACCATCATAATCACAACGCACACTACCGCAGGCAACAGCGCCAGGGTCACCACAAAACTTTTGGTGTAACGGGTGCGGTACATATAGGCGAAAGCCATCGCCAGCCCCAGCACCAACGAAAAACCAACACAAGCCAAAAAGTCGGTCACGCTGATGACCGAAACCACTTCTGAATCGAATAAGCCTTTAAACAATGAGTCAAGCATACTTTGTTTCCTCCTTCAATTGGGGCAAAATAAACCGAGTATATGCGGTACCGTATTTTGAAAATGACTGTTTGTACAGTTTTTCTTCTGACAATATCTTAACCAACCAAAAGGGTATGCCACCCACGCATTTGATCTCCATCAGCACCTGATCGCTCCCAATCAAAGGGATGCCGCTTGGGGGGACCGTCAGGCTCAGGTCGGTTTGTCTAAACAACACCGTATCATCAAAGGTGATACGAAACTCCTTATCTTCTTTACCGTAATACGCCTCTCGCGCATAAGAAAGAAAAACTTTTGGCTTCAACCCCCGGTAATGCTGCATAAAATAGGTGATTTCTCGGGCGATCTGAGAGTCGTTCTTATCGGGATGGGAAGCGCAAAGCCAAGCGGTCGCTTCCTTTTGGGTTAAAGAGAGCCGTCGTTTATATACCACCCCGCGAAACTTCTTTTTCAGTTCCACAAACACGGTACTGTCAGCCGTGGCGGTTTCGTAGCACCGCATCCGCAGTTTTTCCTTGTATTCCGGCTTTTCGATCGAACGGCGGATCAACTGATAACTGTCGTTATCAAAATACACGTTTCGCACGATGGAGCGTCCGTATTGGTCAGGTCGCATATAGGGAGCCATCGCCTGCAGAATTCGTTCTTTTTGCGCTTTGGTTAACAGGTATTTCAATTCATAACGTTTAAATACGGTCTGAAACGCCACAAATATCGCCTTCCTTCGGGTATATAGTATCTTGCCAAGCTTAACTCTGATATAAAATGCAGACGAAAGAAATATACAAAAAGTTTTCGGAGCACCTCTGTTTTCCGAAAACTTTTTGGAGCTTTATTTGTAAAACTGCCCGTAATAGGCATCCACTTCTTGTTGGATCACGTTTTTGATCTTCGGAATCTCCACATAGGGATCCATATCAGGATTCAGCACCGAGCCGTCTACCGGTCCGCCAACCGCACCGGTAAAGGGACCTGTGGAGAAATCGTGAGAGGTGTTTTTGGCAGCCCATTCGTAGACTGCCATACCCAAAGCGTCGTAGCCAAGGTCCTTGGCAGTAGTCACCCAACCCTCGGCAATTTTGGCGTCTGCCGATGCCAAGGCATTGAGGATCATCGCCTGGGGATTGCCGAAATAGGATACCGCAGCAGGCACGGCAAACACCGAGCTATTAAAAGTGCACATTACGTAATCGGTCTGCTCGGGGCCGATGGGGAACGGCATAGCAGTCATAGCAAACCGCGCATTCCTTGCCGCCGACGCGGCTTCGTTCAGATAATACACCACCATAGGAATATCGCCGTTTTCAAACATAGAAAAGGCCTCGTTCATATCGGCTTTGTATAAGAAAGCGCCCGAATCGTGGAGCTTTTTGGTGTAATCCAAGGCGGCAATGCCTTCATCGGAGGCAATGGAACTGACCGCACCGCTGCCGTCGGGCAAAAAGTCCACCTCGTAGCCTGCGTTAGACACGATTGCCTGCCCGATAATATTGGTATTGGAAACCATAATCGGCTTACCGGGTCGGTTGGTGTTATATTCTCCGATCAAGGCAGACAAAGCGTCCCACGTCCAGGTTTTATCTTTAAACTGTGCTTCTAATTTGCCGAAGGACTCAGGCGCATAGCGAGAAAGCAGGTCTTTATTGATGGCAAGTCCCATGGGATTGGCACTCATGGCAGGAGAAGCCAGACCAAACAACGAGTCACCCATATAGCAAGAAAGAGCCGAGCCGTTTTGTACCGTGATGGCATCCATGACAGCGCACTGACTCAGATCCATCAGTTTCCCCTTTTTGGCAAGAACACGTGCATTGTGAACAGGCAATTCCACCATATCATAAATCCAAAGAGAATCCGATTCGCTATTCAGGTCCAGTTGCACCACCGAAATGGTCACACCATACCGCTCCTGCGCCGCCTTCACCGCCTGCTGCCACCCACGACCGAAGGCGGTATCAGCCGTGTATTTGGATGCATACACCGAGCCGATGGTAAAATCCCGACCCTGCAAGCCGCCCAAAGGGGTTTCTTTCCCCACTACCTTGCGCAAGACCACCAGCGCGTCTGCCGCCGAAACGTCATCGGAGCAATCAGCGTCACAGGCGGAACTTTCCCACAAAGAAGGGTTGATTTTTCCCACAACAACCTTTAAAATAAGCAGTGCATCCTGTGCCGAAACGGTTTGGTCAGCATCCGGATCGCCCCATCCCTTTTGAAAATCGGGAGCGGCAACCACGCCCACACAGCAAGGTACCATCATAAGCAACGCCAACAAAAGCGCTGTCGTTTTTTTCATCATCGTCATAACAGGGCCTCCTGTATCTATGTTATGTTTATTATACAGTTTTAGGGGGGCTTTGTCAAATAAAGTAATACCAATTTATTGTTTTCTATCAAATTTAAAGTTTTATTAAGCATTGTACTTTATACTACTATTAAGGAGTGATGAGAATGCGAATCTTATTAGCAGAAGATGAAGTGGAATTGACCCGCGCATTGACTACTATCCTACAGCATCATCAATTTTCGGTTGACGTAGTATACAATGGGAAAGATGCCTTGACCTATTTAGAGTCGGGGGTATACGACGGTGCAATTTTAGATATTATGATGCCTGCCATGAACGGTCTTTCGGTAGTACACGAATTACGCGCTCAGGGCAATCCCGTTCCCATTATGTTACTGACCGCCAAATCGGATATTGACGATCGGGTAGCAGGTCTGGATGCCGGCGCTGACGATTATATGACCAAGCCCTTTTCCACCAAAGAATTACTGGCACGGGTACGGGCTATGACCCGTCGGCAGACCCCCCTTATTCAAAATACGATGACCTTTGAAAACCTGACTTTGGATCGTGCTACCTACTTGCTTTCCACCCCTGATGGCTCGTTCCGATTGAGCAACAAGGAATTTCAAATTATGGAAATGCTGATGATCAATCCCGGTCACGTGATCTCTACCGAACGGTTCATGGATAAAATCTGGGGCTTTGAAAGCGATACCGAACTGAACGTAGTATGGGTATATCTTTCGTACTTACGCAAGAAGTTACAGACCATCAACGCCAACGTACGCATTAAAGCCAATCGCAATCTCGGCTACGTGCTGGAGAAAAAATCGTGATTTCTACCCTACGTCGGCGATTTATTGTGGTAGCAATGGCGTCCTGCATTGCCGTTCTGTCTGTTTTGCTGACCGCCATAAATATCAGCAACTACCATAGTGCAATAAGCAAAGCGGACGAGCTGTTGGAAATTATTGCAGAAAACCACGGACAGTTTCCGGAGGATATGGGCAACCAACAATCGGACGATCATTCCCCTGCCCCTCCGAAAGGCAAGCCGGACAAAGCAAAAAAAGAGCCACGCGACCACAAAAAGTTATCTCCCGAAGCCCCCTTTACTACTCGTTATTTTACAGTCACGCTGGATGATAACGGGAAGGTCCTGATGGTAGACATAGAGCGCATTTCTGCTATTACCGAAGATGAAGCTACTCAAATGGTGCAACCCCTATATGAGAAAAGCAAAACCCTTGGCTTTGTAGGACGATATCGGTATAAACAAATCGAACAAGACGGCGAAATCCTGTATATTTTTCTGTCTTGCGAAAGCCAGTTAGCAAGTTTCACATCTTTTTTATGGATCAGCATTGCCATTAGTGCTGCGGGACTTATCCTGATTTTTGTATTGGTGGTATTTTTCTCCCATCTGGCTATGAAGCCTGTGGCAGAAAACTATCGAAAGCAAAAACAATTTATCACCGATGCGGGGCACGAACTAAAAACTCCTCTCACCATTATCGATGCCAATACCGAGGTGCTGGAAATGATGAACGGGGAAAATGAATGGACTGCCAGTATCCGCAATCAGGTGGAGCGGCTCAGCGATTTCACCCAAAAAATGGTGGTGCTTTCCCGTATGGAAGAAGACAAACCGCGCTTGGTGATGTCGGATTTCTCTTTATCGGATGCCGTGGAAGAAGTTGTTCAACCCTTCGTACCCTTGGCTCAATCCAAAGGAAAGAATCTGACTCTGACCGTTGAAAACGGACTAAGTTATCACGGGGACGAAACGGCATTGCGGCGAATGGTCTCGTTGCTTACTGACAACGCCATTCAGTATTCGTCGCCACAGGCAACTATCGCTTTGCAATTAAAAGCCAACGGAAAACGACGGATTTTAACCGTCACCAATCCCATACAACAGCCGCCTGCTGAAAATCCTGAACGATGGTTCGAGCGGTTTTATCGAGCCGACAGTTCCCGCAACTCCGCCTCAGGCGGACACGGAATCGGACTTTCTACCGTAAAAGCCATTGTGCAGGCACATAAAGGAAAGGTTTCGGCGGTTTATCAGGACGGTCAGATCATCTTCACCGTAATTTTGTAAAACAAAAAGGAACAATCGTGTACACGACTGTTCCTTTTTTTCTTGTTTTATATTAGTTGCTGATAGCGTTGGCGACCTCGTGAAGATACTCATCAAAGTCTTTTTCCATATTCAGCGCATCGTAAATATCATAATCCACGATCTTCCCGTCTTTTTCAGCTACCACACGGTTGCCAATGCCTTGTGACAAAAGTTGCACGGCTTCGTAGCCCATTTTGCTGGCGGTAACACGGTCACGGACACTGGGTGTACCACCACGTTGCACGTGACCAAGCACGGTAGCGCGGGAATCAATACCGGTTACGCTTTGGATCTGCTGTGCCAAGCGATCCACACTGCCGACCCCTTCGGCAACTACCACGATAAAGTGCTTTTTGCCGGTGCGTTGGGAGTTAAGAATTTTATCAATAATATCCTTTTCCACATCCAGTCTGATTTCGGGAACCAAAATGGTGGTAGCACCGCAAGCCACACCCGAATGGAGTGCCAGGTATCCTGCGCCGCGACCCATTACCTCAACCACCGTGCAACGGTCGTGAGATTGGGCGGTATCCCGCAGGCGGTCTACCATTTCCATACAAGTGTTAACCGCCGTATCAAACCCGATGGTGTATTCGGTGCTGGAAATATCGTTATCAATGGTGGCAGGCACGCCAACACAAGGTACACCGTGCAAAGAAAGGTCACGGGCACCGCGGAAGGTACCATCACCGCCGATACAAACAATGCCGTCAATCCCGTGCTTTTCACAGGTTTGAACAGCCATTTGAATTCCTTCTTCTTCGCGGAAGCGGGGACTGCGAGCGGTATACAGCATCGTACCGCCACGGTGAATAATATCCGACACGCTACGGATGTTCATATCCACAATATCATCGTCGATCAAGCCGTTGTAGCCACGAATAATACCTTTCACCTGCATACCTTTCGACAAGGCAGTTCTTACCACAGCACGCACAGCGGCGTTCATACCGGGGGCGTCACCGCCGGAGGTGAGTACACCAATCGTTTTCACTTTCATAGAAAACCCTCCAATGGGAAAATAATCAACCATATTATTTTATACAGTTCAGCAGAAAATGTCAAGAGTTTCCCGCAAAAAAACAAGGATTTGGGTGGATTCTGTCGCACGCAAGGTTTCTACGAAAGCACCTTCACACAGTCCTCGCCCAGAATGCGGGACAATTCATCCAGCATCGGCCCATTGAGGGAAACGAACTGACTCGTCGGCAGCAGAACCCGCTTGCCGCTTTGGCGATATTTGACGTACACAGGGGTATTCCCTGAGAATATCCTCATCAGATGCAGGCAACGGGCTTCCTGCTCACTCCCCTGCTCATCCACCAGCAGATGCAGACCGCGATAGCGGGACGGCTCTTTCGGCGTGGTAGGCGGCTTGATGCTTTCAAAGGCTTCGGGCGGCAAAAACTCATCGCACACCAGTTGATGGCCCCGCTCTTCACGGGTAGACAATCGCCCTTTCACCACGCAGGCTCTACCTACCGACAGCATAGGCGCGCAGGACCGATACACCTTGGGAAAAACGATACCCTCTATGGTGGCGGTATCATCCTCCAACTGCACATAGGCCATGGTATCATTCTTTTTGGTCAGAGCGCTTCTTGCCCCTGCAACGTGGCACAACAGCACCACCCGTTGCCCATCCATCGTCGAAGCGTCCTCTTCGGTCAGTTCTCGAATCCGCTTGCGGTCGGGAATGGTGAGATGGGCATACCGATCCAACGGATGCCCCGAAATATAAATACCCGTCGTCTCTTTTTCCATCATCAACAAGGTACTGCGGTCAAATTCCTCTGCCGACGGCAACACAAATTCTTCATGGGAGCCGGGCAGGTCAAACAGACCGATCTGCCCTTCTACGTTGCCTCTTCGGTCGTTGCCCAAAGCGTTGAGGATCAGTTCCACCGAGAGAAGCATCTGACGGCGGTTGGGACACAAACTGTCCAGTGCGCCGCTTTTGATCAGACTTTCCAGATTGCGGCGATTCAGATCCCTCCCTTGCATACGGCGGCAAAAATCATAATAGCTTTCAAAGAGACCGTTTTCATCTCTTTGGCGAATCACCTGACGGATCAAACTCAATCCCACGTTTTTTACTGCCAGCAGACCAAACACGATCTGCCCGTCCGCCACCGAAAAATCAGTACGGCTTCGGTTCACATCGGGTGGCAACACCGCAATGCCTTTTTGACGGCAATCGGCAATATAATCGGTGACTTTATCGTCCCCCATTACGCTGGACAGCAATGCCGCCATATACTCTGCGGGATAATGACATTTTAAATAGGCAGTGCGATACGCCACCACTGCATAGGCCACGGCGTGGGACTTATTGAAAGCATAGGAAGCGAAATCGGTCATAGAATCAAATACCTGATTGGCAATCTGCGGCGATATATTCCGCTCGCCTGCCCCTGCCACAAAGGATGCTCGCTCCTTTTCCATCACGTCGTGCTTCTTTTTAGACATAGCCCGTCGCACCACGTCGGCATGGCCGTAGGTGTAGCCGCCCAGTTCCCGACACACCTGCATTACCTGCTCCTGATACACAAGGCATCCGTAAGTTACCTTGAGGATAGGCGCTAATTCGGGAGTCACATAGTTGATGGACTCGGGATGATGGCGGTTTTCAATATAGGTATTGATGGATTTCATAGGACCGGGGCGATACAATGCTAAGGCGGCGGTCAGATCCTCTACTGAGGTTGGCTGCAAACGATTCAGCACCCGACGCATCCCTGCCGATTCAAACTGAAACACCCCTGCCGTATCCCCGCGGGACAGCATTTTGAAGGTGGCGGGATCATCCAAAGGAATGGTCTCAATGGAAAAATCCGCTTGCCGTCCGCAAATAGATTGCACCGCATCTTCGATGACAGTGAGATTGCGCAGACCCAATAAATCGATTTTTAACAGACCCAACTCCTCCAGCGTAGTCATAGGAAATTGGGTGACCGCCGATCCCTCTCCTCGTGCCAAAGGCACGTAACGGTCTACCGCCTGCCGGGTGACCACCACCCCTGCGGCATGGGTAGAAGCGTGACGGGGCATACCTTCGATCTTCATCGCCATATCAATAATACGGCGAGCGGTCTCGTCGGTCTCGTATTGCTCCTTTAAGTCGGGAGATTCCTCCAGGGCCTCCGCCAAAGAGATCTTGATGCGGTTGGGCACCGCTTTGGCAATTCGGTCCACCGTGGCGTAGGGAACGTCATACACCCGTCCCACGTCACGAATGGCAGCTTTGGCGGCAAGAGTACCAAAGGTAACGATCTGCGCCACGTGATCAGCCCCGTATTTTTCCACCAAATAGGCGATAACCTCTTCCCGTCGCACATAGCAAAAGTCAATATCAAAGTCGGGCATACTCACCCGCTCGGGGTTAAGAAACCGCTCAAAGATCAGTTGATACTGAATCGGGTCTACGCCAGTAATACCGATGCAGTAGGCCACCAGACTCCCCGCTCCCGATCCGCGACCGGGTCCTACGGGAATGCCCTTCTGCTTAGCGTAATTGATGAAATCCCAAACGATCAGGTAATAATCCACATATCCCATTTTGGCAATAACGCCCAGCTCGTACTCCAACCGTTCAATTACCTTGGGATCAGGATCTTGCCCATATAAACGGTGCAACCCCTCATAACTCATTTGCCGTAGATAGGCTTCGTGGTCTCCCTCTACGTGAAATTCCGGCAGTTTGGTTACGCCGAATTCAAACTCCACCTGACAACGGCGGGCAATTTGCTCGGTGTTGGTCACCGCCTGAGGAACGGCGGCAAACAGTTCCGCCATTTCTTCTTCGGTTTTCACATACATCTGATCACTGTTATCATACCCAAAACCGTCTTTATCATTTAGGCTTTTGCCGGTTTGGATGCAGATCAGCGTTTTTTGCATAATATCGTCATCTTGGTTTACATAATGACAATCGTTGGTAGCAACCAGTGGAATGCCCGTTTCTTGTGACAGGGCAATCAGCCGAGGATTGACCCGTTGCTGTTCTTCTAAACCGTGATCTTGCAGTTCAATAAAATAATTGTCGGCGCCAAAGGTATCGCGGTACCACAAAGCGCTTTCCCGCGCACCCTGATAATCCCCCGACAGAATCTTTTGAGGCAACTCCCCTGCCAGACAAGCCGACAGCGCAATCAGTCCTTCGTGATACCGGGCAAGCAGTTCTTTATCCACACGGGGTTTTCCGTAGAACCCCTGTGTATGAGAAAGAGATACCAGACGGATCAGATTCTGATATCCCGTTTGATTTTCACACAGCAACACCAAATGGTGATAGCGATTGTCCACCCCATGGGTACGACCGGTAAGAGCACCCGTAGTCACGTAGACCTCACACCCGATGATGGGATGGATCCCCTGCTTTTTGGCTTCTTTATAAAAATCCACCACGCCGTACATAACGCCGTGGTCGGTAATGGCTACAGCCTTCTGCCCCCGCTCTTTCACGGCGGCAATCAGTTCCTTGATGCGGCACGCCCCGTCCAGCAGGCTGTATTCGGTATGCAAATGTAAATGAACAAAGCCCACGAGGGCACCTCCTTATTGTTTTTCCGCCTTGACTTTTGCGGCGATTTCTACGATTTTAGTCAGCCGATGATTCACACCTGAGCGGCTCAGCGGCTCGGACAGCATTTGTCCCAATTCGCTCAGAGAGGCTTCGGGATTATCCCGTCGAAGCTGAGCAACCTCCTTCAGTTCGGGAGAAAGGGCATCCAGACTTGCCAACTGCTCCAGCGTGGCGATGGCCTGCAAATGGCGGCGACCCGCCTCCAAGGATTTGGTCAGATTGGCGGTTTCGCAATTGGTAGCGCGGTTGACCTTGTTGCGCAGTTCTTTGACGATCTTGACCTCCATCAATGCCATCGAACTGCCGCCCGCCTGCATATAGGTGAGCATATCCTCAATTTGTTCGCTTTCTTTCAGATACACCACATAGCCCGATTTACGAGTGGTCAACTTGGGACGGGTCAGGTATTCCCCAATAAGTGTCACCACATCTTGCGCCAGATGGAATTTCCCCACCGAAAATTCAAAATGATACTCCTTGTTGGGGTCGGTCATACTGCCGCACGAGAGAAACAATCCCCGTAAAAAAGCGGCAACACAGCAATCGTCCTCAAAATTCCCACGATTGACCCGCAAAAACGGCTCATCACCCGTATAGCCAAAAGCGGTGAGCACGGTCAGGCAATCAAACGACTGATTCAGCCGCACAATATAAAAGCCGCCGGTGCGCGCAGGCGCAAGAGGTCGGCAAGTAATACCACACACCTCTTTTAATAACCCACAAAACCGACGGGCAATCTCTTCGTGCTCGCTTTTAAAAACGATTTCTTTTTTATGAAAGGTGCGGCTGCCCAACAGCATACCGTAGCACTCAGCTTTAGCACAGCAGGGCTGATCGTAGGCAACGCCGCACAACTCTTTTTTTACCCGATGGGAAAAACTCATATTTTTCTCCCCTTACTGATATCGCGATGCATGGTGGCAGTTTTATACCCCTGCTCACTCAAACGCTTGCTCAACGCCTCTGCCACTGTAACCGAGCGGTGCTTGCCGCCGGTACAGCCGATAGCCACCACCAAGGAGCTTTTCCCCTCGTTGGCATACAAAGGAACCAGATAGTCCACCATAGCAAAAAAACGGGCAATGAAGCCTTTGGTTTCTTCCTGCGCCATCACGTAGTCGTAAACTTCGTGTTGCAGACCGGTGAGATTCTTTAAGGATTCAATATAAAACGGATTGGGAAGGCACCGCACGTCAATGACCATATCCGCCTCGGTGGGAGCGCCGTATTTAAAGCCGAAGGACATGCAGTGGATCTTCATCCCCTGCACCGAATCCCCCAAAAACAGTTCGGCGATTCGTTCTTTTAACTGAGAGGGCGACGTGCCGGTGGTATCGATCAGATAATCCGCCCGTCCCCGCAGAGGCTCTAACAGCTCCCGCTCTTTTTTGACTGCGGCGGTCACCGAGCCCTCGCAATCATCCAAAAGGGGATGCTTGCGGCGGGTCTCTTTATACCGATTGTACAGCACCTCGTTACTGCACTCAAAAAACAGGATCTTATAATCCACCTCTTGGGCGGTAAGGGTATCCAGCGTATCGGTCAACCCATGAAACAAATAGCCGCCACGGGTGTCGGTCACCACCGCCACCTTGTCCATTTCTTCTTCTACGCACAGCTCGTAAAATTTGGCAATAAAAGAAGGCGGCATATTATCCACGCAAAAAAATCCGATATCCTCCAGCGCATCCACCGCTCTGGACTTACCCGAGCCGGATAAACCGGTCACAATTACAAAATCCATGGTATTCCCCCTCCCACAGGGATCATTTCATAATACGAACTTCCCGCTCCAGCATTACGCCGGTGCGGTCAAACACGTCTTTTTGTACCTTTTCGATCAACATAATAATATCGCTGGAGGTAGCGCCGCCTGCGTTGATAACAAAGCCGGCGTGTTTTTCGCTGACCTGCGCACCGCCCACGGTCACGCCTTTCAAACCGCATTGCTCAATCAGCGCGCCGGCAAAATAGCCTTCGGGACGCTTAAAGGTAGAGCCTGCACTGGGATACTCCAGCGGCTGTTTTTCTCTGCGACGATTCATCAGATCGTCCATTTTATTGCGAATCTGCTCTTGCGAGCCGGGGCGAAGCTGTAACACCGCCTCGATAATGAGAAAATCGTTTTTTTGATAGGCGCTGGTGCGGTATCCCAACTTCACCTGCTCTGCCGACCAGGTTACGCATTCTCCGTCACGGGTCAGATGGGTACTGCTTTCCAGTACATCCTTCATACACCCGTCATAAGCGCCTGCATTCATAAACACCGCGCCCCCCAGCGTGCCGGGAATTCCCCAGGCAAACTCCAGACCGGTCAGGGAATGTTCCAGCGCAAAGGAGCACAAGCGGGACAGCTTAACCCCTGCGCCGCAACGGATTCGGCATCCGTCCAGCAGTTCCAGATCGTTCAGTCCCCCCGTGGAAAGCACCCCGCCGCGAATGCCGAAATCGTGGACGATCAGATTGGAGCCGCCGCCCAAAAAGTGCAACGGCAGCTGTTGTTGGTTGCAAAAGGTTACCGTATCGGCGCATTGCTGTACGGTGGCAGGCTTAATAAATAAGTCAGCCGTGCCACCCACCTTAAAGGAAATGTGATCCTTCATCGGCTCATCCTCCAGATAGGTGCAACCAATCTGATTCAGGTATTCTTTTAACAAAGGCATCTTATCCACAAAGATCCCTCCTACAAGGTTTATTTCAGTTGATACAATCCTGCAGCGCCGATGATGCCCGCGTCATTTCCCAAGGCGGCACGGCAGATCTGCGTCCGTTTTTCACCCCGTTTGTTATAATCGCCAGCATCCACAAGAGCTTTTAAGGGTGCGAGCAGGGTGTCCCCTTCGTTGCAGATACCGCCGCCCACAGCCACGAACTGAGGTTGGAAGATATTCACAAGACTGGTGATGCCGCAGGCCAGATAAGAAATGTATTCTTCTACCACCTTGGTTGCGGTTTCGTCGCCTGCCCGCATACCGTCAAACGCGGTGCGACCGCTGACACCCCGTTCACCCAGCATTTCCCACATTTTGGATTCGGGATGGGCATCCATCGCCGCTTTGGTCTGACGAATGAGAGCGGTAGCCGAGCCGTAGGCTTCAAAACAGCCTTTGGTGCCGCAGGTGCATTGTTCCCCGTCTTTTACAATGATCATATGGCCCAATTCGGCGCCTGCGTGATTGAAGCCGCCGTAGATCTTGCCGTTGATGATCACACCGCCGCCAACGCCGGTACCCAGAGTAACCATAACAAAGTTGTCGGCGCCTTTGCCTGCGCCCGCCAGCAATTCACCGTATGCGGCGGCATTGGCATCGTTTTCTACGTAGCAGGGTTTTCCCAATTCTTTGGCAAGCAATTCCCCAACGGGTGTATCGCGGAAGGCCAGATTATTGGCATACACGATCACGCCGGTATCGGGATTCACACTACCGGGGGCAGCCACGCCGATGTCGGCAACCTCATCCATGGATACGCCTGCATTTTCTACCGCCATACGAACGGCAGTCGCCATATCCTCTACCGTACCTTCGGCAGAATCCGCACGGGCGGTTTTCACCTTGCCCCGTCCCACAATATTGTATTGTTCGTCTACCACACCAACCGCAATGTTGGTGCCACCTAAGTCAATTCCGATATGATACATTATATTTCTCTCCTTATTATGTTGTTCCGATCTAAAAGGATGACCAGATACTTTTTTCTTCTTCGGTTACGGGAACGCCGCTGTCGATTCCCAATCGGTTGAGCAATTCCTGTGCAGAATTGTAGCCCATCCGCTTTTGACGGTTGTTCATGGCCGCAACCTCAATGATCACCGCAAGGTTTCGACCGGGTTTTACGGGGATGGTCACCGAAGGAACCTCCAAATCCAAAATAGAAGTGGTCTCGTTGACGATGCCCATACGGTCGTACACCTTATCGGGATCCCAATTCTCCAGATTGATGACCAGATCGATCTTCTCGGTCATTTTAACCGATCCGATACCGAATATACGACGGGCATTGATGATGCCGATCCCCCGCAATTCAATAAAGTGACGGATGTTCTCGGGAGCAGTACCCACCAGAGTTTTATCCGACACCCGACGGATCTCTACCGCATCGTCGGCAATCAGACGGTGTCCCCGTTTGATCAGCTCGATGGCGGTCTCACTTTTCCCTGCGCCGCTTTCTCCGAGCATCAACACACCTTCGCCGTATACCTCCACCAATACACCGTGGCGAGTAATACGGGGAGCAAGTTGTACCTTTAAGTAAGAGATCAGCGCCGCCGAAAAGGAGGAGGTCTCAGCCGCAGTACGAAGCAGAGGTACTTCGTACTTTTCTGCCTTTTCACGAAAAACGTCTGAAATATTCAAACTGCGGGCCACCACCACGGCGATGGGCTTTTTCGAGAAAAACACATCCAGTCGATTGGCTTGTTCTTCCTGACTCATCTCGGTGAGGTAATTGATCTCGTTGATACCCAGCAGTTGGATCCGTTTATCATCAAAATAATCATAATACCCGGCAAATTGCAACCCGGGACGGTTGATGTCGGGCAATTCCACACTGGTTTTTTCAACCATTTGTTGATTGCAAACCACTTCCAGCGAAAATTCTTTTATGATATTTTCTAAAGAAACCGAATATAGATTTGCCATAATTACGCTCCTTTCTCAGTTTACCTTCTCATTATAACCGATTTTCTTCGTTTTGCCAACAACTTTTTCTTTATTCCGGAACAAAAGTGTGGTATACTGATTAAAAATATGCATTTTTTGGGGAAGGAGGAGCTGTTTTGGCCTTTGACGGAGCGTTTTTACACTTGATTTGCCACGAAATCGCCTCGGTTGCCGTTGGCGCACGGGTGGATAAGATTTATCAGCCTACCAAAAACCTGTTAATTTTCGCCCTAAGAAGCAAAGACTTTAACGGAAAACTCATGCTGTCTGCCGAATCGGGCGGCGCTCGCATTCAACTGACCAAGGCCGAGACCGAAAATCCACCCGTGCCCCCCATGCTATGTATGCTGTTGCGCAAAAAACTCATCGGCGCAAAGCTGGCGGCCCTGCGCCAGCCTTCGCTGGAACGGCTGGTGTATCTGGATTTTGACACCAAGAACGAATTGGGGGATCCCATACGGCTCACGCTGGTGGCGGAAGTAATGGGGCGCAACGCCAATCTGATCTTATGCGATGAGAACGGTCGGGTAATTGATGCCATTCGCCGCACCGACGCGGCTGACACCACCCGTATTTTAATGCCCGGCGTAACCTATATGCCGCCTCCCGCCCACGGGGATTTTGATCTGCTCACCCACGACGTGACAAAGGCAATACAAACACTCAGCGGTTGTCAGCGGCGCAACCTGAGCAAGGAATTGCTCACCGCGGTGCCCGGCATCTCTCCCATTGTTTGCCGAGAGCTCGCCCACCTTGTGTTGACCGATTCCGACGAGGATGCTCCTCTGTCGGCCCAAGAGTTGGCTGTGTTAACAGAGGAATTGACCGTATTACAAAGGCGGTTGCAAAACAACGCAGGCACGCCTTGTCTGGTAGAAGACGGCAACGGCAAAATGCTGGACTTCACCTTTTTTGCTCCCACCCAATACGGGGAGCGGGCGACCGTTTTACAGGGAGAAAGTTTTTCCGGCTTACTGGACACCTTTTATGCCACGCGGGATCAAAAGGCAAGAATGCAGGCAAAGACGCAAAGTTTGAACAAAACTCTGAGCACGTCCATCGCCCGTCTCACCCGCACCATCAACGTACGGCAGGAGGAACTGAAAAAAGCTCAAAACAGCGAGCAACTCCGCAAATACGGAGAACTGCTGAAAGCCAATTTAGGGCGAATTCAAAACGGCGCCACCCTTTGCCGTGTGGTAGACTATTACGATCCCGAATGCGGTGAGATCGACATTCCCCTTTCTCCTGCGCTGTCCCCCGCCCAAAATGCCCAAAAGTATTTTAAAGAGTACCGCAAGCAATGCACGGCGGCAGGCATGCTGGAGGGGCTGATCCAAAAAGCCCAAAACGATCTGACCTATCTGCTCAGCGTGCAGGAAGCTCTGTCCCGCGCCGACAGTGACCGTGCTGTTGCAGCCATTGCCGAAGAGCTGCAGGACAGCGGCTTTATAAAAAACCGCAACCGCAACAAAAAGCAACCCACGGGCAAGCCGCTACCGCCTTATGAATTTATATCGGATGACGGGTTTGTGATTCTTGCCGGTCGAAATAATCGACAAAACGATCAACTGACCCTGCGGCAATCGGCAGGCAACGACATATGGTTTCATACCAAGAACATTCCCGGCTCCCACGTGATCGTGAAAACCGAGGGGAGGGACGTTCCCAACACCACTCTCACCCAAGCGGCCATTCTTGCCGCCACCTTGTCCGGCGGGGCGGATGGAACGGGTATTGCGGTGGATTACTGTCCCGTTAAACGGGTCAAGAAACCATCGGGCGCCGTGCCCGGTATGGTCATTTACGAGAACTACAACACAGCTTTCGTAGATCCCGACCCATCTCTTTTGGAAAAACTCAAGAAAACATCAATATAACGGAGGAACATTCATGAAACATCAATCGGTGATTGTACTGAATTTAGGCGGCTCCAAAGCCTTGGTGGTTGCCAAACGCATTCGGGAATGCGGCGTATACAGCGAGGTATATCCCTATTCAATGGAAAAAGAAGAACTGGAGGCGCTGGCTCCCCAAGGGGTAATCGTAACCGGCGCAGGAGAAGACGTGCACGCCGACGCGCAGGAAAAAGTGCCGTGGCTGACCGAGCTGGGCTGTCCCACTTTGGAAGTGGGGTTGGGTACTTCCCTTTCAGTAGAAGCGCTGGCAGGCGGAATCGGTAAAAAATGTCTGGATAACTTTTTGAAAATCACCTGCAACTGCACCGGTGACTGGACTATGACCGACTGGATCGAATCCACCACCCGTCAGTTGAAAGAAACCATCGGCGACCGTCAGGTAATGGTGGGAGTCACCGGTGGGGTGGATTCTGCCGTAACCGCCGCCCTACTTGCCCGTGCAGTAGGCAAACAATGCAAAGCGGTACTCATTGACAACGGTCTGCTGCGCAAGGGGGAGGCAGAAGAAACTGCCAAAGCCATAAAAAAGTTGCCCTTGGAGTTTATTAAGGTCAACGCTGAGACCAAGTTTATGTTCAAGCTGTTGGGAATTGACGATCCCACCAAAAAGAAGAACATCATCAACCAAGAATATGCGGCGTTCTTTGACGCCGAAGCCGAAAAATGGAATGCACAGGTACTTGCTAAAAGCACCATTTATACCGATCTGCTGGTCAATCACAGCCTGCCTCTGACCTGGAAACCCAAGGAAGTGGTAGAGCCTCTGAAAAATTTATTTAAGGACGAAGTGGTACAGTTGGCAAAGCTGTTGGAATTGCCCGACACCATTGTACAGCGTCAGCCCTTTCCTCTGTACGGGCTTGCTACTCGTTGTATCGGCGCTATCACCATGGAGCGGCTGAATATTCTTCGGGAGGCAGACGCCCTGTTTGTGCAAGAGGTAGAAAAAGAGGGGCTTACCCGTCACGCCAACCAATATTTTGTGGCCATTACCAACTTTAAAAGCGCCGCCATTCGCGGCAACCGTCAGACCCACGAATACACGCTGGTATTGCGAGCGGTGCAAACCAACGACTTTATCTCCTCTGACTGGAGCGAAATGAGCGCGGAAACGTTGCGAAACATCTCCCGCCGCTTGACCACCGAGATTTCAGGTGTGGGACGGGTGCTGTACGACGTGACCGCCACTCCCCCTGCCGCCATTGAGTTTGAATAAAAAAACGGTGCCTTTCCCTATTGGGGAAAGGCACGTCCTACTGTTTATCAATCAAAAATATAACTGTATTCTTTGGAAGACGCCATAGAAACGTAATCGTCCTGTCCGATTACCAGATGGTCCAGCAAGCGGACACCGATGGGCGATAAGGCATCCCGCAAGGACATAGTGGTCTGCACGTCACTGTAGGACGGGAGCAGAATGCCGCTGGGATGGTTATGCGCCAGCACCAGATAGGTGGCGTTTCGCCGCAAACATAGGGCAACCAGTTCCCGCACATTGACGTCTACCGACGTAGGGCCACCCTTGGCGATGGGACTGCAACACAATTTGCGGAACTGAGGATCCAGTAACACAGCAAACAGATACTCCTTAGCATTTTCACGAATACAAAGACGAACGTGCTGTTCAATGGCATCCATATTGGTCATTCGCACGTTCTTGTTTTCCTTACTCAGCATATACCGCTGATAAACGTCCAGATACGTACTCAAAAACAACGCAGTGCTTTCGCCTACCCCCTCTACACTCAACAGATCATCTACGTCGGCCTCCAGTACCCCTGCCAGATTGCCAAAGTTCCGTATCAAAGCGTGAGCGAGGGGGTTCACATCACCCCGAGGGATCGTATGAAACAGCATCCACTCCAGAATCTCGTGTTCTTGAAAGCCTTGCAGACCACCGTCCTTCAGCCGCTTCCGCATACGGGACCTGTGACCGTCGTGAATTGAAGCCATTGGAATTGGTCTCCTTTCTTTTAAGAGGTATTATTATGAAATCGTTTGTTATTACCAAAAATGATGCGGGGCAGCGGTTAGACCGCTTTCTTTCCAAAGCGGCGCCCGCTCTTCCCTTTTCTATGATGTATAAGGGCATCCGCACCAAAAATATTAAAGTCAACCGCAAGCGGGCGCAGGTAGATCAGCGCTTGCAAGAGGGTGACGTGATAGACGTTTATTTAAAAGATGAACTGCTCACACCTGCCCAAAAGCAATACGACTTTTTATCGGCAGGCAAAAAGCTGCAAGTAGTGTATGAAGATGATCAGATCTTGCTGTTAAATAAGCCGGAAGGTCTGTTATGTCACGCGGACGATAAAGAGTTTTGCGACACCTTGATTGGGCGGGTTCAGCGGTATTTATATGAAAAGCAGGAATATGATCCTGATAACGAACAATCCTTTGCCCCTGCCCTTGCCAACCGCATTGACCGCAACACCTGCGGCATTGTAATGGCCGCCAAAACCGCCGAAGCCTTACGGGTACTCAATCAAAAAATCAAGGATCGGGAGTTAGAAAAATCCTATCTTTGTTTAGTGCACGGCACGCCCAAAGAAAAGCACGCTTTGCTCAAAGGATATTTAACCAAAGATCAAGACAAAAATCTGGTTAAGGTCTATGCCACTCCTCAGCCTGACGGTCGCACCATTGTGACCGAATACACGGTTTTGTCTACCAAAAACAACGTATCCTTATTAGAGGTCAATCTGCACACGGGACGCACCCATCAGATCCGTGCCCATATGGCTTCCATCGGGCACCCCTTGGTGGGAGACGGAAAATACGGTAAAAATGCCGCCGACAAAAAGAAAGGCTTTACCCATCAGGCATTATGTTCTTACAAACTCACCTTTCGGTTTACCACCGACGGCGAATGTTTGGATTACCTGAACAATCAGACCTTTCAAATTGATGATATATGGTTTACCGAGGGGTTTTAGCCCCTCGGTTTTTTATTGCAACAAAGCCAACAACTGTTCTTCGGTCAGCACGGGAATGCCAAGACTTTGGGCCTTGGTCAGTTTACTGCCTGCGGCCTCCCCCGCCACCACGTAGTCGGTCTTTTTAGAAACCGATGAGGCGGTTTTGCCCCCTGCTTGTTCAATCAAGGCGGCGGCTTCTTCCCGCTTCATGGTGGGGAGCGTGCCCGTCAGCACAAAGGTTTTGCCCACAAAGACGCCATCGGTTGCTTTTTGTTCCGAAACAAAGTTCAGACCCAAGGTGCGGAATTCTTCCACCAATTCCCGCGTGCCATCCATTGCAAAAAAGTTCACCAAGCTTTCGGCCATGATCTGACCGAAGCCTTCAATAGCAAGAATCTCTTCCACCGAAGCGGCGGCAATGGCATCTAAATCGCAAAACGACCCTTCTAACAGTTTGGCGGCTTTTTCGCCGATATGGCGGATGCCTAATCCAAATAACAAACGCCACAAAGGATTTTGCTTCGACCGCTCAATAGCAGCAATCAGATTGGCGGCAGATTTTTCGCCCATCCGCTCAATGGCGGCGATCTGTTCGGCTTGCAGGCGGTAAATATCCGACGGTTTTTTCACCAGATCCAAGGCGGTCAATTGCAACACCACCGCAGGACCGAGACCTTCAATATCCATGGCACCGCGGGAGGCAAAATGGATGAGATTTCGTTCCAACTGGGCAGGACATTCGGGGTTTTGACACCGCAAGGCCGCCTCACCTTCAACGTGGGACACAGCCTGTCCGCAAGAGGGGCAGACCGTAGGCATTTGATAAGGTTCTGCATCCCGAGCGTGGGCGGTCACACCCACCACTTCGGGAATAATATCCCCCGCCTTGCGCACCCGAATGGTATCGCCAAGGCAAATGTTTTTTTCTTGAATAAAGTCCGCATTATGCAATACCGCGCGGGACACGGTGGTGCCCGCCAATTGCACCGGTTCAAACACGGCGGTAGGAGTCAGCACCCCTGTGCGACCCACCTGAATCTCCACATCCAACAAAACGGTGTCTTTTTCTTCAGGGGGATATTTATAGGCAATCGCCCAACGGGGGAACTTGGCGGTACTGCCAAACTGCTCCCGCAAAGCGAGGTCGTCAATTTTAATCACCGCGCCGTCAATATCGAAGGGGAGTTCCCCGCGACGGTTGCCGATTTCTTCCACCGCCCGAATGGCTTCATCTATGCCGTTACAACGGTAATAAAAGGGTAAGGTGGTTAGCCCCAGTTCTTTTAGGGCTTCCAAAGATTCGATATGGGAATCAAAGGTCAGGCCCTCGGTCCTTTGCACGTTAAAGCAAAAAATGTCCAATTTACGGCTGGCGGTAACGGCAGAATTCTTTTGCCGCAGAGCGCCTGCCGCCGCATTGCGGGGATTTTTAGCCAATTTTTCACCGTTCAGTTCCTGCATGGTAACAAGGTCGGAAAAACTTTGGTGGGACATATACACCTCGCCCCGCACCTCCAACTGCGCCACCGAGCGAGTCAGCACTTTGGGGATCGACCCAATGGTGTTCAGGTTGGCGGTAACGTCTTCGCCCGTTACCCCGTCCCCACGGGTAGAGCCACGCACAAACACCCCGTTTTGGTATTCAAGAGACACCGAAAGACCGTCAATCTTCGGCTCAACGCTGTAAACGGGTTGAGCGATCCGTTCCCTGATCTTTTGATCAAAATCAACCAATTCTTCAAAAGAAAAGGCATCCCGCAGGCTTTCCATCGGCACAATGTGGGTTACGGGAGAAAACAGTTTGTCGGCAACGCCGCCAACCCGACGGGTGGGCGAATCGGCAACGATATATTGCGGATAGGCATCTTCCAACCCTTCTAACTCCCGCATCAGGCGGTCGTATTCAAAGTCGGAGATTTCGGGATTATCGTCGTTATAATAACGGGCAGAATAATAGTTCAGTTGTTCCCGCAGTTGTTCAATTCGTTCTTTGGCTTGGGTTGCATCCATAAAAACACCTCTAATTGATGTCGTATCCGTAATCGTTAATATCTTGCACCGCATCTTCGGAATGATCCACGCTGGTAAAATACTCCGGTACCTGCCCGACGATCACCGTTTCAGCAATCACAAAATCAGCGGTTACCCGACCGGTGGCACGATACCAAGATGCCACAGCAAAGGTAGTGCCTGTAACGGTCAGCATGATCTGATGGCGGGTCTGGTTGATACCGGCATCGTCAAACACGTGAGAAAAGGAGCAGGCCACCGAACAGGACATATCAATAGGAAAATACAGGCAAGGGCCCTGCCCCACAAAAAAATCGCCGCCAAGCACCGTGCCCAACGGCAATCCGATGGAGCCGAAATCGTGCTGATCAAAGCTGTCTTGAATCCGCGAGCTGATATGGGCTTTGAAGGTGTTGAGCTGCACCATATCCGCCGCAACGTAAGCCACCGAGCCGTTGGTGTTATAGCCAATGCTCACCAACTGCTCATAGGCAAGGTCTTCTTGCGCCATAAACACCGAGACCTGATCGTTGATGATTTTTAAGGTAGCACTTTGTGCCTTACTCTCGGCAAGGCGCACCAAAAGGGGATGGATCCGCTCTGCCAAAAGTCCCGTGAGCACCAAAATGCCCACCAAAAACAGCAGGATCCCCCACCGACGCCGTCGGAGTTTTACACGGGATGTCCCTTTCATCGCCACCACCTCAACTACAATGTATGCAGCCGTGATGAACGCGGTACAAAATCGGGTGCTGGAAGCAAGGATATATTGGTTTAATTATACCACATTTCCCCTCGCTTGACAAGGAGAATTTAATAAAACAAAAAGCCTTCCCAAGGGATATACTCCGCAGGGAAGGACTTTGATTATTGATCCGAATCCACCATCTTCACTGTCTTTGGTTGACCGATACGACCCAAGGCAAATAAAACGCCGTACACCATCAACGCAACATGAAGAAGGGCAGAGAAGATCACCTGCAAAGCGAGGTAGATCAGCTCGTAACCGTAAGAAAAATAGATGCCCAAATCGGGAAAGCCTGAGGGGACGATCATAAACAGCATCCAACTGCCGCCCAGGGCAATCACCCAACCCATCCACGGATAACGAAGAAGTAACGCCGAAAACAGACACAAGCCCAACATCAGCGCCGTTTGCTCCATCACCGATTCGTAGCCAAATTCGGTGGGTTGCCAAATCAGCACCGCCGCCCGCAGAAACAACTGCCCCACGGGATACACCAAGGCGCACCAACGCCATTTGCGCCAAATGCCCAAGGCAAGCAATACAGCCATCACGCCGGTCAGTACAGCCTCTAGCATCCAATATGTAATTGTATTATCCGAGTATCCGTACATAATGCCCCTCAAAAACGAAATTACCGATTGGTATCATACCTTACCAATCGGTAATTGTCAATTGATTTTACGAAATATTAAGCAAAAATATTTTGCACTGCGGGATACAACTTCAGCCATTTTTCATAAGCTTGCTCGTATTTTTCTGCCAAGGCAGAATCGGGCTCTATCACGGCCTTGACCCCGTCGGTCTTACGGCAAATGGCTTCATACACCGCCGGGTCGCATCCCTTGGCCGCCAACAAAGCGGCGCCCAGAGCGGCACCCTCTTCTTTTTGAGGAACGGTGATGGGCAGATTCAGCACGTTGGCAAAAATGTTAAGCCACAGCGGACTTTTGGCGCCGCCGCCGCAGATTTTTGCCTTGTGGATCTCAATACCCGAGGAACGGATGATATCAATGTTATGACGGAAAGCGAAAGCCACCCCTTCCAGCACCGCCTGACCCATTTGGGCACGGGTGGTGGCAAGGCTCATGCCGTAGAACATACCCCGCACGTCGGGATCATTTAAGGGGGAGCGTTCGCCCATTAAATAAGGCAAAAACAGCACGGGGTTTTCTGCCGCAATGTCCATAGCCGATTCTTCCGTCTTGAAATCATCGGTACCCAAAATCTTTTCTGCCCACCAGCCGTTGCAAGAAGCGGCCGACAGCATACAAGCCATGGAATGATATTTGCCGTTGGCATGGCAGAACATATGAATGGCGTTTTTGGTATCGGCGGCATATTTGTCACTGCTGACAAACACCGTACCGGAAGTGCCCACCGACAGATTGCAGTCCCCGTCGTTTACAATATGGTTGCCGATGGCGGCGGCGGC
>JAFSIW010000079.1 GCA_017439545.1 Clostridia bacterium | reverse complement strand
CGTTGTTTTACTTTTACTTGCCATTGCGGCAGGCATCATTTGGTATCTGATCCGTGCTAAAAAGCGCGGCGAGACCTGCATCGGCAGTCCCTATGCAAAGCAGTGTGGCAGCAAATGCAACGGTGGATGCGGCTGTGAAAATACCAACACCGATAACAAATAGGTACACCGTTATAGGATGAGGGGATGCGCACACAGGTGCGTGTCCCCTTTTTGGCAAAAAGACAGACAGGAAAGAAGAAAACCGTATTCCTATATGGGAATACGGTTTTTGGTCGAGATGACAGGATTTGAAAGATTTTTTCTCAAATTTATTGCAAAGAACTAAAAACTGTGATATAATGATTTTTGCCAAACAATCTGAATATTCGTAGCTATAGGTGTATTTTATTTTTAAAGGTATTAGGCCTTTTGGTTACATAATGAAGCAAACTCATTTTGGTAAAAATGCAGTTCCCGTTTCATTGTGTAGTTTCACCTATGCTTCGAATAGATTGTTTGGCGACAATTGGAGTCTGCGTTTTTCGGTGCGTCGACTTCGGTTGGCGCACTTTTTATTTTTAGGAGGAAAAACACATGAAATTTTCAAAAAGCAATTTAACAGAACAACGAGCCGAAAATATTGTTGTTGCAATTATTATGGTAGCAATTATCATTCTTTCGCTCGTTCTTTTCGGCTGGACTACAATAAAATCTTGGATCACAACCCCTTTGGTTTGGAAAGGACAAGATTCCTTAGAAGCTTATTACATAGGAGCATTGCCAGAAGGAGATTCAGGTGAATACTATAAGCTCTTTTTTGGGATTCAAAACCATACAAATCAAGAAATCGATGATTATCGCATATCGCTTGAAATCGAAGGAGTTAAATTTGACTGTGCAAGTTCTTCTCAGGATGACATCAAAGCGTACGGGTTAACCGATATTGTTCTCTCGGTAACAACCAAAGAAGAACACCCATCCAGCCAAACACATATATCTAAGGAATTATTAAACAAACTAATTAATCGTCCGGAAGATATTCCTGTTTCTTGTAAAATAAAAACGTTAAAATCTCACGGAGAAACTATTGTCAATAATAACGGATGGGCAAAAACCATCATTATTGTTGTTATATCTTTGACATTTGGAATCCTCGGTTTTTTTGGTGACATAAGCAAACAATGGCTCAGGGTGCTATTTAAATTGTTGGCCACCCCTGCTATTATTTCCATACTGATTGTCTTGTTCATCTTTGCAGGCATTGCATACATGGGATCACCGGAAGGACAAGCAGCATCCGAGGAAAGTAGAAGAAAACGAGAAGCTGAAGAAAGAAACAAAGCAAGCAGAGAATATAAAAGTGCCGCCAATACCAAAGCCGCTTGCATTGCACGTGGTGACTACAAAGGTGCAGCTTACGCACAAGAGCGAATGGATAAAAGTATGGCGGATATGGTTTCCGGTAACGGAGCTGATAAGATTGCATACAAAAGTGCAGCTCATAAAAAAGCTGCAGCTGCTGTGCGTGGCGACCGTAGTATTGCTGCATATGCACAAGCTGAAATGGATCAAAAAATGGCAGATATCCTAAAGGATAAATAAGACACGAGGAGAAAATAACATAGAAATGTTTGTGACAAAGAAAATAACCACCCAACCCAATAATAAAATAGTTGCTTTTCTCAAAAAGCCAAAAAATCTTATATTCGCTATCGTTGCAATTATTATCGCAATTGTTCTTGTCTGTATAATTACCAACGCCATCCGTAATGCCGTCATTACAAAACAAGTGCAATCGTATTTTGATGGAAAAACATTCATTTTAGAAAACGAAAACACCACCAGCGTATATACATTTAAACAAAATACAATGGGGCAAGAATCTTGGTGGACTTCCGATAAAAGTTCATATGGAAACATCAACGAAATGGTGCCCTATAAGATAAAAAGAGATTCTGGAAGCAAAAATTTTCGACTATGGCATGTAGAAAAAGAGACTGGAAGATGGGTATATGGTTCTATAATATTATTCGGCGAAAACAGATCTTTCGTGCTTACGGATTATTTAGGTGACAATTATATTGAAACCACAATGGACCACGTAAACAACATCCGTACCAAAAAATTATGCAACCACGAATTCGGAGAGGAAACTGTTATTAAAGAAGCAACCTGTTCAAGTGGCGGCGAGATAACACATACTTGTACAAATTGTGGTTTCACTGAAAAACAGTCCACTTCAACATTGGAACATAATTATATTAACAAAATCTGTACAGAATGTGGTGCAGAAAAGCAACCGGAAAGAGCATACAATGTAAAGCCCAATACTTGGTATGTGCGAAATGACATTTTGTTTTATCAAAATTGCAAAATATCCTCCGCATCAAGCGGAACTTCTCATATAATGGTGAGTTACTACGCCGTGTGCCAAAATTGTCACACCATTAGTGAAATGCCTTATCTTGCGGGTCCGGAAATCAATTATCCCGTTTCAAAAATTTACATTTGCGAATACTGTCAAAGTAGCACCATTGTCAACTTTAGAATTGGTGATCCTTACTAAAAACCATTTTCCCTTTCCCCATAATCAACAATCGACTTGCTATTTCAATAAACTATGCAAACGAATAGGCTTTATCTATAAACAAATAAAAACTGCGGCTATCGTTTGCGGTTCCCTTACGCCGTTGGGACGCAGAAAAAGCAGGATAGGAACTGTATATTTGGCAAAAAAAGAAGGTAGGAATTTCCTACCTTCTTTTTGGTCGAGATGACAGGATTTGAACCTGCGGCCTCTGCGTCCCGAACGCAGCGCTCTACCAAACTGAGCCACATCTCGTAATCTTATTTAGTTTTAAATAACATGCACTTTACTTAGAACTGTGGAGCGCTGCTACGCAGCTTCCGTTTGCGGTGCCCAAAAGTTGTTACGGCTTGTAGCGCCTACAACTTTTGACCGCGGCACCAACTGCGCCCTCTCTTTTTCCGCCACCGGCGGCGGTCGGGCTCGTTACCACCAAACTGAGCCACAGCGTCAAAACGAACTCCGCTTATCTTGTTTCCGCCTTCGGCGAAAACGCAACCGCTTCGTTGTTTTTCCTTCTCCCCAAAAAGCCTTCGTCTTTTCGGGGTCCCCTGGTTTTGCAGTTTGTTCCCTCTCGGGTGCGAATGGTATTATACCCCATCCGCCTATCTTTGTCAAGCAAAAAACGCCCGCGCTGCCGTAAAAAACCTCGGCTAATGATAACCTGCCCACAACATAGCAGGTGGGTATCCTCCTCACTGCTTTGTGCTTCCAACGTCCGACATAAAATCGGGAGGCCTGCATACCCACAGCAAGAGCCGGATTCCCTATTATACACTTGTAGGGTTATATAGCCGAGAGGGTCCGCGAACAGCGCAGGACGTACGTTTTTATTGTTCGATGTCAAATACTTCCGACAGGCGAGCGGCAAACACGTCGCCAATGCGGGCAAATTCTTCTTCGTCGGCGATTTCTTCAAAGAATTCCCCGTCAGGCTCGGACACCTGCTTCATAATGACCAAAGGATCTTCATCCTCCATCATATCCTTAGGATCGTCGTATACGGGCAGCATAGCCACGTAGTGATTCCCGTCCATATCCACTTCGTCCAGCACTTCCAGCGTGAATTCGTTGCCTTCTTCGTCGCTCAAGGTGACCAGATCGGGCATTTCTTCCATCAGTTCTTTCATTTCGTCCATGGTTGTAACCTCCTTGGTTTCTGTTTCTATTGTATCGGATTTTCCTTGTTTCGTCAACGATTATTTTCGCTTTACGTCCCCTTTATGCGTCACGATCTCATATCCCGCCAAAGAAACCTGCTCTTTTAAGGCGTTCAGCCCTTCCGCCGATTCGGCGTGGGTGCTGATTTTATCCTCATACAGGGTATACAGTTCCCGCACGTCGGTGGGGGAAAGATTGGGCATTACCACGTTGCCCCCTGCCTGCAAGCCCAAAGTGCGCCCGTCGGGATGTAACGTGCCCAACGCCGTAGTAGCGGGAAGCAAGGCGTGAGGGAACATCAGTCGCACCAACGAGAGCATCCGCAGAGTAAGGGTCAGACTGCCCTTATGTTCGTGGGCAAACGGTGTGGCATGATGGGGCAAAAAGGGGCCAATGCCGATCATATCGGGATCCAGTTCCTGCAAAAACCGCAGATCTTCCACCAAATGGTGGGCGGTTTGGTAGGGCGAGCCCACCATAAAGCCCGCTCCCACCTGAAAGCCGATCTCTTTTAAATCAAACAAACACCGTTTTCGGTTTTCGGCGGTCAGTTCTTTGGGATGCAACTGCCCGTAATGGCAGGCATTGGCAGTTTCGTGGCGAAGCAAATATCGATCCGCCCCCACTCGGAACAACGCCTGATAGCTTTCTTTGGATTTTTCCCCCAGCGACAAGGTCACGGCGCAATCGGGATGGGCGGTTTTAATGGCATCCACCAGTTTGCACACCACCGAGTCGGTAAAATGAGGGTCTTCGCCCCCCTGCAACACAAAGGTGCGGAATCCAAGCCCATATCCCTGCTCACAGCACGCCAGCACCTGCTGATGGGTCAGACGGTAACGGGCAACCTCCCGATTATCCCGACGAATGCCGCAATAGTAGCAGTTGTTTTTGCAATAATTGGTCAGCTCGATCAACCCACGGATATACACGTCCCGCCCGTAGACTTCACGGCGCACCAAATCAGCGGCGGCCGCCAAGGCTTTGGTGGCAGACTCGTCGCAAATCAGGCTATGCAGTTGTTCGTCGGGCAGGTCACGCATACTCTGCAGTTGGGTGATGAGATTCATTTTGCTTATTTACCCAGCCATTCTTCGGCCTTGGCGGCGGACATCCGTTTAATATTTTCTTCGGTGTAAGGAGACTGAGCGCCGCCGTTTACGTAAAGAAAATATTTGCCGTCGGCGGTTTTATACAGGGTTTCTTCGTAGCCGTTGGGATCACCGAATTGACCGAAGGTACGCTTCATGATCACTTCCGATGCGGCAGTATCGTATTCTACTTTGCAAATGATTTTTTTCATTGTAATAAACTTCCTTTCGATTTTTTCTTATTATATCCCAATCCACACAAAAATGCAAGTATTATGGCCGACGGTTACTCTATGAACATTTTCTTGCAAAGTCTAAAAAAATGAAAGATAATAAAATGAACCTTTTGATTAATTTTTTCGACTATATAAGTGAAACCGGTTTCAATGAATGGATAGGAGGTGCGGTAATGACTGATTTTGAAATATTACTTTCCAAAAATCGACTTGCTGTTGAGCGATTTGTGAAATTTCGAATTCCAAACATCTTGGATGCCGAAGATATTGTGCAAGAAGTGTTATTAACAGCATATAAAAACTTCGGACAACTCAAAACACCGGAAGTGTTTAAAGCGTGGGTGATTGGAATTGCACGACACAAGTGCTACGATTATTTTATACAAAAATCAAAAAGCTTAGAAATCTTGGTTGAAGAATTGGATCAATACCAACTGGTGCAAACACGGTTTGGCTACGCTGAAAATTCAATCGTCTGTGATGTGTTAGCATCATTGGGAGATAAGGATCGACAGATCCTGTATTTGTACTATTGGAGGAACTTACCGCAATCAGAAATTGCTGCAAGACTGAATCTTCCTCTCGGGACGGTAAAAAGCAGATTGCATACCGCAAAACAAAATTTCAAAAATAAATATCCGTTAGGTGTGAATGACAGAAAGGATGAAACGCTTATGAAACAATTACCAAAACAATTACCCGATTATCAAATTGTACCGTCATCGCAGTCTCCTTTTACGGTAAAATGCGAAGAGCTTCAAGGGTTGAGCATTATACCAAAACTCGGCGAAAAAACAATTTGGGGATTATATGATTTTGTTACCAAACAATGCGATGAATATTCCGAAGTTTGTGTTGTAGGGAAAGCAGAGGTGCACGGATTTGAAGGAGTTGAAATTATCAGCATTCAACATGACATGAATAACAACAAAACCAATGACAGACAATTTGTAGCCCAATTGACCGATACGCATTGTCGCTATTTATCGGAAACCCATCGAGAGAAGGATGTAAAGAAAACCACAACTTTTCTTGACGGTGAAGTGTTTATGAACAATTGGGGATTCGGCGATGAAAACTGTGGAAATGAAACCAACTTGCAATCAAAGGGATTGATTTGCCGTCATGGAAACCAAATTACCAAAACAGGTAAGGGTTCAACAATGGATGTAGTGGGGCGATTTGATGTAACAATCGGCGGAAAATATTATGATACAGTATGTGTTATGGAAGTCGATGATTGTAATCACGGAATTGTCATTGAACAATACATTGATAAAAATGGAAGAACAGTGCTTTGGCGACGGTTTAATCGCGATAACTGGGCGATTCAGCATTACAAACAAAAGTGGAGCGAACAATTACCTTGCAACGAACGAATGGTTGTGAACGGTGAGACTTACGTACATTGGTACGATTGTATAACCGATTATATTTTATAGCAATATATACCTTGAAAAGATGATTGAACAATGGTATATTGATGTTAATAGAAGGACGGAGTTTTTCGGCTCCTTTGGGCAAGAAAAGCAACGTTTGTTGCACAGTTACTAATGAACACCAATCGATAGGGGCGTGTTTGATGGCTTTCTTTAAAAACAAATTTATTGGTTTGTATTGCATTGGTTTGGTTGCATGTTTTTTATTTACGGCTTGTCATCAAGACTTAATAAGCAATCCTTTGATGGACCAAAACGGCAACGCCATCACCACCAAACAGCAATGGGAAGCCGCTTGCACCCAAAAGAAAGAACGGTTACAGCAAGAACTGTACGGCATTTTCCCCGAATCCACGGGAGCAATCACCGCCGTCAACCAAGTGACTGTTCCTCTGCCCGAGTGCGGCGCTATGATGGAAGAATGCATTCTCCGATTTGGTGATGGACTGCAAGAAACTCTGCGCATCACCTATCCCGATGACGAGGGCAAATACCCCGTGATCTTCCGTTTGGATTATTTGAGCGATTATGAATATCGTGCTCCCATAGAAGAACAAATGCTGTTAGAAAAACGATACGCTTTCGTTACCATCGGTCGCAAGGACGTGGCTCCCGACGAAGCAGACAATCGGGATGGTTTGCCTGCTGCTTATCTTGAAAAGGATTTGGGTGCTATTGCCTTGTGGGCATACGGTGCGGTGGCGGCGGCAGACTACGTCAGCCAAAAAGATTTTGCCGACACCGACAAGTTCTGCATTACAGGACATTCCCGTGACGGCAAAGCCGCCATTTGTGCAGGGGTGATGGATGACCGTTTCAAAGTCATTGCCCCCAACGGCTCGGGAGTAGGCGGTGCGGCATCGTTGAGCGTGCAAGGCAAAGACAGCGAGTCTGCTTCGCATTTGGCAGAAAACTTTCCCCATTGGTTTTCTTCCTCTTTTAACAAGGCGGTGGCAAATAACACCCTCACCATTGATATGACGGATGCTTTTTGTGTGTTAGCGCCACGGGCGGTGCTTCGTACAGAGGCTGAAAATGACCAATGGGCCAATCCCGACGGGGTGCTTGCCATAAAGTCGGCGATGGATCCCGTGTATGAATTTTTGGGAGTTGACACTGCCTATAACCAAGTGGTGTTCCGCAAAGGCGACCACGGTCACACGTTAGCGGATTGGAACACCTTGATTGACTTTTGTGATTTCGTTTTTAAGGAGTAAGATCAATGAACGTTGCAACTTCTGTTACAAAACTGATCGGCAACACACCCTTGTTGCAAGCCGAACGATTTGCCAAAAAACAAGGGTTACAAGCCACCCTGCTTGTTAAGTTGGAATGCTTCAATCCCGCAGGCAGCGCCAAAGACCGTGTGGCTTTGGCTATGATTGAGCAAGCCGAAGCCGACGGGCTGCTCAATCCCGACAGCACCATCATTGAGCCCACCAGCGGCAACACGGGCATTGGGCTGGCGGCGGTGGCCATTACCAAGGGATACCGGGTGATTTTAACGATGCCCGATACCATGAGCAAAGAGCGGAGAGACCTGCTGTCGGCTTACGGCGCACAGGTGGTGCTCACTGACGGCAAATTGGGGATGAACGGCGCCATCGCCAAAGCCAAAGAATTGGCGGCAACCATTCCCCATAGTTATATCCCCTCTCAATTTGAAAACCCTGCCAATCCTGCCGCACACTATGCCTCCACGGGACCCGAGATCTGGCGAGACACCGACGGTACGGTAGATATTTTCGTATCAGGCATTGGTACGGGCGGAACGCTGACGGGGGTTGGACGGTATTTAAAAGAGCAGAATCCCAACGTAAAGATCATTGGAGTTGAGCCTGCCGATTCTCCCGTACTGACGGGGGGCAAAGCAGGTCCTCACGGCTTACAAGGCATTGGCGCAGGCTTTGTGCCCAACACCTTAGATACCACCGTATATGACCAAGTGGTAACCGTCACCACAAGGGAAGCCTTTGCCGCCGCCAAAGCCTTTGCCGCAAGCGAAGGGGTATTGTGCGGCATCTCGTCGGGAGCGGCTTTGCACGCCGCCGTGCAGGTGGCTTTTGCCCCCGAAAACCAAGGGAAAACCATTGTGGTGCTGTTGCCCGACACAGGGGAACGGTATCTTTCTACCGGATTATTTGAGTAAACCGAACATCGCAAACGGGTGCTTGCTGACTTTGCAAGCACCCGTTTTGGTTATACTATTTTGCTCAACTCATGCAATTCTTCTTTTGTGGTCGCCCAAGAGGTGGCAAACCGTACAACAAATCGTCCGTCGGGACGGGCTTCCCATTCTTCCAACCGCACTTGTTCTGCCAAGCGGTCTTTGGTTTGCTTGTCTATTACCACAAATTGTTGATTGGT
>JAFSIW010000078.1 GCA_017439545.1 Clostridia bacterium | reverse complement strand
TTCAATTCAAAAAATCACTTAAAAAAGTAGAAATGGAGAAGATACAATGAAAATTGCAGTAACCTATGAAAACGGACAGATCTTTCAGCACTTCGGTCATACCGCGCAGTTTAAGCTCTACGAAGTAGAGGATGGCAAGATCGTAAATGCGAAGGTCGTAGACACAAACGGGAGCGGCCACGGTGCATTGGCAGGACTTCTTTCTGCACTGAATGCAGACGTCCTTATTTGCGGCGGCATCGGCGGCGGTGCACAGATGGCACTTGCCCAGGCAGGCATCAAGCTTTTCGGCGGTGTCCACGGTGATGCAGACAAGGCAGTGGAGGCATTCCTTGCAAATAGCTTGAACTATGATCCTGAAGCCAAGTGTGACCACCACGACCATCGTCACGGTGAGGGACACGCTTGCGGAGACCACGGTTGCGGCAGTAATTGCGGTTCTCACGGTTGTCATTAAATCAACAAAGACGTTGCTTCGTTGCAACGTCTTTTGCTTTATTAAGGGGGGAAAATAGGGGCATAAAGAGGGGCATAGGAAGGAGTATAGGAAAGGGTTTACCGAAGAAAGGCGTATAAGTATCTGTGGTAGAACATATTACACCTAATTTATTTGATTTCTCGGAAACAGCTTGTCCTATCGTAAGTTTTTTAAAATTTAGTGTAAATTGCGGTTATGTTGTTCTTGTATGGTTGCAGGTATGCCATTTTTGCAAAAAGGCTCAAAGTGCCGAAAAGCCAGTCATATCAAGGGTTTTCAGGCTTTCGAAAATAGTGGTTGTTCTTTGACGGTCGTGGCATCTGCTGCCAGATCCTCGTGCAAGTCTGCCAGCGGATCGCCGGTGACCGAGAAGGTATTGGCAGAAAAGGATTCGCCCGAAGCCGCTACGGGATAGATGCCTGTGGTATGATCCACAAAGTAATCGTCGAAGCCTGCGGCTTTGATCTGCTCAGGGGTCAGATTGCGGGTGAGCTGATACACAATAGTACCCACCATCTCTAAGTGTCCCAGTTCTTCAGTACCTACATCGGTAAGCACGGCTTTTACTTCGGGGTAGGGCATAGAGAATCGCTGGCTGAGATACCGCAGGGATGCGCCAAGCTCCCCGTGAGGACCGCCGTACTGGGTGATGATGGCTTTGGCGAGTTTGGGGTTTGGCGTTTTGATCTTAACGGGATATTGCAACCGTTTTTCGTACATAAACATCAGTCGCACACCTCCCCGCATTCCCAGGGCCAAGGAGCGTTGATCCACTGCCAGCTGGTGTCGCCGTAAACATCAGACGAGATCAGGGGGCCGTATTTCGCCTCATATTGGACGGTTAACTCATCGGCTGTTTTTTGGTATTTTTCAAAGTTTCGCATGGCTTGTTTGTCATTGGGGTGCGTATCCAAATAAATATGCAGTTCCCATGCGGCAAAGCGTGCCACCGAGATGCGATTGAGCAATGCCTGACGGTCGTTCATCGCCGCTCACCCCGTTTGCCGGTAAAGGGCTTGTACAGCTCGGTGAAAATGGTGCCCCGCTTGAACCCTTCATCCGAAGATACCGCTTGCGGGGTCTGCTGAAACGGTACGTAGGCAATGGCAAGGGAAATCTCTTCGGGCAGGGGAGAGGGGGTCTTGTCGTCGCCTGTTCGTTCAAACAGTTGTAACATAAAATAACTCCTTTCTTTGACTGGTGATCACCGTGAACAGACAGCATTTGCCTGTCCATTATTACTGTATGCCAAAGAAAAGCGGGGGTGCATTATTCGTTATAGGCGATGGGGGAATACTGTTGAATCAAGCGGAATTCCTCTTCGGTTACAGCAATAGCTTGCCGCTTGTAGTAGCGTATCATTCCGCTTTTCGGGTCGGATTCTACGTAACAGAACTCGCCTGTGTGTTGGGAGTGGTATATTTTATCAAACAGTCCCGCCAACAGCAAAACGTCCTGCTGATATGCCGCCCACTTTTCGGGGTGATGTACGGCAACGGCTCGGTGTTCGTAGGTGGGCAGATGACGATGGGCGTTCAAATAGGCTTGTACACGTGAATTCATAGGAACCTCCGAAAAAACAAAAAGGTGTGCGCAACCGAGGTCACACACACCGAAAAACGCATGGCTTCGATTTGCTACCACACAAAAACTTAACGTAACCTATAACGGAAACGGAAAAGTGAAGCTGAGCGTTTTTACCGAAAAGAAAAACACCGTTCCGAATATAGATTATGAAGTTTTTGTGTGGTGATTCAATTATAGCACAGGTAAGGGGAAATGTAAAGAAAAAAACTCTTGACAACCCTACCTTCAAGACATATAATAAGAAAAAACAAACCGTTGAGAAAGACGAGTAGCAAAGCAGATTGGCTTTTCAGAGAGTTGCAGGCGGTGGAATTGCAACAAGTTGAGGCTTTGTGAATGGACTTTTGAGGGCAAACTGAAAGCGTTGGCGAGTAGGGGAGCCGTGAGCCGCACGTTACAGCGGCAGACGTATGATCGTACGTCGTTTGAGTGCACTCGTTTTGAGTGAATTTGGGTGGTACCGCAGGAATCCTACTCCTGTCCCAATTTTGGGGCAGGAGTTTTTTATGTAACGGAGGCATTTCTATGGGCTCTCACGATGGCGAAAAACCACAAATCAAAACAATCAAACCAATATTGAGGAGAATTTGTGATGGATTATAAAGATTTTACAACCTATTTAAAACAATATCCCGACCAAAACGGGTATTTCGGCGAATTTGGCGGCGCTTTTTTGCCTCCCGAATTAGAGCCTGCATTTAAAGAAGCCAGCGATTCGTACGAAGCGATTTGCCATTCGGCACAGTTTATCAACGAACTGCGTCGCATTCGCAAAGAGTTTCAAGGTCGTCCCACCCCCGTGTATCATTGCGAACGGCTTTCTAAACTGTTTGGTAATTGCCAAATCTATTTAAAACGGGAAGATTTGAACCACACCGGCGCCCATAAGCTCAACCACTGCATGGGGGAAGGCTTGCTTGCCAAATATATGGGCAAGAAAAAACTGATTGCCGAAACCGGTGCAGGACAACACGGTGTAGCAATCGCCACCGCTGCCGCCTATTTCGGTATGGAATGCGACGTGTATATGGGCGAAGTGGACATCGCTAAGCAACATCCCAACGTGATTCGCATGAAAATGCTGGGGGCTAACGTGATTCCCGTTACCCACGGTCTGAAAACCTTAAAAGAAGCGGTTGACGCCGCCTTTGAAGCCTATCTCAAAGAATATGACCACGCCATTTATTGCATCGGCTCGGCATTGGGGCCCCATCCCTTCCCCAAAATGGTACGGGATTTCCAATCGGTGATCGGTGTAGAAGCTCGTGAACAATTCTTGGAAATGACCGGCATTATGCCGGATGCCATTTGCGCTTGCGTAGGCGGTGGCTCTAACTCCCTTGGTATGTTTACTCCCTTCTTGGGCGACCCTGTTGAGATTTATGGTGTGGAACCCCTTGGTCGCGGCACCAACGTGGGTGATCATGCGGCTACCATGCAGTTTGGCTCTAAGGGGAAACTCCACGGCTTTGAAAGCTACCTGCTCCAAGACGAAAAGGGCGAACCCTTGCCGGTTTACTCCATCGCCAGCGGTCTGGATTATCCCGGTGTCGGTCCGGAACATGCTTATCTGCGGGATGCGGGTCGTGTGAACTACGTCACCGCCTCTGACGAAGAAGCCATGGAAGCCTTCTTCTTGCTGTGCCGCTATGAGGGTATTATTCCCGCTATTGAAAGCTCTCATGCTTTAGCTTATGCTATCAAATACGCCAAGGAAAAGAAGACCGGCTCTATTCTGGTTTGCCTGTCCGGCCGTGGGGATAAGGATATTGACTACGTTTACGAGAATTACGGTTGCGGCGAGCAATTTAATTTGGATAAATAAGACGCATACGAAAATGCCCTGTGTGAAGTTTCACACAGGGCATTTTAATACATGTAATCAATTCAATTAATCAACATCAAGATCGGCTTCGGCTTCCGCTTGAATTTCGGGGTCGTAAGAAAGAATAGGCTTCACGGCTTTGTTTTTCAGTTTTCTGTCAACATAGCTCTTGGTGATTGTAATAACCAAGGGGCAGAGAACAACAACACCAATCAAGTTGGGAATCATCATCAGACCATTGAAGGTGTCGGAAATATCCCAAGCAAGGGAAGAAGAAAGCACGGCGCCGAAAATAACGGTGATTACGTGAATGACTCTGAAAACAACCGTGGTTTTGGCGCCAAAGAGGTATTCCCAAGCCTTAGAACCGTAGTGGGACCAACCAAGAACGGTGGTAAAGGCAAACAGGAACATAGCGATGGCAATGAATCTTTGACCGATGTTACCCCAAGAAAAGACTTGGTTGAAAGCGCCGCCAACCAAAGTAGCATCGGTAAATCCTGCGGCGATTTCACCGGTTTCTACGTTGAAAACACCGCCTGCAAGACCGCCGGACGTAAGTACAACCAGAGCCGTCATGGTACAAACTACCATGGTGTCGGCAAATACTTCGAAGATACCCCACATACCTTGTTTTACAGGTTCTTTGATATTGGAGTTAGCGTGAACCATAACCGAAGAGCCAAGACCTGCTTCGTTAGAGAATACACCGCGTTTAAAGCCGTTGGTCATAGCGATAATCACACCGCCGATGCCACCGCCTACAAAAGCTTGAGGAGCAAAAGCATTTACAAAAATAGCTTTGAAAGCGGGGATAATCGCTTGATAGTTAATGCCAATGATGATAAGGCTGCCCAAAACAAAAAGAACAACCATAAAGGGTACGATTTTTTCGGCAACATTGGCAATTCGTTTTAAGCCGCCAAGGGTAATCAAAGCGGTTAGGGCCATAATAACAACACCGATAATGATGTTGTAAAGAGAAACACCGCTGAATACTTCAACAGAAGAAAGAGAGCTTACGTCAAATGCGGCGGCAACGTTGGCAACAATTTTGTTGACCTGTCCCATGCTACCGATACCGAAAGAGGCGAGCATGGTAAAGATACAGAACAAAACAGCAAGGGCTTTGCCAATCCATCCACAGCCTTTCTTTTTGCCAAGACCGTCACGCAGGTAGTACATGGCACCTCCGGACCATTCGCCGTTGGGGTTTTTGCGACGGAAGTACATACCGAGAACGTTTTCGGAAAAGTTCGTCATCATGCCAAAGAAAGCGGCAACCCACATCCAAAACACGGCACCTGCACCACCAATGCAAATCGCGGCGGCAACACCGGCAATATTACCGGTACCAACCGTTGCGGCAAGCGCGGTACAAAGGGCTTGGAAGGGAGAAATGGAACCTTTCTCTTTGCTGTGGCTAATAACATCCTTCTTGAAAAGGCTGCCCAAGGTTTTTTTGAACCAGTGACCAATGTGGGTTACTTGGAATACCTTGGTTACCAGAGTCATGAGAATACCGGTACCAATCAAAAGAACAAGACCGGGAATTCCCCAAACAACGCCGTTGACTGCGCTGTTTATTTCTGTGATTTTGTCTAACATGTTTTTTCCTCCTGAAAATAAAATAAACTGCCTTCCCGTAGAAAGACAGCTCTGGAGAACAGTTCATTCGAACGTAACGTTTCTCTGTCCTTTCGCCTGAGAGATTCGGCAGAATCTGCCTTGCACCTTCGGCACCCGTGTAAAACGGGCTTCTCCAGAGTTCCCTCCGCCTTCGGTCTTTGCATTCCAAAGGTTTCTTTGGGGATTTCGCTGGCTATTATAGCACAATGCTTTTGGTTTTGCAATCCCTAATTTATATGTTTTTTTAAGGAATTTATGCAAAAACCGCTTGCAACAGAAAATTTCCTGCGGCAAGCGGTCTATTATTGATTTTATTCCTTCCAAAGCTGACGAATGACTGCTTGATCTCCCGTACCTCCCTCTATCGCGTCGGGGAAGTAGGCGCGGTATTGGTAGGATACGATCTCACCCTGTTTGTTATACAACTCAGCGATTCGCTGACAGGGCATGGCAAAGTAACCGTCGCCCTTAGCGCAATCTTGCATCCATTCATAAGCGTACCGCAAAAACTCCGCCCGATAGTGATCAGGCTGATTGGCAAACCAGGTGATCTCATCCATTCCCCAACTTTCGATCAGGTCAGGATTGGGCTGATTGCGAATAGCAGGATTGTTGCCGTAATTATCCAACTCTACCAGATAGGGCAAAGAATCACACTCCCAACCGCTGTACGTGCGTCCGCCCAAACTTTTGCCGTAAATGGAATCCAAATGATCGTGCTCTAAAATGCATCGTTGAGGATTATCAGCCGTGGGGGGATGCGGTTCGCTTCCTACCGCTTTTGGGCGGCTGGGGAACATATGAAAATCAAACAGCAGTCGCCCGTCGCTGCCAATATCTCCGTGGGTATGGCAGTTGAGGATGACAAATCCCCGCCGAGCATGGTGTTTGGCAAAGGCACGAATCCGACTCAGTACAGCAGTATACGCCACACGGTCAGGATCGTGATAACCGATCCATTCGATCTGCCCCAAGTGCAGGGCTTCGTATCCCAGTTTCATGTATTCACAGGCACGGTAATAAAAGAACATTTGAGTCTCGGTTTGGGTGATGTCGGGCACGCCTGCCTCCTTGCCGATCAACTCCCAAAGAAAACCGTTGGGAAACAAGAGTTTTTCCAACGAAAAACAACGGTTTTCCACAGGGAGACCGAATTCCTCAAATACGTACGGGGGAATGGGAATGGTTTCCACCTCTCGGGTTACGTTTTCAAAAATGCAGGCTTCAAAGACTACCTCCGGATCTTTCTCGTGTAGTTGTTCAATAAATCGCTTTTGATCGGGGTAAGTGGCGTAGTCGTCGATAGAAGGACGCCAACAATGGGTGGCACGGCAAATATACTTTGCGCCCACATCCAAAATAAAATCGGCAACGTAAGGGGTCTGTTTGGGAGAAAGAGGTCCGCCTGCCATGGTTACTGCGCGGCTGAGATAGTTACAAAGCACCTCTTTGGATATGGTGTCACGAAAGGTGAAATTCATCAATAAACCTCCCTTGCACGGTTTCAAGTTCATTGTAAAAGGGAACGGCAAAAAAGTCAATAAAAAAGGATGCAAAAGCAAAACTTCTGCATCCTTAACAGGGCTCCCATTAACCGAGAGAATCCTTTTTGTTGGTTACCACTTTGACATCGTAGCAACTGAATTTTTCCTCAATGTTGGCAGGTAGGGTTTTTTGGGTCAGCAAGCTGACAATGGGAACCAAAATCAAACCGCCTACCATTGCGAATACACCGGAGTAGAGGGAGTTGGTGAATACAAAATCCAGCACGGGAATGCCTTTGACTGACAGCCAGCCAACACTAATGCACAGCTGCACAAGCTCCAGCCCTGTGCCAAAGATAAAACTGGCAACCACAGCAGCTTTGGTGGTTTTCTTCCAATACAAGCCGTACATAAAGGGAGCGAGGAAAGCACCGGCCAAAGCCCCCCAGGATACCCCCATCATTTGAGCAATAAACATATTGTTTGACCAAATGGTGTCTTTCAGGATGGCGATCACTGCCGAAAGAGCAATAAAGAAGACAATGAGCAGGCGCATAATAAGCACGCTTTTTTTCTCACTCATTGCTTTTTTCTTAGAGACCAAAGGCTTGACCACGTCCAGCGTCAGGGTAGAGGAGGAGGTGAGTACCAAAGAAGAAAGGGTAGACATAGATGCGGCCAGCACCAATACAATGATCAGCGAAACGATCACAGGAGCAAGATCGGATAGCATTGTGGGAATGATTTTGTCATTCAGAATCTTGCCGTTGGCAGCATACAAAGAGGGGGCGTCGTACAAACGACCGAAACCGCCCAAAAAGTAGCATCCGCCTGCCACCACAATAGCGAAGAAGGTGGAGATGATGGTACCTTTTTTGATAGAGCCTTCGTCTTTAATGGAGTAGAACTTTCCTACCATCTGCGGCAAGCCCCAAGTTCCGAGAGAAGTTAACATAACAACAAAAAACAGGAAGATGGGATTGGGTCCGAACAGAGCCGTGTATTGAGAACCGGCTGTGTCGGTAAGCTTGGCAACTGCCTCGGTAAATCCACCGTTCTGATGGAGCACAGCGGCAATCACCGCAATAATACCCACCAGCATGATAATCCCTTGAATAAAGTCGTTGATGGCAGTGGCCATATACCCGCCGAAAATAACGTAAACACCGGTAAGCACCGCCATAATTACTACAACTACCCAGTAGGGGAGATCAAATACATTGTTGAAAAGAGAGGAAAGTCCGTTGTAAAGAGAAGCGGTGTAGGGAATCAGGAACACAAATACAATAAAGGAGGCAACGACCTTCAGTTTTGAGGAATCATACCGTTTTTCAAAAAAGTCAGGCATGGTTTTAGACCCCAAATGCTGGGTCATAACACGGGTGCGCCGTCCCAAAACCGACCAGGCAAGCAGAGAGCCGATAAAGGCGTTACCAAGACCGATCCAGGTAGAAGCCAACCCAAAGTTCCAGCCAAACTGTCCGGCGTAGCCAACAAAAATAACTGCCGAAAAATAAGAAGTACCAAAGGCGAAAGCGGTAAGCCAAGGACCCACAGCACGACCGCCCAATACAAAGCTGTCAACGCTTGTGGCGTGCTTGCGGCAAGCAATGCCCACCCAGATCATTAACGCAAAAAAGCAAATGAGCATGGGAACGGCAATGTACACCGTGGTGTTGTTGGCGGCGGCCAACAGGGGAGTGAACGTGTTCATGACTATTACGACCTTTCGTGGCTTTAAAGCATAAAAACTTTAAAGTGCTAAAGTGATTGATTGTAGTTTAGCACTTTAAAGCGTGCTTGTCAATAGGATTTTTAAAGAATTTTCAAAAAAATATTTTTTGTTGAATTTTGGCGTTTTTTCCTGAACTTTTTATAAAAATATGATGGGGAAGGGTTGACATATTTGCTTTAAAGTGTTAAAGTATATAAGATATCATTTACAATAGGTAAGGAATGAAACAAATGACCATTGTACATTTATTGGAACGCAATGCCCGTGACTACGCAGGGGATACGGCGCTGGTGGAGATCAACCCCGAGCAGCCTGAGACCCGACGGCTCACTTGGCATGAATATGAGTTGGTTGAGCCAACCCATCGGGTGAAACACTATCGCCGCGAGATCACTTGGGCGGTATTTAATGAAAAAGCCAATCGCCTTGCCAATATGCTCACCCAATGCGGCATTGGTAAAGGGAAAAAGGTAGCCATTCTGTTAATGAACTGTATTGATTGGTTGCCCATCTATTTCGGTATTCTTAAAACGGGCGCACTGGCTGTACCGCTGAATTTCCGCTATTCGTCCGATGAGATCGACTATTGCCTGGATCTTGCTCAGGCTGACGTGCTGATCTTCGGCAACGAATTTGTGGGACGTGTAGAAGCGGTGGCTGATAAGATCAGTAAAAACTGTAAACTGATCTACTTCGGGAACGGTTGCCCCGCTTTTGCGGACGATTATAACGATCTCACCTCCGAATGCTCGGGTATTTTCCCCGCATGTGAGCTGACCGAGCAGGACGATGCCGCCATCTACTTTTCTTCCGGTACTACCGGCTTCCCCAAAGCCATTTTACATAATCACGAAAGTCTGATCTTTTCCTGTCAGGTGGAACAAAACCACCACAGCCAAACCAAAGACGACTGCTTCCTTTGCATTCCTCCCTTGTACCATACGGGGGCAAAAATGCATTGGTTCGGTAGCCTGATTACCGGCTCCAAAGCGGTTATCTTAAAAGGAACGGGCGCCCGTAGCATTTTAGAAGCGGCAAGTTCCGAGCAATGCTCCATTGTTTGGCTGTTGGTGCCCTGGGCACAGGACATTCTCAACGCGCTGGACCGTGGTGAGATCAAATTAGAAGAGTTTGATCTATCCCGTTGGCGGTTGATGCACATCGGTGCGCAACCGGTTCCCCAAAGTCTGATCCGCCGTTGGCTGGAATATTTCCCCCATCACGCATACGATACCAACTACGGGCTTTCCGAGTCCATCGGGCCCGGCGCGGTACACTTGGGGGTCGAAAACGTTCATAAAGTGGGTGCTATCGGCGTTCCCGGTTACGGCTGGCAAACCAAGATCGTTTCTCCCGAAGGGGAGGAGGTCACGCAAGGCGACGTAGGCGAATTGTGTCTGACGGGCCCCGGTGTGATGACCTGCTACTATCGGGATGAAAAAGCCACTGCTGATTCTCTCAAAGACGGTTGGCTTTATACGGGAGATATGGCCATGCAGGATGAAGACGGCTTCATTTATTTGGTAGACCGCAAAAAAGACGTGATCATCACGGGGGGCGAAAACCTATATCCTGTGCAGATCGAAAACTTCCTTGCGGCACATCCCAAAATCAAAGACGTGGCAGTCATCGGCTTGCCCGACCCCCGTTTGGGTGAAATTGCTACCGCGATTATTGAAATCAAGCAGGATATGACCTGCACCGAGGAAGAGATCAACGAGTTCTGCAAAGAATTGCCTCGGTATAAGCGTCCCCGTAAGATCATTTTTGCCGACGTACCTCGCAATCCTACCGGCAAGATCGAAAAACCCAAACTGCGCAAAATTTACGGCGCCGAAGGTTTGGTGGATTCCCAGAACAAATCGTAAGAAAGGACGAAAATCCAATGAAAAAACTGATGATTGGTAACCAAGCGGTAGCCGCAGGTCTGCACGACGGCGGTTTGGGTGTGGTGTCTTCTTATCCCGGCACCCCCTCTACCGAAATTACCGAATTTTTATCCCAATATGACGATCTTCATTCCGAATGGGCGCCCAACGAAAAAGTAGCCGCCGAGGTTGCTTTCGGTGCATCTTTGGCAGGGGCTCGCTCGGCTTGCGCCATGAAGCACGTTGGCTTGAACGTAGCCGCCGACCCTCTTTTCACCCTTTCTTATACCGGTGTAAACGGCGGTATGGTTATTTGCGTGGCTGATGATCCTGCTATGCACTCTTCGCAAAATGAGCAGGATTCCCGCCATTATGCCATTGCTTCCAAAATTCCTATGTTAGAGCCTGCTGACTCGCAGGAGGCATATGACTTTGCCCGGTCCGCCTTTGCTCTTTCGGAAGAATACGATACCCCCGTGTTGCTTCGTACCTGCACCCGCATTGCTCACAGCCAATCCATTGTTGAAATGGGTGAAGCCCAACCCGCCGTGCTCAAAGACTACGTGAAGAACGGCGCAAAATATATTATGATGCCGGGCAATGCCATTAAGCGCCATCCTTTTGTGGAAGAACGTACCTTGAAGTTGCAACAACTGGCAGAAGATTGCGTTTATAATACGGTGGAAATGAATGGGGACGAGATTGGTATCATCACCTCGGGTTGCTCCTATTTATATGTGAAAGAAGTAATGGGGGATAGCGCCTCCATTCTCAAGATCGGTATGCCCAATCCCTTGCCTGTGCAACTGATCAAAGATTTTGCCGCCAAGGTAAAGAAACTGTACGTGGTGGAAGAACTGGATCCCATTATTGAAACCCACGTTCGTTCCCTTGGCATTGAATGTGTGGGTAAGGAACTGTTCTCTCCCTTGGGTGAGTTCTCCCAAGCCACCATTGCCGCCGCATTTGGCAAAGAATTACCAGTGGTGGTGACCGCCGATTCGGAAATCCCCAACCGTCCGCCTATGATGTGCGCCGGTTGTCCCCACCGCGGTTTGTTCTATACCTTGTCCAAAAATAAGATCACCGCATTGGGTGATATCGGTTGCTATACCTTGGGTGCGGTAGCCCCCTTAAGCGCCTTGGATTCTACCCTTTGTATGGGCGCATCCATTTCGGGACTCCACGGCTTCAACGTGGCAAGAGGTGCCGAAGCCGAGAAAAAATCGGTGGCAGTTATCGGGGATTCCACCTTTATGCATTCGGGTATGACCGGTCTGGTGAACGTGGCATATAATGCCACCAACTCCACGGTGATCATTCTGGATAACTCTATTACGGGTATGACGGGACATCAACAAAATCCCACCACCGGCTATAACATTAAGGGTGATCCCGCCGCCAAGGTGGATTTGGAAGCCCTTTGTAAAGCTCTTGGTATCAACCGCGTGCGGGTGGTTGACCCTTATGACCTGAAGGCTTGCGATACAGCCATTAAAGAAGAATTGGCGGTGGAAGAACCTTCGGTCATCATCTCCCGCCGGCCTTGCGTGTTGCTGAAATCGGTAAAAGCCAAACCCGCTCTCAAAGTCAATGAAGAGAAATGTAAATCCTGTAAACGCTGTATGACTTTGGGTTGCCCCGCCATCAGTATGAAGAACGGCAAAGCCAAGATCGATACCACCTTGTGTGTGGGTTGCGGTGTTTGCAATCAACTGTGCGCCTTTGACGCCATTGAAGAGTAAGGAGGAAAACGGCTATGAAAACAACCAGTGTTATGATCGTAGGCGTCGGCGGACAGGGTAGTCTGCTGGCCTCTAAACTTTTGGGTCGTCTTTTGGTGGACGAAGGCTATGACGTAAAAGTAAGCGAAGTCCACGGTATGAGCCAACGGGGCGGTTCGGTAGTAACCTACGTCCGTTTCGGTGAAAAGGTGTATTCTCCCATTGTGACCGACGGCGAAGCCGACGTGATCATTGCCTTTGAAAAATTAGAGGCGGCACGCTATGCCCGCTATTTAAAAGCCGACGGCAAAATCGTGGTCAATACCCAACAGATCGACCCCATGCCGGTGATCATCGGCGCGGCGGAATATCCCGTGAACGTGCTTAGCGAACTCACCGCCAAAGGTGTGGATGTGGATGCATTGGATGCCTTATCCTTGGCAGAGCAGGCAGGCTCTTCCAAAGCGGTAAACATCGTGCTCATGGGCAAGGCTGCCAAACAATTTGACATTCCCTATGATCGGTGGATCACCGCCATTGAAAACACGGTAGCTCCCAAGTTTATAGAGATGAATAAAAAAGCGTTTGATTTGGGTTATCACGCTTGAATCAATTAAAATTTTAAAAAAGAAGGCGCAAAAGTATGGAAAAACGGTATTTCCAAAAAGAAATTGAAACCATGCCGGTGGATCAGATCAAGCAAATGCAGTCTGAAAAACTGGTGAAACAGGTCAAGCACGTGTACGAAAACGTACCGTACTACCGTAATTTGATGGATGAAAAGGGTGTGAAGCCCGAAGATATCCATGGTATTGAAGATCTGCATAAACTGCCGTTCCTCACCAAGGCAGATTTGCGGGATGCCTATCCTTACGGTCTGCTTGCCAAACCGTTAGAAGATTGTGTTCGCATTCAGTCTACTTCGGGTACTACCGGTCGCCGTGTAGTAGCCTTTTATACCCAAAAGGACGTGGATTTGTGGGAAGATTGCTGTGCTCGCGCCATCGTTGCGGCAGGCGGCTCCAATAAAGACGTTTGTCAGGTAGCCTATGGTTACGGCTTGTTTACCGGCGGTCCCGGACTCAACGGCGGCTCTCATAAGGTGGGCTGTCTGACGTTGCCTATGTCCTCCGGTTTTACCGAACGGCAAATTCAGTTTATGACCGACCTGAGCGCTACTATTTTGTGCTGTACCCCTTCTTATGCCGCTTATATCGGCGAATCTTTGAAAGAACAAGGCTACAAGCCGGAAGATATTCCTCTCAAAGCAGGGATCTTCGGTGCCGAACCCTGGACCGAAGAAATGCGCCAACAAATTCAAGATACGCTGGGTATCAAAGCCTACGATATTTACGGTCTGACCGAAACCACCGGCCCGGGCGTATCCTTTGAATGTGAAGAGCAAACCGGTATGCATATCAACGAAGACCACTTCTTAGCCGAAATCATCGATCCCGATACCGGCGAAGTGTTGCCCGAAGGCAGTAAAGGGGAATTGGTATTCACCTCTCTTGATAAAGAAGCGTTCCCTCTGCTTCGCTATCGCACCCGTGATATTTGCGTGCTCACCCGTAAAGAGTGCTCTTGCGGTCGTACCTTCATTAAAATGGCCAAACCCATGGGTCGCACCGACGATATGCTTATCATCCGCGGGGTGAACGTATTCCCCAGCCAGATTGAAACTGTATTGCTCAAAGAAGGCTATCAACCCAACTATCAGATCATTGTTGACCGCAAGGGCAACAACGATACCTTTGATGTTAATGTGGAAATGAATCCCGAACAGTTTACCGATACGGTCAGCGGCGTAACCCAACAAGAAAAAGCCCTGTCCAACGCGATGAAAGTGATGCTGGGCATCAATCCCGCCGTGCATCTGGTACCGCCCAAGTCCATCACCCGCAGTGAGGGCAAAGCCGTACGCGTCATTGATAAACGGAAATTGGTATAAGAGAGGAGTAATCGGTTATGTCGTTAAAGCAATTAACTGTTTTTGTAGAAAATAAGCAAGGTGCTTTGGTAGAGATTACCAATACCCTTGCTGTCCATCAAGTAAATATTCGTGCGCTGTCTATCGCCGACACCCAGGATTTCGGTATTCTTCGTTTGATTGTGGATGACAACGAAACCGCGCTGAAAACTTTGGCGGAGGAAGGTCATTTGATCAACACGACCGATGTGGTGGGGGTTAAAATCGGGGATCAACCGGGTAAACTTTCCAAAGCCTTGGCGGTGCTGGATAAGGCAGGTATCAATATGGAATATCTGTATGCCTTTATGACCCGTACCGAAAAACATGCCTACGTGGTGCTTCGCGTGGCGGATAACGCCGCTACCGAAAGGGCATTGGAGGATGCAGGATTCCACATCATCACCGATGCGGACGTTGCCAAACTATAAAAAGGAGAGCATTCTGTGAATATGAAAGAAAAACTCAACGGCTCCTTGCGGGGTCTTGCCCAAGATAAATCCACTCTGATTGCCGCTATTTGTCTGGCTGCCGCTTTGTTGGTGGTCGGTTATCAAGCACTTGTGAGTATCGGCGATACCATTCAGCACCTGATCTATCTGTTTGAAGGGTTTGAATTCCACCTTCCGTGGTTGTGGGACAATGTGGTCGTCTGGTTTTGGAACGCCTTTGTTGTAACCTTACTGTGGGATCTGGCATACCTCGCTCTGCCTGCCGGCTTACTGCTGAATCAAACCAAATACAAGGTTTTGTTCCCCATCGGCCTGCTGGCGATTGCGGTGCTGTCCTTTTTCGGTATGTTCGGCGGCGGTTATTCCTTTGTTTTTCCCACTGTCTTGAGCGTGATGGGTAACGTGATCTACTCTCTTGCTATGACGGCAGGCTTCGGAGTGATTGGCTTGCATTATTTCCTTGACGGTAAGAAGCTTACCATCCTGTTCAAGTATATTGCCGCAGGCGTTGTGGTGATATTCCACGGACTGAACTACCTGTTTTATTGCTTTGAGGCCATCGTAATTGCCGTAAACTATCACACCGGTTTGTTGAATGGGATCGTTGATTGGTTCAACACGAGTGTGGGGTATTTGGTTGTGCTGTTGGTAGTGGCAGCGGTGGTGTTTTATAACCCCTTTAAAACGACGGATTCGGTTGCCGAAGACGCTCCCGTTGCGGTAGAAGACCAATCTGCCGATACGCTGTAATTCAATGAAAAAAGCCTTCGGGGAACATCCTCGAAGGCTTTTTTGTTTTATGGTCAAATGACGTAAAACTGAATGCATAAGAACTGTAAAATACTGCCTGCTACTACAAATAAATGAAATACCGAATGCATATATTTTTTGGTTTTGCCCAGGCCGTACAGCACTGCACCGATGGAATAAACAATGCCGCCTGCCAGCAGATACAGAAAGCCTGGCAGGGGAATGGCTTGCAGCGTGATTTTAGGGGCTAACAAAATGCACCATCCCATAAAAATATAGCAGATCATGGAAAAAACCGAATACTTCTTCAAATCAATGGCGGTCAGGGTAGTGGCAAGGGCCGCCAAGCCCCATACAACTCCGAATAGCACCCAAGCGGTCACGGGACTGACCTTACGAATGGCGGTCAATAAAATCGGCGTGTATGTGCCTGCAATCAAAAAGTAGATGGCGCAATGGTCCAGCACTTGCATCACCTTCTTGGCAAAGGGTGGTTTGAGTCCGTGGTAAATACTGGATATGGTGTAAAGGATCACCATGGTAGCGCCGTAAACCGAACAGCCTACTACGGCATAGGGATCGCCGCTCAGTGCGGCAAAAATTACCGATAGCGTCAGGGCGATCACGCCAAACCCTCCGCCAACAATGTGTGAGATCATGTTAAACCGCTCCTCACCGATGGTGTATGTCGGCAACTTGCGGTCGCACAGTTTGGTTCTTGTCATCAATGTATCTTCCTTCTCTGATTTGATGAATATATTATACGCCCCGCCCGCTCTTTTGTCACGGAACTGTTGGGTTTAGGGATTCTATGAATTTTTTCGCAAAAATAGAATTTCTTTCGTTGCTCTACTATGGGTAGAATTCCCGTTAGATCAAGGTTTTATGCAATAAAAAGGAGCACAGGGTTTCCTGTGCTCAAAACATTTTATTCACTTCGTCCCTTAACCGAGGTGGCGTATTCGGTAGGAGAACGATTGGTCATCTTTTTGAACCATTGAGAGAAATAGTGCAGAGAAGAAAATCCCAATCGCTCAGAAATTTCGGTAAAGTTATACTCTTCCCGAAGAATCATTTGTTTGGCCACTTTCAGCCGTTTGTTGGCGATCAGCTCTTGCAAACTACAGCCGGTAGTGGTTTTAATATCCCGACACAGCTTGCTGACGCTTACATTAAAATGATTGCCGATATTTTGTAAGGTCAGCTTTTTATCCAAATTCAATTCGATGTATTCTTGTACCGATTTTGAAAGATTCTTTTGTCGGTTTTCAGCGGTAAGCTTAGGCATTTGCTGGGACTGCGATACTTGTTGGTCGGCAAAGAGGAGGCGTAAAAAGAAGTCCTCAAGCAGACCTTTCATTCGTTGCAAAACAATCTGTTCCTGCTCGGTCAGATCGGTGCTGTTGAAGGGCTGAGTAAGAAGGTTGGGTTGCAATCCCTGCTCGGTAAAAAAGGTGGCAAGCTTTAACAGAGAACTCAAGGTTTTTTGTAGTTCACCGGGCACGCGAATCACTCGATTTGCCAATCGATATAATAGGGGACTGTCACTTTCAAACGATACCGAAACGGTGTTGGAAGCATCTTCGGTCTGCTCGGTAATTCCGTGCTCCACCATGGGGGCATATAGAATCATATCGTGCTTAGAAAGAGCAAATTCCTTGCCGTCGGCATACAAACGTGTTTCACCGTAATCGTGAAAATTCAATTCCCAACAACGATGGTGCTCCGGCGTAAAGGTGAAGTTCTTGGGAAGATCGATATCATACACCGCAACCAAAGCGGTAATGTCAACTACCTTGGAGCAAGAAATCGGGTTGTATTGCCATTCCATTTGTAATTCCTCCCATAGATTGATAACCATAGTTTATCAAATATTTTATCCGATTACAAGATAAAAATGAAGAAAAAATCGATTTGATATGATAAAACGACCATAAGAGAAGATTTCTTAAATGAAATCAGCCAAAAACCCCGTTTTATGGGGTTTTTACAAATAATTAACATCAAAGAATGAGAAGATTTTATATAATTTTACAAATTTGTTGTATGATTTCATAAATACAAACGAAAGGTTATTTGCTATAATGGAATCGAAAACTACAAGGATGAGGAGGGGTAGGTATGAAGCCGTTAAAGATTGCTCTCATCGGGGCAGGACCCATGGGCCTTTCCATGGCGCTGAATCTGCAAAAAACAGGTCGCGCCGATCTGGTGGCTATTTGCGATCACTCTGCCGACGTGTTGCAAAACGCCTGCCAAACCTTTGTAAAACAAACAGGGCAAGAGGTTGCTGCCTTTTCCTCTTATGACGAACTGACTAAGAAAGGCAAGTACGATGGTGTTATGATCGCCCTTAGTCCCGAGACCCAACCCAAACTGGCGGTTTCAGAAATGAAACGGGGTAAGCACGTGCTGTGTCAGGTACCCGTTGCAGTGACTATGGAAGATTGTCACGCTTTGATGGATGCTGCGCGAGAAAGCGGCGTGGTGTTCGTGGGTGCCGAGCAAGCCCATTGCTGGCAGTTTGTGGAAGAATGGCGCAAGCTGATGGCGCAGGGTGAACTGGGACATATCATTTTCGCTGAGGGTGAATATTTACACTACGAACCAAAATGGGATTGGTTTGTGGATGAAAACAGCGGCAAGCCCATCATAACCGACGATGCCTCTCTTGGTAAAGAAGAAGGGTATCGGGAAAGTTGGCGGCATCGGGTGTTCAAACACCCCATTCTGTATTTGCCCCATACGCTGAATCCTTTGCTGACCGTCACCGGTGGTCGCATTACCAAGGTTTCTTGCTTTGGCACCAAGCCGGAAAGTTATTCTTCCGAAGGATTTATGGTGCGGGATCTGGAAACCGCCGTGATGTACAACGATAAGGACACCGTGTTCGTGGTCAAAACGGGATTTACCACTCCCCACGGCTTTAAAGCGGGCACGGGAGCCCATTGGTATCAGCTCAAAGGTACCAAAGCCACGGTGGAATGGGCCCGTAGTGAGATCGACACTCCCAAACGATTTGACGCCGCCACCAAAGAATGGACGGCAGAGAATTGGGGCGTGCCCCCCAAAAGCGATGATCCGCTGGTACAAGAAAGCGGTCACGGTGGGGTGGATCTGTTCCCCATTCTGGCATTTTTAGACGGCATTCAAAAAGGAATCAAGCCTCGTATGGATGCCCTCGCCTGTGTAGAACTGGCGGCTCCCGCCATTGCGGCGGCTCAGTCCAGCGAGCAGGGCGGTAAACTCATCGAAGTTCCGAGTTTTCGGTAACAATATACTTTATTCACTTTTAAAAGGTGGCTGATTATTATGGCAAACAAAAAAGTACGTATGGGTCTGGTGGGCACCAGTTCCCGCTGTCACGCTCTTATGACCTGTTATTATATGCATCCCGATCTGGAGATCGTGGCTTGCTGTGATACCGCAATGGGCAAAGCCGAACACTTTGTGGGTATCTATCAAAGCATCTGCGGTCAAACTCTTCGTTCCTACACCTCTTACGAAGAAATGGTCAAAAAAGAAAAGCTGGATGCCGTGCTCATTACCTGCGATCCCGACGTGCAGGTGGATATCGCGGTAGATGCCATGCATAAGGGTCTGCACGTTATGACCGAAGTACCTGCCGCATTCTCTATTGAACAATGCGAAAAATTGGTGGATGCCGTAGAAGCTACCGGTTGTAAATATCAGTTGGCCGAACAGACCCGCTATTGGAAATTCATTCAGGATTGGAAAGCCATGGCCGAAGCAGGGGAGTTGGGTCACATCATCTTTGCCGATGGGGAATACCTCCACTACGAACCCGCTTGGGACAACTTCGTTAACCGCAAGACCGGTCACACCGTGGTTACCTCTGACACTACTTATTTTGCCAATCCCGAATACCGTCACTCTTGGCGCAACTGGCTGTGGCGCAACCCCATTTTCTATTTGCCCCACACCTTGAGCCCGCTGCTTTCGGTAACCGGCGGCCGCATCACCAAGGTTTCTTGCATGGGTGTGCAACCCTTGAGCTACGGCACCCCCGGTCTTAATTCCCGCGATATTCAAAACGCTATTATGTATAACGATAACGATACCGTTTTCTCGGTCCGTACCGGTTATTCCTCTCCTTACGGCTCCAAAGCCCAGACCGGCGCTCACTGGTATCAACTGAAAGGCACCAAAAAATCGGTGGAATGGGCTCGTTCCACCATCGATACCCCCAAAATGTATGATGCTGAAACCAAAGAGTGGACTGCCCAGGAGTGGACCTGTCATGACCCCGATGCTCCCGATTTCATCCAAAAAGCGGCTCACGGCGGTACCGACTATTATCCCATTCACTATTTTGTGGATGCCATTCTCAATGATAAAACGCCTCCTATGGATGTTTACAAAGCAGTAGAAACCGCCGCTCCCGCAATTTTGGCGGCACAGTCTTGCGAAATGGGTGGTACTTTGTTAGAAGTACCTGATTTCCGGAATCGAGGCAAGAAATAAAATGACCGTTTATTATTTGCAAAATGAATTGAAGGCGGCGGCCCAATCGGCTCAAACCGGTGTGTATTCCGCTTTGTATTTGGAAGAAATTGCTTCCCGTTTGGGTCTGCCTGCACAAAAATTGGCGGTAAGTCAAGTGTCCGCCACCCCCTTTGAGGCAGACGACGTGGTGCTGGTGGGTGCCGAAACCCTCTCTCCCGAAGTGGTCAGCGCCCTGCAAGCCGCCTCTGCCAAGGGAACGTTGGTTATCGGCTTTGCCACCAAAGGCGCCGAAGCGTTGTTCGGTTGCACCGTCAAGGGCAAAGTGACCCAAACCGATTTGTATGAAACGGTGGGTACCTTTACCGCTCCTCACAGTGTGTTGCCTGCCAATAAGAACGTGGCATTGCCTGTGATGGCCGATGTGTTGGTAACCGAAGGGGGCAAAGTGCAAGCCACCGTTCAAGTGGGTGACCAACTGTTGCCCGGTCTGGTAGCAGGGGAGAATACCTATTACGTTCCCTTTGACCTGCCTTACGTGGTGCTGAAGATCATTCAAGGCAAGCCGGTGCCCGAAGGCCCGTCCAACTATTTCCCTGTGGGACGAGTGCCTGACGGTCGCGCTCTTTCTTATGAATGCGACTCCTCCCAACCGCTGGCTGACTTGTATTTGCTGATGCTTGAAAATCTGCTTTACAGCCGCAAACTTCCTATGCTTCACGTGTTGCCGGTGATGAAAGATGGGGTAACCCCCGCCGATCTGCTGTTCTTCTACGGCGGTGACGATGATAATACCTCTGCCGAGTTGGATGAGCGGGCTTCCCAAATTATGTTTGCCAAAGGATTGCCGTATCACATCAATCTGATGCCCGGCAGTGAAAACGGGGATTACACCGTAGACAAAGAAGGCTTTGAAAAAATCATTGCCCGCGGTCATGAACTGGCGCTTCACTACAATATGACCGGCGTGCCCTTCACGGAAGAATCCTTCCGGCAACAAATGGGCACGTATATGGCAACTTATCCTCAGTTGCCCATCAGCAACGTGGCACACTGTCTGGCCAACGTGGGCTATGCAGAATACGCCCGCTGGCAAGCCGCTCTTGGTGTAAAAGGGGATGGAGGACGGCAAGGCACGCTGAATCTTGCCGATATCAACGCCTTTAACATCTACGATTACGGCTTTGGTACAGCCTTCCCCCATTTTGTTTATGACGATGCCGATCACGGCAGTGAACGTCTGAACTTTGTGGGCATTCCCATGACCTATTATGAGCCTCGCATCGGTGGTCAATACGGTGAAGACGGCGAAAAACTTCACCTGTGCGCTGACAATGCAGGCTATTATGGGCAAACCATCAACCTGTTCTCTCATCCTCATTACGTGGCCTTTTATAGCGGGTACGATTCCACTATGACCTTGCGTGCCTTTGATACCATTCTCAATCATTGCGCCGCCAAGGGATGGCAGGTATATAACGCGGGCACCGACGAACTTTGCCTGTGGTGGATGGAACGGGATGCGGCTACCCTGACCGCAAACAAACAAGGCGCTACCGTTACTTTGGCAGGGGATAGCCCCATGGTTGTCAAGCTTCCCGCCTGTGTTGACAAGGTGCAGGTAGACGGTAACGAGGTGGCTGTTACCAAAAAGACCATCGGCGGATTAGACTACGCCTTGGTTGTGGTCAGCGGTAAAGGCGAACATACCGTTACCTATTAACCCATTGGAACATTGACCGCAAGGTCTGTTTATAAATCTATTACATTGGAGGAAAAATCATGAAAACTAAACGCTTACTCGCTTGGGTTTTGACCGTTGTTATGGCAATCTCTTGCCTGACCGTTCTGCCCTTTGCAGTTTCGGCCGAAACTGCTCCCACCGTTGACGGTGTAAAGGATGACGTTTATACCGACGCGAAAATGTTGGAGATCACCACCGCTTATGATGCAGGCGGTAGTGGTGCTGCCAAAACCAACACCGACGGTATGGTCATGAAGGTGTACTATACTTGGGATGCCACCGATGTCTACGTATTTGTAGACGTTACCGACCCCAGTGCTACCACCGGTCCTGACTATGTCTATTTTGTAAATAACACCGAGCAAAACGCCGGCTTTATTTTCCAAGATCCCAACGGCGGTTACATTCAGTTTAATGCTGACGGCACGGCTGGTTCCGGCGGTGCTGTCGTTCCTGCTGAATACAAGGTAAACCGTGCAGCAGGATCCAATAACCGTTCTTACGAATTGCGGTATGCGCTGGGTGCCAATGCTACCGGCGGTTTCCGCATCAGCCCTGCCGCCACCAACGGTGCCTATGGCGTGTGCTATACCGGTGCCTTTGGTCAAAATGCCGGTGCTAAACAAGTTGTGTTCAATAATGAATCCACTTGGTATGAACAAAAATTAGAAAAAGTTGCCGAAGAAGATACTTCCATCGACTGCGTAAAAGACGAACGCTATGCTGACACCAAAAAAGTCACCATCAGCACCATGTTTACCGGTGATCACGGTAACGCCATCGACAATACCGATGGCTTGAAAGCCAACGCTTGGTTTGCTTGGGATGACAATTACAACTATATGTACGTTGAAATTGCCGACCCCAACGGCGCAGCTTATATTGATGCCATCTACCTGAAAAACAATTTGAATGAGCCCACCGGCGGCTTCATCTTCCAACAATCCGGCGGTGCTTACCTGCAAAACGTGCTCGGCGGTGCTTTGACCAAGGACGGTGTGATCGAACTGTACAAACACGTTGCCGAAACCGGCGTACGTAAATACGAATTGAAATTCACCCGTGACGCCGCTGCAACCGGTTTCCATTTCAACGTTTGCTCCATGAAGACCAACAGCAACGTTATTTCCAGCGGCAAGGATATCAACACCACCAGCATGGTTGCCGTAAAATATGCCGATGAATCCACCTGGGTACAAAACTTTGTTCCCGAAGGCGGCGAGGAACCCACTCCTCCCGATGAACCCGTTGTACCTCCTCCCACTCCTTCGGAAGACGGTCTGGACGCCATTAAAGACGAACGCTATACCGAAGAAAAATGCACCACCATCTCTACCGCCTACGGTGGTTCCGGTGGCGGTAGGATCATTAACCGTCACCACATCTATACCAAACTGTATTATGCTTGGGACGATAATTTCAACTACGTATACTTTGAAATTCACGACCCCTTTATGACCCAAGGTATTGACCTTCTTTACTACATTACCAATACCAATGCCGCGGCCGGTTTTATGTTCCAACAAGCAGGCGGCGGTTACCTGCAATGGGATACCGCTACCGGTAATATGACCGGTGCTGCTGATGCAGACGGTCGCGAAATCAAATACGCTTCTTACGTTGGCGACGGTGTTCGTCAATACGAAGTGGTCCTGCCCAAGACCGCAGGCGCTATTGGGTTGCAACTGTCTCCCGTTGCCTATCGTGAGAACGGCTCTTACTCGGTTTCTTACGATACCAACTACTATATGCTGCCCAATAAGAACATCAACTACGAAAACTTAGCCGGTCACTGGACGGATGATATGATGACCGATGCTGACGTTATGACCGATCCCACTCAGATCGAAGCTATTGAAGCAGAATTGGCTAAATTGCCCGAAGATGCTTCTACTCTCACTTATGAAAACGATTATGATCTGGTAACAAGCGTTGGTGCTACCCTTGATGCTGTTCCCGACAGTTGGCTCGTATTTATTGACGAAGCCTTGTATGAGCGCTATCTTGCTTGCAGAGCCAAGATGGATGAATTGGAAGCAGCTGTGCGCGGTGAAGAACTTATTGCCATTGAAGCCAAGATCGATGCTTTGCCTGACGACGCGGACCTGGACGATTTGGAAGCAGTAGAAGAAATTCGTGAACTGATCGCCAATTTGGGAGGTTTAGTCTCCTATATCAACCCCGAGAAAATGGCAAGATTCAATACCGTCGCTAAACGAGTCGATGCTCTGTGCTTTGCTGTAAAGATCGACGGCAAAAAGGATCCTTCCTATGAACGAGATGACGCATGGTCTATTGAACAAGGGTATTTGTTCTCCTCTCAATCCGATATATATCTGACCCCCACCGATTCCTACGGTGTAATTCAAACTGCGGCAGATGAGAACTATTTCTACATCTACTTTGAGGTATTTGATGACAACGGCATTGTGTTCATGCCTGATGAAGTGGAATGGAACACCGGCAGTGCCATGAAATTTGATTCACTCTTCGCCTATATTGATCCCGATCCGATGAATATCGTTTCCGGCAAACCTTATCAGGATGTTGAGTTCCCCACTGACGGTTTGTTTAACTTCTATATGATGGCCGACGGTACTGTTCCTGCCGGTTGCTTGAATGCCAAAAATCAATTTTTGACCGATCCTTCCAACTTTGTTGGTTTCAACACCGGTAACACCTATGGTTTTGAAATGCGTGTTCCTCGTGTAGAAGGGGAAGAAAGCTTCAAGTTGAACATCGTATTCTACGATCCCATTTATGATGCTGCAACCGGCGAATTGGATCCCCTTTCCATGCAGATCGCTCTGGGCGCTGAATGGTCTTATAACTATGTTGGTTACGGTGAAAAGTTCTTTGATGATTATCCCGAATTTATGAACTATCTTGAAGTGATCGAAACCATCGAAAAACTGCCCGCTGCCGAATCCATTGAAGTGTATGACAAGGCTCTGGACAGAAAAGCTCAAAAAGCAAAAGAAGCTCTGGCTCTGCTTAACGAAGATCAACGCGCCTATATTACCGATGAAATAGTACAACATCTGGATGCCGTGCTTGCCGCACTGGAAGCTGCGCCCATGCCGGTAGAAGGCGTTATCGGTGACGTAGACGGCAATGGCAAGGTAGAAGCTACCGACGCTCTGGAGGTACTGAAAGCGGTTGTTGGTAAGGTTACCTTAACCGACGAACAACTTGTTTTGGCCGATACCGATGGCAACGGCGAAGTTGATGCCACCGATGCGCTGAACATCCTCAAAAAAGTGGTTGGTAAAATCGATAAGTTCCCCGTAGAACAATAATCGGGTGATATCTATGAAACGTTCTGTATTAGTTTTATTGATTCTTACATTATTGGTAAGTATGTTTCCCGTGGTGCCGGCGGCTTCTGCCGCCGTCACCTACGGTGACTTGGACGGTGACAAGGAAGTTACCGCTTCCGATGCCCTGACCGTGTTAAAATCGGTGGTGGGCAAGGTTTCTTTGAATGATGAGCAAATTGCCGCCGGTGACGTTGACGTGAGCACAAAAGTCGACGCCGCCGACGCTTTGATGATTCTGCAATACGTAGTAGGGAAGATTGACAAATTCCCCGCCGAGGTGGTGAACACAATGAGCGCAGAAGAACAATACTATTACGCGTTGGATCAACAGTACAAGGTCAATTACTCTGACTTTGAAAATGAAATCATTGAGATTTCTGATAGTGAAGACGCCTATGAGATTCTCGAAGCTATGGGTGGCGATATCCAAAGTGCCAACGTGGACGAATGGGGCATGACACCTGATAATCGCTTGTCTTACACCCCTATTTCCAATGAGGCAAAACGGTCGGGCAAACTGACCAAATATAACAACATTCCCGTTACCACCGGTGTAATTCAGGCGGGCTCTACTTCCATTACTTATACCGTGCCCAAAAACGCCACGGCCTATGATGCAGTGCCCATTACCTATTCGGTCAATACCAACACCAAAAATCTGCCGGTGCATTTTGAAGCCACCGCCTTTGAAGATGCGACCCGTTATCAAACCCCTTCATCGGTTTATATGGATAATAACCTGCCCGGTATTGTCAAAATGGACCTGTCTTACGAGGGCTATGTAAACGGTAACGTCGGTAGCGGTGCGCCTATGCTTTCTAAAGATCCGAGTAAGGATATTCAGGGGTCTCGTTATCCCGCTTTTGATACTACGCAGCTTTCAAAGAGCGGTACCGTTAAGACCGGTGCCGATTATACCTGGTTCAAATTTAAATTCACCAACACCGGTAATACCATTTTGGATGGTGAAGGGAACAGCACCTTCCGTTTCTCTGCGGTATTGCAAAAGAAGAGCGGCAACTCCTATACCACTGTGGGCGGAACTCCCAACCAGTACTATCCCTTATTGGACTATGTGTATCCCGGCGAGAGCGGTGATTTCTGGTGCCTGTTCTACACCGGTCCCAACGAGTTTGGTTTAAGCGAAGGGGATTACCGTATTGTAATTAACGGTTGCCTGCGCAATGAGCAAAATAACTTTGATTTCCCCACCATGCAAGTGGCGGGTAAAGTGGTAACAACTGCGACTTTCGATTTTTCCGCTACTGCTGCGGGCGGGGTTACTACACCCAATGCGGTGAAAAACACTTCCACCGCCGCAAACGGTCAATTCACCCGTAACAATTGGCTGGGTAATTTTGAAGAATTCTTGTCTTCTTACTCTTCCTTCCTGAACGTGGGCACTCGCACCGGTACCATGTACGTGCAGGTTGCCCCTTGGACCGACGCCATCGTGTTGAAGGTCATCAACGGCAACTCAAGTGAAGCCAACGGCATTCGTATTCCCATTAACGTAGAGAGTGATTCCATTTCTCTGACCCTCAATCCCTATAATACCAATTGGGTGGTGAAAGAGGACGGTACTCGCACGCCGATGGTGATGACCCAGAATATGGCGGATATGCGCGGTCATATTGACCGTGGCCCTAATTGCGGTGAGATCATTCTCAATGAACTGCGCAATATGAAAGAAGCCGGGGTCAATACCATTACCACTACCCATGCCTACACCGGCGATTTCACCGGCTTGTACGATATGAGTATGTATATGTTGGACTGCGCCCGTGCTATGAACTTCACGCTGGAAGGTCACGCCCTGTACTATTACCGCGGTCAAAATGCCACGGCTCGTGTGCGGGCGTCCGATCGTACGGTTGCCTTGGGCAGCGGTCGCGATATGTTCAATATGCAACAGCAAGATGCCGCCAACGGTATTTTGGCCCGTTGGAATTTGATTCGTTACGGTCAGTTCTATTATTACAACCCCGTAACCAAAGAAGTTCCTATTTCCATCGAAGAAAACTTCGGCTGGATGACCTATAACTTGAACAACCGTTACGGCATTGACAATAGCTATTGCGACCGTTTGCTGTACAAGTGGTTGCAGGACGGTTACGATGACGATATCGACGCGTTGAACAAGGCCTACGGTACTTCTTTTGGCGACTTTAATGAGATCACGGTATCTGACCAAGGCTACTCTGATGGGGTTGCTACGGTACTTAATGGAGACGTTTACGGTCCTACATGGAACGCCGCCACCAACGAATTGGACTTGTTCCGCACCTCGGAACGTACTCGTTATTACAAGGAATTCCTGAAATATGTAAACGTGGAAGGTGCTAAGGTTTATCTGCGTAGCGAAAACGGCATTTTCTTAGCCCCCGGTATCAAACCCACCACCAAGAATTCTCACTACCGTCAGATATTCTACGAACAACGCAAATCTGCATCGGTGCCCGAAATTCTGGCTGCTTCCGATATCATTTACGGTGACAGCAGTTATAGTTTCCTGCCCCTTGCCGATTCTGAAGTTTACGAATTGACCCGTCAAGCGGCAAAGGGTGGCTTTAATACCGCCAAGACCCCCAGCTTTAACCACTTGACTGATATTGTCGTCAATCCTTATGTTGGCACTTTCGACGTGTCTGAAAAATACAATACTACCGATTATCAAAAATCCTGTGCTATCGGACGGAACGCCTCTCTGTTCACTTGGTTCAAGGCGATTTACGAGGCAGGCGGTGTTCCCGGTACCATGTGGCAAGACTATGCTTGCGACTTGTACGTAACCGCAATCCAATATAAGGAACTGCAATTCTTTAACCAAAAGGTGCAAGAAATGCTGTCTACCGAAGAGGGCAAGGCTTGGGCGACCAACATTCCCGAAGCCGAACAAACCGATCCTCTGAGCGGTGTTTACGTAGCAGATGCGTATAGCTTCAATCCTGCTTATATCAAGGATTGCATTGCCAATCTGCCCCGCAAAAATATCATTATGGATTTTTGCAATTAACTGAATACGAGGGGATACAGTCCCCTGTGTGAATCCACGCATCGGACTTTAGCAGAATCTTCTGTCCAAAGTTCGATGCGTATAATTTTGTCTGTAAATTGTCCATATTATTAGGATTTTGTGTTGTAATTGTAATGACAATACGCTATAATCCCAGCAAACGAAAGGACGTGAATACATGAAAAGAGTTTTGAAAGGAATCGCATGGTTGTTGACCGTGACGATGTTGATGGCTGTTTGTACCATTGTTCCCATGGCTCAAACAGTAATGTACGGCGACGTGGACGGTGATGAAACCGTTTCGGCTGCCGACGCTTTGGTGGTTTTGCAAATCACCGTTGGCAAGGTAACTCCCACGCAACAACAAACAGAGGCAGGGGATGTAGATGCCGACAGACAAACCAACGCTTCCGACGCCTTGGATATTTTGAAATTCGTGGTGGGAAAAATTAAGATTTTCACTGCGCAATTGGTCAATTCTATGACTGAAGAAGAACGCTTCTATTACAATTTGGACCAACAGTATAAAGTAGACTATTCAGATTTTGAGGAGCCTGTCGCAATCAGCGACGATATGACACCCCAAGAACTTGTAGATAAACTGGGCGGTACGCCCGAAACCGGCGACGTAGAAACCTATAAAACCGTAGACGAAAAATTGGTTTATACGCCGCTGTCTAACGAAGCCAAACGATTGGGAGAACTATCGAAATACAACTCCGCCAAAAAGGTTAGCGGCACTTTGAATCTGGGCGGCACTAAAGTGGAATACTCCATTCCCGAAAACGCCACCGCCTACGATATGATTCCCGTGACCTATTCGGTGACCTCTAATGAGGGAGAAGTGGTGCATTTGCAGGCAAACGCCTTTGAAGATGCCGATCGCTACGCCTCGGAAACAACTCCCTACTATGATTTGAATATGCCGGGTCCCATCGCGGTGGAACTTTCTTACGAAGGCTATGTGAATGGCTATGATAACAACGATCACCCGAAACTGAATGCCGATCCCGCCAAGGATGTGCAGGGGGTGGCTTATCCTGCCTTTGATACCACCGAGATTAAAAAGTCCGGCAATATTCAAAGCGGCTCTACCTACACCTGGTTTAAATTCTCTTATAAGAATACCGGCAGTACCATTTTGGACGGGGAAGGCAACAGTACCTTCCGCTTTGCTCCCAAACTCTACAAAAAAATTGATGGAGAATGGACCTATTACAGCGACAACCCCAACTGGTACTATCCGTTGCTTGACTACGTGTACCCCGGTGAAAACGGAGAATTCTGGGTGCTGTTTAATGCCGCCAAAGGTTATGCAGGCAGTCACGGCTTTGAGCCGGGTGAATATCGCATTGTGATTTACGGTATGATGCGTAGTGAACACGAACGGTATTTGTATGAGGAAAATTTAATCGGTAGCCGCGCAGTGACCAGTGCTACCTTTGAATTTACTGCCAATGAAACAGGGGAGGTAACTACCCCGCAGGCGATGGTCAACGAAAACCCCAACGCACCCGAACGTAATGGTTGGCTGAAGGATTACGAAGAATTTATGTCTTCTTTCACCACCCTTTATGAGGTGGGTTCTACCGCCACCAAGGGGACGATGTATGTGCAACCTGCTCCTTGGACCAATGAAATTGTGCTCAAGGTATTGCACGGCGACAAAAACGAAATGGCTCGGGTTTGCTTGCCGCTTCAAGTGGAAACGGATTCTATTCAAATTACCTTGAATCCTTACAACAAGAATTACGTGATCAAAGAAGACGGTACCCGCGAGCCTATGGTCATGACCCAGAATATGACCGATATGCGAGGGAATATTGACCGTGGTCCTTATTGCAACGACATTATTCTCAATGAAATCCTCAACATCAAAGAGGCAGGAATCAATACTCTTACGACAACGCAAGCCTATACGGGAGATTACGTAGGCACTTACGACATGACCATGTATATGTTGGACTTTGCCCGAAAACTTGGATTCGCTTATGAAGGGCACGCGCTATATCCCTACCGCAATGGACTTGCGGCGGCACGGGTAAGAGCATCTGATCCCAACTTGGATCTGGGTGGACGTGTTGATTTTGCCGGGCAGAAAAATGTGGATGCCGCCAACGGTATTTTGGCGCGGTGGAATCTGCTTCGCTACGGCGATTTCTACGTGTACGATAAAGTAACCAAAGAGATCCCCATTTCGGTGGAAGAAAACTACGGCTGGATGACCTATGCCAATAACTGGCGGGACCACATCAATGCCTCTTCGGATAAAGCACTGCAACAATGGCTGAAGATTGCCTATGAGGATGATATTTCCGCGCTTAACCAACGGTATTCCGCTTCGTATGATAGCTTTGAAAAAATCTCGGTTACGGATGAATCCTTGGGCAGTACGTTAAATGGTGAGGTATACTACGACTGGACTGCCGCATCGGTGGAATACGATCTGTTCCGCACCTCCCAACGGGTGGACAATTACAAAGAAATGCTGAAATATGCTGACATTGACAATGCCAAGGTTTATTTGCGTACGGAAAATGCTTTGTTTTTGGCTCCCGGTATTTCTCAAACCACCACCAATCCCCGCTACCGTCACGTGTATTACGAACAACGACGTGGCGCTGCGATACCCGAGCTGTTGAAAGCTTCCGGCATTATTTATGGCGATAGCAGTTATTGTTGCACACCGTTCTTTAATTCCGAAGTATATGAATTGACTCGTCAAGCCGCCAAATATGGATTCAACACGGCCAAAACGCCGCCCTTTGCTCATATGATGGATTTGGCTGTTATTAACGACAGCGTGGGCAAATACGAATATTCCGATAAGTTGTGCTTAGACAGTTACGTGATGGGTTGCCAAGTCAACACGATGAGTTCCTTGTTTACTTGGTGCAAAGCCATTTACGAAGCAGGCGGGATTCCCGGCACTATGTGGATGGACTATGCTTGCGATCTGTACGTGACTTCTACTCAATATAAGGAATTGCAGTTCTTGCAACAAAAATTCAAGGAAATGCTGTCCACCGAAGAAGGCAAGGCTTGGGCAACCTCCGTTCCCGAAGAAGCGGCGAAAAATCCTATTGCCGATCTGGCAACTGGCGGTTACAGCTTCCCTGAAGCCTATCTGGATCAAGAACTGGCTTCCTTGAAACGCCATAATCAGATTTTGGATTATTGCAACAAAAATTAGCTTTTTACTTCCTCCCGCGGGGGCGGTTTCATCGTTTTCCCGTCCCCGCACTTTTTTAAAATGAAAAGGCAGAGTTTCTAACGAAACTCTGCCTTACTTGTTTGTTTGATTATGGTTGATAAAAATGGATTGCGGCGGTGTTTTTGTTCGGCTCTTTCACAGGGGTAGCGGCATATCCCAAAGCCGCCATTCAGTATACCACGTGCTCGGTAGGCACGCCCAGTCGGGTCAGCTCTGCCCGCACGGCAGGCATATGGCAGGTGGCATTCAGTTGATTGATCCATACCGAACCGATACCCAGACTGTGGGCCGCCAAAAAGATGTTTTGCAAAGCACAAGAACAATCAGGGCAACCGTGACGACTGTCCTTATGATTGGTGGCAATAATAATGGCAGTGGGTTTGTAAAAATCGTAGTCCGGTCCTCGACCATCGGCAGCTCCCACCACCTTAGCCAAGTGGGCGATGGTATCTGCATCATCCACTACCGTAAATTGCCAGGTTTGGCGATTCATACCGCTTGGGGCGTAAATGGCGGCGTTGACGATCGTTTGTAAATCTTCCTTGGAAACGGGCTGAGAGGTGAAGCTGCGGATGCTTCGACGGGTCAACAGGGTTTCTAAAACAGGATTCATAACAATACCTCCGGTTACCAATGGAATTTGTTTGTTTATTATACTGTTTTATGACGGTAGTATTTGAACATAGCCAAAAAGCACCTATCTATGCCACGCTATATCACGATTTGCAAGGGACTATGTAAATCGTACTACTTTTGAAAATTAACCAAAAAAGCCCTAAATATAACTGAAGTGAACCCGTTTTCATTGTAAAAGACGGGTTCTTTGTTCATTAAATTGGATTGATTTGACTATCTTAACCCCAAAATGAAGACTTTTTGGGGTCCCATTTGTGTCCACAAGATTGACAAACATTCATAGGAGTACCACTCCCTAATAAGCCCCACACTATAGAATAACCTCTATTTACTGTTGAAATAGAAGTAGAACCGCATTTAGGACATTTAGGTCCTTTTGAAATTGGGCGATTGTTTGCTTTTGCTTCAATTTTTGTGTTTGCGGTTATGCCGTTGTTACAGTTTGGGCAAATAATTGTGGTATTAGGCAAGCAGAAATTCTTATCTATTTGCGAAAAGTATTTTTTATCAAACGAATAAACTTTACTACAGTTGCAACATTCTATACTAACGGTCGAATCGTTTTTAGAAAACATTTTCATTGGTGCTTTAACGTTAATTTGAGGCGTTACGATTGTAGTTTTTTGCGGCTGGGGTGCACTTGGGGTAGTTGTGGCTAGTGGGAAGCCACAATGTATACAAGCAGATGCCTTGTCGGATACCTCTTTTCCGCATTCGGGGCATTTAATAAGTGCCATGTTCTCTCCTCCTTTTATTGTTTTAAATAAATAATTTTCAAATCATCAGTCATTTGTTTTGCATCTTCCTCGACCCAGTTGCATAAAGGTATGTTCTTGTACTTTGCATATTTCTCGTCAAACAGATCAATTGATTTTGTTTTTGTATCATTGGTATCATATACTTTGTCAAGAAAGCTTTCCAAAAATGTAAGAGGGTCTTTTTCAATTTCTCCTGTTAAGTGTTCGGGAGTACCTAATATTTTTTCAATGCGTATTGCATAGTTACGTGGGTTGTACATTTATTACACGCTCCTAAAATCTAGTTTGTTGATAGAAATTATATCATATTTAGTTATAAATAGCAATACAAGTGGAGTTGATATTTAAATTCTGTATTTGAGAAAGTTATAAAAAACGCTTGACAAATGCGTTTTATCTGCTATAATGATCAGGTGTTAAGTGAATCTGCTTTACAAACCAAAACAGGTTTACACCTGGGCATCGTTTTCTTCGGGAGGTTTGGTTATGGCAAAAGATATGTCGCTTACCTTTTTATATGACCTGTACGGGGAACTGCTCAGTCCCCGTCAGCGCGAGATCTTTGAAGGCTATTATGCCGATGATCTCAGTTTGTCTGAACTGTCTGAGGCTTACGGCATCACCCGTCAAGGTGTGTTGCAAAATATCCGCTCGGCAGAGCATAAGCTGCAAGAGACCGAAAAGAAATTAAAACTGTCTCAAACGGTGCTGCGTAACCGTCGCAGAGCCGAGCAGATCGAAACGCTGGCGCAACTGATTGCCAAGCAGGGCAATGCCGCCGGCGTGCAGATTGCCTATCTTGCCCGACAGATTCAAGAAGATTCTTAACCTCATTTACCCGATCAAGGAGTGACACAGCATGGCATTTGAAGGCTTGACCGACAAATTGGCGAAAGCCTTTAAGAATATGAAAAACCGCGGTCGTCTGACTGAAAGTGACGTAAAAGAAGCCATGCGTGAAGTGCGTCTGGCTTTGCTGGATGCCGACGTGAACTATAAAGTCGCAAAAGATTTTACCGCATCGGTTACCGCCCGTGCCATCGGCGAGAACATTACCGAAAGTTTGACACCCGCGCAAATGGTCATTAAGATCGTTAACGAAGAACTGACCAACCTGATGGGCGGGGGAGAAGCCCGCATCAATACTGCCGCAAAAGGCCCTACCGTCATTATGATGTGCGGTCTGCAAGGCTCGGGTAAAACCACCCATTCGGCCAAACTTGCCAAAATGCTCCGCTCCAAAGGGCATCGCCCCTTGCTTGTCGGGTGTGACGTTTACCGTCCTGCCGCAATCGACCAGTTAAAAGTGGTGGGTGCCAAGGCAGAGACTCCCGTGTTTGAAAAGGGGACCCAAGACCCTGTTAAAACCGCCAAAGAAGCGTACGCCCACGCCAAAGATCACGGCAACGATTTCGTGATTTTGGACACCGCCGGTCGTTTGCACGTGGACGAACAACTGATGGATGAACTCCGCCGCATGAAGCAGGCGGTTACCCCCAACGAAATTCTGTTGGTGGTAGACTCCATGACCGGTCAGGATGCGGTCACCGTAGCCAAATCCTTTGACGAAACCTTGGGTATTGACGGTGTCATTTTGACCAAGTTAGACGGTGATACCCGTGGCGGCGCGGCCCTTTCGGTGCGTGCGGTCACCGGTAAGCCGGTCAAGTTCGCCGGTATGGGCGAAAAGTTAGACGATTTAGAGGTGTTCCACCCCGACCGTATGGCTTCCCGTATTTTGGGAATGGGGGATATCCTTACCTTGATCGAGCAGGCTGAAAGTCAGTTGGATGAGAAAAAAGCCGAAGAAATGGCCAAACGTCTGCAAGAGAATAAATTTGATATGAACGATCTGTTGGATCAGTTCGGGCAGATCAAAAAAATGGGCTCTATGAAAAAAATGCTGGGAATGATCCCCGGTATGGAGCGGCAACTGAAAGATGTGGAGATCGACGACCGTCAGATTTACCGCATTGAAGCCATTATTCTTTCTATGACCCCCGCCGAACGGGCAAAGCCCGATCTGATCAACCCCTCCCGCAAACGGCGGATTGCCGCCGGCAGCGGTATGCGGGTGGAAGATGTTAACCGTCTGCTCAAGCAATATGAGCAAATGAAGCAAATGTTCAAGCAAATGCGTAAGCCCAATAAAAAAGGCAAGCGGTACAACCGAGCCATGAATATGGGCAGTCTGGAAGGAATGCTTCCTCCCGGTTTCAAACTTTAGTGTTCAACCAAAATGTTGAATAGATATTTTGTTCTACTTTCACAGGAGGTGAAAAACATGGCAGTAAAAATGAGATTGCGTCGCATGGGTGCCAAAAAGGCTCCTTTCTACCGCATTGTTGTGGCAGACGGCAGAAGCCCTCGTGATGGCCGTTTCATCGAGGAGATCGGCTATTACAATCCGCTGGAAAAGACCCCTGTGGTTAAAATTGACAGCGAAAAAGCAAAGCAATGGTTGGCTAACGGTGCTCAACCCACCGAAACCGTCAAAACTTTGCTGAAGAATAATGGTATCATCTAACTCTGAATGGGAGGTATAATTATGCAAGAACTTCTTATCACGCTGGCTCAAGGTTTGGTAGAAGATCCTGCCGCTGTTACCGTAACAGTGGACGACGCCAACGAAGAAGGCGTTGTTGTTTACCATCTGCACGTAGCAGAAGGTGACATGGGTCGCGTTATCGGCAAACAGGGTCGAATTGCAAAAGCAATCCGCACTGTTATGCGTGCCGCCGCAAGCCGCAAAGATCAGAAGGTTGCTGTGGAAATCGACTAGTTTTTCCAGACCCCGCAGTCAATTAGGAATACCCTTACTACGACTCTCACTGTCACCCAACCGACCTTGCCACAGCAGGGTCGGTTGGTTTTTTTATTACGGATTGTTTTTTTAGTGAGTCAATTCGCCATCTTCTTTGTTTAATAAGTAGAAGAGCAAGAGAAATCCCGGCAACATATTTATTCTACCATTATTTTAAAGATATTTACAGAGCAAAGGAGAGAAAGATATGAAAAAAGTTTTAGCTTCTATGTTAAGCATTTTGCTGTTGTTACTGCCAACGGTAACCCAAATGAGGCCTGCTGTGGCGCAGGAACTACCGTCACCTATGTACGGTGACCCGAACGGTGACGGTAAAGTATCTGCCGACGATGCTTTGCTGATTTTACGTTCCGTGGTAGGCAAAACACAGCTCACCGACTTACAGGCTGAGCTTGCACAGGTGATTGTCGCCGCAGAAGCCCCGTCTGCCGATGATGCCCTGCATATTTTGCAATACGTGGTGGGAAAGCGCACTGCCTTTTTGCGCGTGAAAGAGGACGTGACGATTGCGACACCCACTTACGCATGGGAGTATACCAAAAAGGTTTCTAATACGTATGAACAGGTACAAGTGATTGATACTTATGAGCAATATCTGGCTTTGCAGGAGCTGGAAGTTTGGAATGAGACCTCCCAATTTGACAAATACGCGCAGGACTATTTTGAGAATAAAAGCCTGTTTGTTTTAGCTGCCAACCGTTATCGTCTGAATTCACCCGTCGAGGTGGAGTTTGTTTGGGTGGCTGACCGAGTCTTGCAGGTGCAAATGGTGGACGTGACCTCTTGCTTGGCGGGCGATGTGACTCCCAATTTGTTTTTTATCACCGAGATCAACAAGCTTCAGTCTGAATATGATACCATTCGTTTGAATGTGTTTCACTTAGGATTAGGTTCTCGAAGAGAAAATCCCGAATGCTGGAAAATATATCTCTATGAACAGTGATTCTGCAACAAGGAGTGATCAATATGAAACGAATGGTTGCCTTTTTGTTAAGCGTTTTGCTATTGTTGCTGCCAACGGTAACCCAAATGAGTCCTGCTGTGGCGCAGGAACTGCCGTCACCTATGTACGGTGACCCGAACGGTGACGGTAAAGTATCTGCCGACGATGCTTTGTTGATTCTAAAATCGGTGGTGGGCAAGGTGGTCTTAAACGAATCCCAACGGGATCTTGCCCGTGTTACCGCCCAAACGGGAGTCCCCGATGCTGTCGATGCATTGGAAGTGTTACAGCACGTGGTGGGGAAGATTCGCGTATTCTCTCGCTTTGGCGAAACCGCCGTAATCGAAAAATTTTACTCCATAGAACAGGCAAGTCTTAGAAAAGGCACCTTTGAACAGGTGGAGTTGGTCGAATCATATGAGCAGTACACCGCCTTGGTGACAGACGGCGTATTGTCGGGGGAGGAGATCGATAACGAATCTTTCTTTGCCCAAAAAAGCCTGCTGATTTTTTCTGCGTTTTGCGAAAGAGACCGGGTAGACGTTACTCTTGATTGGATACATCGAGAAGGAAATACCTTGGTGCTATCGGTATCGGAGCATCAGTACGGTACACCGTTAACAAACCAAACGATGCATACCCGTTGGTACGGGGCGCAGATCGGCAAATTGAAGCAAAGCCCCGCGCTGTTCAGCATTGCCGCAAGTCATCAACGTGATGATTCCGTTCCCACCAAAGAAACCTATCGTCTGCCCAACGTAAAACACGGTCAGCTTGATTGTATGGAACTATCCTTTGAGCATTACCACGATGTTCCTCCCACAGAAATTGAAGGCTTTTTGGTATCGGGTCGGGGAAGCGAGCGCCATATAAAACAGTTGCTGTCTATGGACGAAACGCAATATGATGATCTGCATCCCGTGGCGTACAAGCGTTTTGTTCCCGTGATGATTGCCGTTTCCTTCGGCAATTTGGGGTGCTTGGCGCAAATTGGGAATTGCCAAATTGATGCCAATGGTGTGTTGACCCTTGACGTAACCTTGGAAATGCACGGCGGTGGTGAAGTAGAACAACATTTGTTGTACGTTTTGTGGCTGGAAACCGAATGGCTGGAAGAGCAAGGTTTGAACTACGAAGAAGAGCATTGGCTGTCGGTTACCGTAAAGCTTTTTGATGAAAATGATCAGCCTGTAGGAACGGACCGTCAGTATGTTAAACCCTTTTACAGTCCCATCAAAACCACCGCCATCAATAACGTGAGTTTTGAAATGGTGGAGGCGGATGCAAGCTTGAAACTCGCCGATCCGGCTATTCCGTTTGCACCCTTTGAAAGGGCGGGTATTTGCCATTCTTACGAGGAATACCTGCAGTTGATGCATAATGAGATTTTAGATTCCTACGTTTCTAATGGGGAATGGTATGACAATATGGTCTCTGAATCGGATTTTGCTGACGGCAGAGCGTTGGTGGTGATGTCCTCGGCTTGGAACTGTTTGGGACACCGATTGACCCCGATCAATGTGGGATTGGACTCTCTGTTTGGCGATACGTTGTATTTGGAAATGGAACTGTTTTCAGATCAAAGTAGTGTGAACTATTACGAAGAACAGCATAACCTGTGCTTTGTGTGGGTGGATGGCTTGGTGGCTAACAAAACCAACCTTTCGGTAGAAACCAAGCGCATCACCGTAGAAAACGACGTTATTACAGAAACTGTAGTTCATCAGGAATTTGCGTTGGTTGCAACACAAGAATAGTGAATAGAGGAACAAGGTTTTGCCTTGTTCCTCTTGTTTTTTTGATTTGTCTTTGGTATAATACCAACAAGAATGCTTATTTGGGAGGCTACTATGGCAAACATTACGATTTTGGGTGCCGGCGGCTGGGGACTTGGCCTTGCGCTGGCGGCGCATCGTAACGGACATACGGTTACGGTCTGGTCTTGCTTTGAACATGAAATTGAAGAATTAAAACGGGAGCGGGAGCACGTTAAGCTGTTGCCCGGTGTACCTCTTCCCAAAGAGATTCGGTTTACCACTGACCTTGCCTTGTCAGCAAAGGCAGAGGGGATTATCTTTGCCGTACCTTCGGTGCATATCCGTTCCACCGCCCAAAAAATCAAGCCGTTGGTTGCCGACGGTTGTGTGCTGATCGATGCCGCCAAGGGGATCGAAAAGGGTACGGGATACCGTATGAGCCAGATCCTTGAAGAAGAAATACCCCATCACCCCGTGGTGGCTTTTTCGGGACCTACCCACGCTGAAGAAGTAGCCCGTGGCTTGCCCACCTCCATTGTCAGCGCTTCACCGGATATCGATGCCGCACGCTGGGTGCAGGACGTATTTATGCAGCCCTCCTTGCGGGTGTATGTCAACCCCGATATTGTGGGGGTAGAACTGGGCGGTGCGCTGAAAAACGTTATTGCCTTGGCTTCCGGAATTTCGGACGGACTGAATATGGGTGACAACTGCAAAGCCGCATTGATGACCCGTGGTATTGCCGAAATGGCTCGCTTAGGGGAATCTCTGGGCGCTAAAACCGAAACATTTTTGGGACTTGCCGGCATCGGTGACCTGATCGTAACCTGCGGCAGTATTTATTCCCGCAATCACAGAGCAGGGGAACTGATCGGCAAGGGCATTGCACCCAAAACCGCCGTAGAAATGGTGGGCACGGTTGAAGGCTTTTTTGCTGTAGAGTCTGCCTATGAGTTGGCGCAAAAGCAGGGTGTGGAATTGCCCATTACCGAAGAATGCTATCAGGTGTGCTATCAAAATGCCTCCCCGAAAAGGGCAGTTGAAAATTTGATGGGTCGTAAAAAACGGCAAGAATAGGAACGTGCGTATGAAGCAACAATATATTGAAACGGGTCTTATTACAGGAACCCACGGCGTGCGGGGGGAACTGCGAGTGCAACCGTGGTGCGATTCTCCCGAAGATCTGACGGTACACAAAAAATTGTATCTGGATGCAAACGGCGTCCATGCTATCCAAATCATCAACGCCCGCGCTCACAAGCAAATGGTGATTTTGAAAGTGAAAGGCATTGACACGGTGGAACAAGCCGAGGCTCTGCGGAATAAAACCGTGTATTTAGACCGCAAAAAACTCAAACTTGCCAAAGGGCAATATCTCATTGTGGATCTCATTGGCTGCAAGGTGTTTGACTCTGCCACCAAGGAAGCTTTGGGCGAGATTTCCGACGTGTCTCAAACCGGCGCCAACGACGTGTGGCATATCAAAAAAGAGGGCAAGGAATACCTGATTCCCGCCATCCCCTCGGTCGTGGACATGGTGGACGTGGACAAGGAAGAAATTTTCATTACCCCCTTGAAAGGAATATTTGACGATGCGGATTGATATACTTACCCTGTTTCCCGAACTGTGCCGCACCGTAATGGGGGAAAGCATTGTGGGCAGAGCTTGGGAAAAAGGCATTTTAGATATTGCCTGCCATAATATTCGGGATTACACCGACAACAAGCAACGGCAGGTAGACGACGCGCCCTTTGGGGGCGGTATGGGTATGGTCATGCAAGCCCAACCCATCTATGATTGCTATATGACCGTGAAGGATATGCATCCTGCCCCTCCTCACGCCATTTATCTTTCCCCCCAAGGCAAGCCACTCACCCAACAAAGGGCGGTGGAACTGTCCCAACTTCCTCGACTGGTGCTCATCTGCGGGCATTACGAAGGGGTGGACGAGCGGGTGCTGGAGGAACTGCAGGTAGAAGAAATCTCCATTGGGGACTACGTACTTACCGGCGGCGAGTTACCTGCGTTGGTATTGGCTGACTGCGTGTGCCGTATGGTGCCCGGTGTGTTGGCGGCCGAAGAGTGCTTTACCGAAGAAAGCCATTTTAACGGGTTATTGGAGTATCCTCAGTATTCCCGTCCCCGAGAGTGGAAGGGCAGAGAAGTGCCCGAGGTATTGCTGTCGGGGCATCACAAAAACATTGAGCAGTGGCGGCGGGAGCAGTCTTTACTTCGTACCAAACAAAAGCGTCCCGATATGCTGGAACGGGTGGAACTGACCAAAAAAGACAAGGCGTTTTTGGCGAGTTTAGAGGAATCCTCGTCTTTGGATGAGTTGCAATAAAACTCCCCAATATTTCTGTTGAAAATGCACAAACTCGTGGATTGAAAAACCAAAGGGTTTGGCAGGGGAGTAGAACTTTTGGTTTTTCAAAAAAGATTCGACGAAATTCGTTGACGAAACCAAAATTTGTGATATAATATTGGCATATGAGTATGACGATTGACTGTATTTAGGAGAGATTATCATGTTTGTCAAAGAAGTTACTGTTCAAAATAAAGTGGGCCTCCACGCTCGCCCCGCTACCTTTTTTATTCAAAAAGCCAATGAGTACAAGTCCTCTATTTGGGTAGAACGGGAAGATCGCCGCGTGAACGCTAAATCCTTGCTGGGCGTTTTGTCTTTGGGTATTGTAGGCGGCACCGATATTTCTATCATTGCCGACGGTCCCGACGAAGAAGCCGCTGTGGACGGTTTGGTTAAGTTGGTACAGTCCGGTTTTGCCGAATAATCCGTTTCACTTTTGTGCAGAACAAAAGGAAAAGAATTAAATGGTGTTTTGCGAGGGGCTTCTTGCAAAGCACCTTTTTTATAACAAACTTTATTCTTTTCCTTTTTCGTCCATTTGAGTCACTTGACGTATCCATATACGCCGGCGTTCCTCAAACTGAACGTCTGCATGGAAATTTGAAAACGGATTTAGCAATATTTTGGGAAGGAAATGGGAACAATGGCTATGAAAGCAATACTCTTTGATTTAGACGGAACCCTGTGTAATACTTTGCAGGATCTGGCGGATGCCACCAACACCGTGCTTGCCCGTCACGGGTTTGCCCCTCGACCCACCGAAAACTTTAAGCAATACGTGGGCAACGGCGCTAAAATGCAACTGAAGCGTGCCATCGGTGAAGAAATCCCCGAAGATCTGTTTGCCACCATCCTCGGGGAGTATCTGGATTATTACGGCAGTCACTATCTTGTCAAAACCGCACCGTATGACGGTGTAAAGCAAACGGTGCAGGCTTTATATGAAAAAGGCATCACTATGGCGGTAGTGACCAACAAGCCCCAACCAATGGCGGTGGATATTGTGAATGCCTTGTTTGGGGGACAAATGCAAGGGGTATGGGGCAACAATCCCGATTTCCCCTTAAAGCCCGATCCCTCTATGACCTTGCACGTGATGGCGCAGTTAAAAGCCGATCCTTCTCAAACCCTGTTTGTGGGAGATTCGGGGGTAGATATGCAAACTGCTAAAAATGCCGGACTGACCGCCGTGGGAGTCACTTGGGGGTTTCGTGGCCGATTGGAACTGCAATCGAGCGGCGCGAATCACCTGATTGATCAAGCAAGTGAAATACTTGCTTTGTTATAAATACCAAAGCCGACAGAGTGTGTTCTCTTTCGGCTTTTTCTGATTTAATTAATGCAAATTCTTGATAGTTTTCAGCAACCTGTTTGTTAAAGGTATACTTTGTGGTTGAACATTGACTTTTTGTTTTTTTATTGATATAGTAATTGCAAGGAGATGTTTATTGTGAAAAAATTGTTTAGTGTTTTTTGGTGTTATTAATGTGTTCTATGGCGTTCTTTTCGGCAGAAGCAGATACGATTTTAAGTGTTGAAGATACCATTCCTTTTTCTGCGTCTACGGATGATGCGTTTGAGGGCGGTATTTTGATTGTTTGTATAAAAAGAGAATATAGTTTACCTAATAAAGTATGGGAAATGTCTCAATTTGGCAATCCGGAGCATGTGAAAGATTGCATTGATTTGACTGCAAGTAATGACGAAAAAGTGATTAACAGCGATTTGAGCAACGAGAATTTCCGACAGATACTCGAGGTGTATTTAGATACCTCGGATAAAAGTGTTACAATTGAGGTTGCAAAACAATTTGGCAAATCGGATTTTGTATATTCTGTAAGTGTCAACTATATTTATGAGCCCATTGTTGACGATGAATATGGTTTTGATTTTGGCTCGAATGATAGTATATCATTGATGTCGACGAATGCTGATGAATTTGAAAATAATTATTTTGGTATAACGGATGATCCGTATATTGGTTGGCAATATAGTCTCTTTGATATTAAGGCGAATCGTGCTTGGGGAGTTACTAAAGGTTCTAATGAGATTATTGTAGGGATAATAGATACTGGAGTGGATCCGATACCTGATTTGGTAGATAATTTGGTGGCTGGATATGATATGGCGGAACCTGATTATCACAACACGGAAACAAGTGTTGTCATTAATGATTTACCAGCAGTTGGCGATACCGAAGAGTTTATTGACACAGCAACCGACAAACATGGAACAAAAGTGGCCTCGATAATCGCAGCTTCACAGAATTCTATTGGTATTACGGGGATAGCGCCCAATGTGAAAATAATGCCGTTGCGTGTAACGAATGATTCTGGTAATATCGTTGCAGCATCATATGTTCGTGCTTTTGCAATGGCACGTGTATTACAATTGCCAGCTGTAAATTTTAGCATTAATACCGATAATTCATATGTGCAAGGAATTCGAATTGGTATCGACGTTCGTGACTATGGCTGGCTAGCGGTATTACAGAATTATCAGGGTATTATTGTAAATTCTGCAGGTAATGATTCTTGTGAATTGGAGATAGGGGGCAACCCTGTCTATCCTGGAACATTTAAAGACGACGGATTGATAAATATGATTGTTGTTGGTTCGGTCGATCAAGATAATAATGTTACCACGTTCTCCAATTGGGGAGAAGATTATGTAGATTTAATGGCACCAGGCGAGGGGATTTTAACTAGTTATGCAACTAATATTGTGCGTGATGATACTACGGGCGAAATAACAAGTATTACAACAGGGTATGAAGAAGTAGATGGAACGTCGTTTTCAGCTCCAATGGTAACGGCTACGGTTGCATTGTTATTATCTGTTAATTCTAATTTGAATGTTCAACAAATAAAAAATGCCATACTTGCTAATGTGAATGTGATTGATGAGTTGAATGGATATTGCGCCTCTAGTGGAATTTTGAATGTTAATGATGCATTGTTGAGTATCGGTCCGAAAATGTATAATTATTGCGTTAGTATATCAACAACCGAACAAATTTCAACATCATCCGAATTTACAATTACATTTCCAATAAATCAACTTCAATTGACTGACATATATGTTGATTCGTATATTAACAATAGTTTTTTGCACAATGTGGAAGTTGACCTTGAAGTTGGAGAAATTTCAATGGATTTGGCTAGCATAACTACATTTGTTGGAGCCGGGAACATTGTGCTGGAGGTTTGGTTTGCTGCACCGGCGGATACTATTACCGACAAATTTATGTTAGCAAATTATGGATTTAGTGTTGATGTTGGTAATAACTCACTCGATTATTCGTATTATTTGTTGGGTGATGGTGGTGGAACTGGTTCGTTGGACAGTATGATTAGTTGGATCGATTTTTGTATGGAATATAATAGTTATATGGTTGCTGTTGATGTTAATCGCGATGGTGTGGTTAATTTAGCCGACAAAGAACGTGCATATCAATATTTAAACGGAGAAATCAAGTCTTTGTTCTAACTTTCACCAATCGATGAAGGAGGATTTTACTTTGAAAAAAACTGTTTGTTTACTTGTTGCGGTATCATTGATTATAAGCTGTTTTGTGTTCCCGATTCAAGCGGAAGAAACAAATGTTATCAGCACGGCGGTTCCGAAATTGAAGCTGAATCAACAAGTAGAAGAAATCTGGGCACCGATTTTACCGGATGGCTTTTCGGTTAATCGCCTGGTTTTGGCTACTAATGGTTCCTACTATTATTCAGTCAACAAAATGATTGTAGACGGTTTTTATGTTGAGCGAATCGCTTTTACCAATGGAAAAACACCTGATGATAGCGGTAGCCTGCTCTCTCCTTATGAAGCGTTGCTTACTGCTAAGAACGTGGCAAATCCCGGCACCATTGCGCCTGAATACGCAGAGATGATTCAACCGGACGAGTGGGTTGAATTAACCGAGTATGGAACAACCACGGCGTATATGTCCGGCTATGGTTATTTGGGGACTTATTTGAATTATCCAACGATAACGGTTCCTTATTACTATTCGCAAACGAACCAAGGAAATAATAAAACAGGTGTTTGCAGAGAAACGGTCATCCAACTGTCGGACCATACGCTTTGCTCGGTGTTATATCATTTTGTTGGCGATGCCAATCCGCCGGAGTTAGCCGAATGGTTGCAAACCTATTTCCCTCTTGGCTTCACCACGATGGGCGATGCCGATGTAAACGGCAAAGTGGATTCCGGGGATGCGTTGACCATTCTGAAGCATGTGGTAGGAAAAGAGCAAGTTAACGAATCGTTGGCTTATACAATGGCAGACTATGACACAAATGGAATTTTATCGGCTTCTGATGCTTTGGCTGCCTTAAAGATTGCCGTAGGGATTTTATATAAATAATTTTTCCATCTGAATAAAAGAAAAATGTGCTTTGCAAGTCCCGGTTGCTTGCAAGACACATTTTTTCTTTTTAACATAGGTTTCTTATAATAAACTCCTGATATTTCTCTGCATCCATCTTATCAATGGTGCAATCCAATTTCAGTCCCTCTGCCACGTATTCCTCAGCGTGGATGACGCCGTTTTTCCGTAACAAAGGAGCGATCTCACCCTTGTGAAAGGGAAGCAGCATTTCCACCCGTACGCGGGTAGGGGGCAGGGCATGGGCAATTTCTTCCAGCAGACGGTCTATGCCTTGCCCTGTTAAGGCAGAGATGCCAATGCTTCGCTTGGGAAGCATCATGGGGTCGTCGATCAGGTCCACCTTGTTGAAAACGGGAAGCACGGGAATCTCGCCGCATCCCAGTTGGGTAAGCAGATCGTTTGTCACCCGCAAATGTTCTTCTGCTTCGGGATTGGACAGATCGCAAACGTTTAAGATCACATCGGCTTCGGCGGCTTCTTCCAGAGTGGAATGAAATGCCTCCACCAAATGGTGAGGGAGCTTGCGAATCAGACCTACGGTATCCACCAGCATCACGTTGCGCCCGTCGGGCAACTTTAATCCCCTTGCGGTGGGGTCTAAGGTGGCAAACAGCATATCTTCCACCAAAACGCCCGCTTCGGTCAGGTGATTCATCAAGGTGGACTTGCCTGCATTGGTATATCCAACAATGGCAACGGTAGGAATGCCGTTTTTGCGGCGACGCTTGCGTTGGCTTTCCCGACGCACTTCAATTTCTTTTAATTGTTCGCCTAAGGCATGAATCCGCCGACGGATGTGCCGCTTGTCTGTTTCCAGTTTGCTTTCACCGGCACCGCGGCGCATTCCGATCCCGCCTTGACGGGAAAGTTTTTGACCTTGCCCCGTCAAACGGGGAAGCAAGTAACGGTAGCGCGCCAATTCAACTTGGATGCGACCTTCCCCCGAACTGGCTCTGCCTGCAAAAATATCCAGAATCAGCAGGGTGCGGTCAATGGTGCGTACACCGCTTGCTTCTTCAATGTTCCTCTGTTGGGTGGGCGAAAGCTCGGTGTCAAAAATCAATAGGTCAATGTCATTGGCTTCGCAAAACTCGGTGATCTCTGTGAGCTTTCCGCTACCGATAAAGGTTGCCTTTTCGGGGCAGGGGAGTTTTTGAATCACCTTGGCAATAACCTGCGCTCCTGCGGTGACGGTTAATTCTTCCAATTCCTCCAAAAGAGCTTCGGTGTTTTCTTCGCCTGTGTCTAATCCAACCAGTAAAGCTCGTTCGGGGTGTTGTTCCAATTCTATCATAAACATTCCTCTTATTTTGTGTTTGTTTCACTATATCCCATTCTTAATCAAAAGTCAAGGGCAACAGAAGAGAGGAAGAAAACCATGACCTTATGTTTTAATCAACGCTACCGTGTGTTTCTCAACAAGACGATAAACCCCTTGATTTGCCGCCGTTTTCAATTTTTTATATAAAATAAAACTTTTTTATAAATTCCCCTTGACATTTGTAATCGGTTGTATTACAATACTAAATTGTATCAATATGGGTGTCTGTGCCCTTGTTTGCAGGAGGAATCCTTCAAAAAATGGGTTTCACCCACCCAAAACCCGTATTTTTCAACAAAAGTTCAATATTTGAATGGAGTGGTAAAACCGATGGTAAATGTGAAAAAAGTGCGCCTTGGTACCAACGAACGTATGAGCTTTTCGACCATCAATGAGATTTTGGAAATGCCCAACCTCATTGAGATCCAAAAATCCTCATATCAGTGGTTTGTGGAAAAAGGTCTGCGGGAAGTATTATTTGAAATGCCTCCCATTTGCGACTATACCGGAAACCTTGAGTTGTCCTTCGTTGACTACCGCTTGGAGGAAACTCCCAAGTACACCATCATTGAATGCAAGGAACGGGATGCTACTTACGCAACCGCTCTGCGTGTTACCGCACGTCTGTTAAATAAAGAGACCGGTGAGATCAAAGAAAGCGAAGTCTTTATGGGAGATTTCCCCTTGATGACTCCTTACGGCACCTTTGTGATCAACGGGGCAGAACGGGCTATCGTATCTCAGCTCATTCGTTCTCCCGGTGCGTATTTTGACGAAACCATTGACAAATCCGGCCGTCATCTGTTCAGTTCTACCGTGATTCCTACTCGCGGTGCCTGGCTGGAATACGAAACGGATCAAAACGAGATTTTGTACGTCCGCATCGACAAAAACCGCAAATTGCCCTTGACCACCTTTATCCGTGCCATCGGCCTTTCTACCAATGAACAGATCAAGGAATACTTCGGTGAAAACGAGCGGTTGTTGGTTACTCTGGAAAAGGATATTACCGCCACCCCCGAAGAAGCCTTGCTGGAAGTCTACAAAAAGCTGCGTCCCGGTGAGCCTTTCACCGTGGAGGGAGCACAACAACATATCCATAACTTGTTCTTTGATCCTACCCGTTACGATTTGTCTCGCGTAGGTCGCTACAAGTACAATAAAAAGCTGGCTCTGGCCCCCCGTGCTGCCGGGCGCGTGCTCACCCGTCCCGTAGCCGATCCCCGCACCGGTGAAGTGTTGGCAGAGGAGGGGACCCTCATCTCTAAAGAACTGGCCAATCTGCTGGATGTGAAAGGCGTACACGAAGTATACGTTGCCGTGGAATACGAAGGGGTTGAAAGTGAACACAAGATCATTTCCAACCATACCGTACCTATGGAAGAATACGTATCCTTTGATCCTGCTGAATGCGGCATCAATGAACGGGTATGCTTTGACGTGCTTTGCCGCTTGTTGGATGAAAACGAAGACGAAGAAGCTTTGAAGGCTGCCGTTGCCGCCGCTCGTACTGAGCTGATTCCCACCCATATCACCGTTGACGATATCTTTGCTACCGTCAGTTACATTTTGGGCCTGCAATACGGTATCGGTAACGTAGACGATATCGACCACCTGGGTAACCGCCGCATTCGCTGCGTTGGTGAATTGCTGCAAAATCAATTCCGTATCGGTATTACCCGTATGGAACGAGTGGTTCGTGAAAAAATGACCATTCAGGCGCAGGATCTGGACGCTGTAACGCCTCAATCATTGATCAACATCCGTCCCGTAGTTGCCGCTATTAAAGAATTCTTTGGTTCTTCTCCCTTGTCTCAATTTATGGACCAAGGTAACCCCTTGGCTGAACTGACTCACAAACGCCGTCTGTCCGCTTTGGGTCCCGGCGGTTTGTCCCGTGACCGCGCAGGCTTTGAAGTGCGTGACGTTCACTACAGCCACTATGGACGTATGTGTCCTATCGAAACCCCTGAAGGTCCTAACATCGGTTTGATCTCCTATCTTGCCACCTATGCCCGCATCAACGAGTACGGCTTTATTGAAGCCCCCTTCCGCCGCGTGGATAAAGAAACCGGCGTGGTGCTAAGCGAAGTGGAATATATGACTGCCGACGTGGAAGACGATTACATTGTGGTACAGGCCAACGAACCTTTGGATGAAGACGGTCGTTTTGCCCGCGCTAAAGTATCTGCCCGTTGTCGCGACGAGTTCATCGAAGTAGAACGGGAACGTGCCGACTATATGGACGTTTCTCCTAAAATGGTTATCTCGGTTGCTACCTCGTTGATTCCCTTCCTGGAAAACGACGACGCCAACCGTGCTTTGATGGGCGCCAACATGCAACGTCAGGCAGTTCCGCTGCTGAAGACCGATGCTCCCTTTGTGGGCACCGGTATGGAATATAAGGCGGCTGTTGACTCGGGTGTTTGCGTATTGGCGGAGCGTGCCGGTACCGTAACCCACGTGCAGGCCGATCGCATCGAGATTTTGACCGATGACGGCGAAACCGACGTGTATGAAGTCACCAAGTTCCTGCGTTCCAACCAAGGTACTTGTATTAACCAACGCCCCGTTGTTAACGAAGGGGAGCGGGTAGAAGCCAAGCAAGTAATTGCTGACGGTCCTGCTACCGACCACGGTGAATTGGCTTTGGGTAAAAATGCCCTGATCGGCTTTATGACTTGGGAAGGGTACAACTACGAGGACGCCGTGCTCATCAACGAAAAAGTAGTACGGGACGACGTGTTTACCTCCATCCATATTGAAGAATATGAACTGGAATCCCGCGATACCAAGCTGGGACCCGAAGATATTACCCGTGATATCCCCAACGTGGGGGAAGATGCCCTGAAAGATCTGGACGAACGGGGTATCATCCGCATTGGTGCCGAAGTGCACGCCGGTGACATTCTGGTTGGTAAGGTTACGCCTAAGGGTGAAACCGAAATGACTGCCGAAGAACGCCTCTTGCGCGCCATCTTTGGTGAGAAAGCCCGTGAAGTGCGTGATACTTCTTTGCGTGTGCCCCACGGTGAATACGGTACGGTTGTTGACGTTAAGGTATTCGACCGTCACAACTGCTCCGAACTCAACCCCGGCGTTAATATGGTGGTTCGTTGTTACATCGCTCAGAAACGGAAGATTTCTGTGGGTGACAAAATGGCGGGCCGTCACGGTAACAAGGGTGTTGTATCCCGCATTCTGCCTGTGGAAGATATGCCTTTCCTGCCCGACGGTACTCCACTGGACATTGTGCTGAATCCCTTGGGTGTACCTTCCCGTATGAACATCGGTCAGGTGCTGGAAG
>JAFSIW010000077.1 GCA_017439545.1 Clostridia bacterium | reverse complement strand
ATAGGTGGCTTTATTGGTCCCCAAATCGGTACCGTAAGCAACGCATACGCTACCCGACTCGCGAGCGGTCAAATGATAGGCCAAATAGTAGGTTTTGCCTGCTTCCACCGTCAAGGGGGCGGTCAAGGGAGCGTCGTACCACGCCATTTTGTCCCCTTGACTACGAATCACCGTGTCGGAAGAAGCAATGGCTTCGCCGTTCAATTCCGAACGAATTTCTAAGTGCAAGGTAGCTTCGCCCGAAGTTAGGTTGAGGGGCAGACGCACACCGTACAAGGTTTCGTTTTCGGGGATGAAGGGTTGGGCAATGTAACGATAATCATTCCAGTTGGCATCAGCGGTAGTGCCGCTTTCCAGACCCACGTGGAAGATAGGCGACAGATTTTCAGTCCAAGAGGTAAAGGGTTCTTGCACCGGTACAACCAATTCCGCTTCCGGAATACTGACCGAGAATTGGTTTTGGGTCTTATAGGCCAAATTGTCATTTACGGGAGAGAAATAGTTGAAATCAATGGTCTTACCGCCGTCACGGAAGCGCATCATAAGAAGCAAACCCACGCCGCCGCGAGAAGCGTCGATATCTTGGGAGTTGACCATAAGTTGATGTACCGTATTGCCTTGTTCTCCTTTGTCTGCCCGATAGCTAAGAGAACCGGGGTCGGTGGTAAGGAAATCGTGTCCGCAAAGCACCATGCGGATATTTTTATGCTTACTTGCCAGATTGGGCCACAAGGTATCTCCCGTGTAGGAATATTGCCCATACACGTTGTTCATATAGTTGTGGGTAACAATAATGACGTTGTGATTGGGGTGGGCGGCAATTACTTGATTGGCCCAAGCCACGGTTTCAGCCTGCGGGTCAAATTCCAGCGACACAATCATAAAGGGAATGTTTTGCGCTTCGAAGCAAAAATAGGTGTTGTCCGATTTGCCCTCGGTCATAGCGCCACCGTAAGAACCAAAGCTACTAAAAGTAGACAAGGGGAAATATTGATTAAACATGGCGGTATCACGAGGGGCGCCGTGGGTATAGTCGTGGTTGCCGTAAGCTACCGAATAATCAATGCCGGCATCTTGCAGTTTTTTGAAGGCTGCGGCGGCAGTCTGGAATTCGGTTTCGTTTTTGGTATGACCGTTCCATGTTACGTCCCCCACGTCAATGGCGAATTGCAGGTTTTCTTTTTCTTTGTTGTCAACCAGCCATTGCATAATGGTGTTGAGCTTGTCGGGATACCTAGCAGTCAGCTCTTGAATATCGGGAATAACCGCAATGGAAAAATCACCGGGAGTGGTGGTGTAGTTATACACCCAATCTCGCCAATATTGGCCGTTGCGAATGTTCACTTCCAAATTGTCCAGCATCACCGTAGTATCAACCAGCTGCAGTTGCAAGGTAATGGTGGTGGCAGTTTCGGGGTTAAAGCCTTTTTCTTGCTCCATTTCCGAAGGTACTACCTGATAGGCGGTGGGGTTATTTCCGTCAAGACGGCTAACGTCCAGCGGAGCGGTAGCCACCCGACCCTTGGCATCGGTCAATACCAGTGCGGCCGAGGTAACCCCTGCGGGATTTTGGGCGAACAAGGTAAATTCAACCGGCGTGCGATCGGGGTGAACAATGGGCAGGTCATACGACGAGGTGGTAACTTTTGCCTGACCGTTGCCTTGGATTGCCAATGCTTGATCTTGCAAGGTCAGTTGGGCATTGGTGCCGCTGAAATTCAGGAGAGAATTTTGATTGCTGAAATCTTCTTTTACCGAAACCACCGAACGTTTTACAATTTTAATGCTGTCAAACGCCATAACGGCATCGGCGGTAAGGAACATATAAAACCGCATATAGTTGATGCTGGTCAAATCCAGGGTTCCGTTGGAATCGGCACCATCTGCAAAGTCCAGATATACCACGTTCCAACCGTCTTTCAGTTCCAATTGAGAGGTTTTCCAGTTCAGCTCGTTGGTATCGGGCTTTTTGCTGCTGGTTAGCTCAAACTGACCATTGGTTTTAATGGCCGAAGCATCCGACACGTAAAATTGCATGCGCAAAGCCAAATCGTTCTTATTCATACCCGAAATGGAAACGGGATTAGACATAATATGCGGCGCTTTTACCTCTACCGTGCCTGCCGAAAGGGCGGTGAATACGGTATAGGTTTCGCCGTTTACGGTTACCACGTTCAGGTCTTCGCAAGAAGACACCGTAATGCCGTTGGTAGAACCACAGTCCGAAATCACCCACGCAGTTTGTTCGGTGGATTGTTCGGGCTTGTTGTTTTTCATGTCATCGGGAACGGTCACGCCCACTTCTTGGGTGACCTCGTTCACTACTTTAAAATCGTCAATCAGTACGGTGGTTTCAGTAGTAAAACCAACCGCATAAAAACGGAAGTTGGTTACCTTTTTTACGTCAAAACTGGCGGCAGGAGAAGACAGATAGGTCAAGGGGACTTTAATGTGATTCCATCCGCTTTTCAAAGTCAGCGCTTTCAAATCAGCGGCATATACGCGAATGCCTTCTTCAGCCCACCAAGCACCGGTACCCACCGAGGCGATGTTGATGCCGCAGTCGCCATGCTTGAAGAAATCGGTGTCGGTTACGTACAAATCAAACTCCAAATGGGTGGCGCCGGTAAAATCGAAGCCTGCCGTCTTATTGAAGTAGTACATCATTTGGGTGGTAATGGATTGTTGAATACTCCCCGTACCTTCGGTTTTTTCGGTGGTATTCACCTGATTGCGAGCTTCCCATCCCGACATAGAGTCGCAATTGCTCAAGGTTTGATAGGTGGTTCCCAGAGGAGCGGTCATGGTCGCAAAAGCAGATTCCGCCGCCACCAACTTGGAAAGGTTGGTCACCAATGCTTTTTGGGCATCGGTCAAAGCGTTATAGGCACTGCGAGCATCCGCAATGGCCAAACGGCTGTACGTATTGACCGTGCCAATGGCATCAATTGCCCGAATGGCAGCGTCTGCCGCTATTTGGTCGGCCTGCTCTAATCCGGCTTGATTGACCGCATGCACTTCGTCTACCGCTACGGTCATGGTTACGTCTGCGGGCAGACCCACCGCATAGAAACGGAAGCGACCGATATTGGCAATATCATAACTGTCACTCATGCCGCTGAAATCAAAGGGAACGGTAATATGGTTCCACCCTTGTTGCAAGGTAAGCGCTTTCAAAGTGCCCGCTTTGACCGAAACCCCTTCGTTAAACCAAGCATCGGAATAGGAGAGATTGAATCCGCAATCTCCGTAGCTGAAAATTTTGGGATCACTGGTATAAAACCAAAAATCCAGATGGGTTACGTGGGTAAAGTCCAGTTTGCCCACAGGTGAAATCAAAAAGAAATACATCTCATTTTGGCAGGTCACCTGCACGCTTCCCGTACCCACGGCGGCATCACTTCGCAAAGACATAGAGCCCCGACTTTTTTCGGTAGCCCAGCCGGAAGTGGAGTCGCAGTTGCTCAGTAGGTGATTCACGGCAGGCACCGTTTCTGCCTGCACCACGGCAAAGGCAGGAACACAGCTCATGACCAAAGCCAGTGCCAAGAAAAACACGAAAATTCGTTTCATATTTACCATCCTTTTCATAAGGAGTCCCCCTTGACAATCAGGGAGCTTATCTATATAATAAAACATACAAACTTCAATTGCATTTCTAATACGATTCAGTTGAATTTCGAACATTCTAAAGGAGTCGCTTATGTATCCGTTGCTGTACGAATTTTTGATCGATACCCCTACCTGGAAGGTCTATACCCAAAACGAATTAACCATGAACGGGGTATATTTATTTGGTCGCAGACAAGAGAAAACCCCTTTTACCGTCCGTCCTCATCATCACCCTGATTTGTTTGAATTTCATTTGCTTCAAGGGGGCACCTACACCTTTTCGGTAGAGGGAAAGACCCATAACGTAACCGGTGGTCACGTATTTATTACCCTGCCGGGGGAACTGCACGAAGCCCGTTTCACCATCCCCCTAGGACAACAATTTTATTGGTTTCAACTGCAATCGTCCAAGGGCATATTGGGGTTGGGGAAAGAAAAATCTATGCGGCTGATACAAAAACTCATGCAACTGCAACACCGCACCATTGCCTATACCCCTATGATGGAAGACGCGATCCGTAAGGCCTTTGACCGATGCCGCAGTACCGACGCCTATGACAAACAGGTAGCAGAAAATTTGCTGGCTTCCTTTTTGTATCAACTGATCGAAGAAGACGAGGCGGCGGAAGATGCCTTGGTCTCTGCCGAGATCCGACAAGCTATGGAGTATATGCAAAGCAACCTGCATTCCTATCAAAGCGTGCCCGCTCTTGCGGCGCAGGTAGGATTGTCGGAATCCTATTTTCGCACCAAATTCAAAAAAGAAACGGGCGTCACTCCCACCGATTATTATATGGGTTTGCGGATTGAAAAAGCCAAAGAGCTACTGAAAAGCGGCTGTTCGGTCACCGAAACCGCCAATGCTTTAGATTTTCCCACGCCCAACTATTTTTCCACCGTGTTTCGGCAAACAACCAATATGACCCCATCGGCTTATAAAAAACAACAATCGTAGGAAAGAAATTCTTTCCTACGATTGTTGTTTATAAAGGTTATTCTTCCACTCGATTGCGATTGGACATACCAAAGAACTGCTTCGTATCCATCGATCGACTTTAAAAATTCTTAAGCGTAGTTTGATTCCTTATATGGATTGATTATTCTTTTACCGTGCCATTTTTTCTTTCATGGTGCGGTCGATTTCCCGTTTGGCATCCCGCTTGGCGGCATCCTCCCGTTTATCATAGAGTTTTTTACCGCGGCAAAGACCTACCTCTATTTTAACCCGACTGCCCTTAAAATACACCTGCAAGGGTATCAAAGTCAATCCCTGCTGTTTGGTTACGCCAAGCAGGCGCATAATCTCCCGCTTGTGCATCAGCAGTTTACGGACACGGTAAGCATCCCGATTGAAAATATTGCCTTTTTCGTAGGGACTGATGTGCATTCCGTTGACAAACAGTTCCCCGTTATCAATCGCGCACCAAGCGTCCTTTAAATTCACGCCGCCGTTACGGATCGACTTCACTTCGGTGCCGAACAGTTCAATGCCGGCTTCCATTTTGTCGTCTACAAAATAATCGTGATAGGCTTTTTTATTGACCGCAATCACTTTCACCGCTTCTTTTGCCAAACCGTTCGACTCCTTTCACTACAAAATATTTCTGCCCTCCAGTGCACGGGACAAGGTGACCTCGTCGGCGTACTCCAGATCGCCCCCTACGGGAATGCCGTAGGCAAGGCGGGTGACCTTGACCTCCAACGGCTTGAGCAGACGGGAAACATACATGGCGGTAGCCTCCCCTTCTACGGTGGGGTTGGTGGCCATAATCACCTCGGTCACCTCACCGCTGCCCACGCGGGCCAGCAATTCTTTAATGCGCAGTTGGTCGGGACCGATGCCGTCCATAGGCGAAATGACCCCGTGAAGCACGTGGTACATTCCGTTATACTCCCGCGTGCGTTCAAATGCCAGCACGTCCCGCGGGTCTTCTACCACGCAAATGGTGGTTTTATCCCGATCGGTGGCAGCGCACACCGAGCAAATCTCTCCGTCGGTGAGATTCTGACACACACTGCACTGATGTATTTTTTGCCGAGCATCCACAATGGCATCGGCAAACTGTTCGGCTTCTCCTTTCGGCATATTCAGCATAAAAAAGGCCAGCCGCTGGGCGGTCTTTTTGCCGATTCCCGGGAGTTTTTCGAACTGTTCGATCAGCCGTTCCAACGGCGCTGCCTGATAGCTCGCCATAATTTAGAACAGACCGTTCATACCGGGAAGATTCAGTCCACCGGTGATTTTGCTCATTTCTTCATCCGCCGTGTTAATGGCTTCATCCACCGCCGAATTGAAGGCGGCAATGATCATATCTTGCAGCATTTCCACGTCGTCGGGGTCGACCGCTTCGGGCTTGATGCTGATATTCTTAATGTGATGGGTGCCGTCAATGGTCACCTCTACCATACCACCGGAGGTGGCGGTATATTCACGTTCTTCCAATTCTGCTTGTAGGTTTTGGGCGTCTTGTTGCATTTTTTGGGCTTGCTTGAGCATTTGGTTCATATTGCCCGGACCGCCGCCGTAACCTTGGGGTAATCTTGCTTTCATATTTCATAACCCTTTCTTTTTTGATACTGTATTATTGCGCCGCTTGAGAAAAATGGCGACGAATTTGAATAGGATCTGCCATTTGAATGGGAATGGTCAATTCTGCTATTTGACTGTCTTGCTCATACACTGCAAACTGCATTCCGTTTGCAAGAACAGCATTCTCATCGGTCACGGGATTGCCTGCTTCGTCCAGCAGAGCGATGCGATGCCCATCTGTCGCCTGCACGCAGGTGTTAAAGCCGGACAACGTAGTGTCGTCCGCCACTTCCATAACCACCGAATCTTCGGTTGGATGAGAGATCATCACCAATCCCGGTTGAATGATAAATCCGTCCATCGGCGGCAGGTTTCGGTCAACTTTTTCGCCGCAAGCCATCAAAGACAGCATAAAAACTGCAAGGAGCAAAATCGACAAACGATTTCTCATTTACGACTCCTCCCCATCGGCTTCATCCAGATTATGAAGGGGAACCTTGCCATGCAATCCCTGCAAAAAGGCTTGCATAGGATCGGTCTTAGGGGCGGCAGACTCTTGCTTATAGGGCCCTAACCGATAGGTTTTGCCGGTCACCGCTTTAATGGCATCCCGCACCGCATCCCGATTTTTGGGAATACGGATCAGGTCTACAAACTGGGGATTATCGGCTTTAATCAGCACGATATCCTCTTTCAGATAAGCCTCCGAGCCTTTAAGCACCGACGCCATCATCCGTTGGTTTTGTCCCAATGCTCCGATGACCTGCAGCCAGGCATCAAAATAGGGTAATCCGTTTTGCTCGGCGGCTTTGGGCAAGGCAGGCTCCGCCTCTGCCATGGGAGGGGCTTCCTCCGGCAAGGGGGGGCAGTCCTCATCCGTCGGGGGTGGGGGCAATTCCTCACGATACCGTTGGGCGGCATCCTCATTGTTTTTTATCTGACGGGATTCCTCATCGGTGCGCCAAGGCAGATCCACCGCAGGAGTCTCGGCTTTGGGGGCTGTAGGTGGCGGAGCAGGCGTGGCAGAAGGGGCAGGCTGTGCCGCTTGTACCTCAACCGTGGGAGCAGACTGCAAAGCAACATCCCTTGTGGTGACACGAATCAGCGCCATCTCCAGTTCTACCCGTTGGTTGATCACCGTACGCATCCGTTCCCGTGCGGTTTGCAATGCTGACAGCACGGTTAAGATCTGTTCCATCGTAAACAACTGCGCGCCGTTCATATAGGCTCGCAGATCCTCTGCTGAGCAAAGAATCAGGTCGGCGGGATTGGATACCGCCTTTGACAGCATCAGATTACGGAAGTGGTGAATCATCTGATCGCACAGCCGTGCCATATCGGTGGCATTGCGATGCAATCCGTCCAACTGTGCCATAACGTCGGCAATATCCCCCTTGGCAACCGAAGCCGCCAGCGTATGCAGGCGGTCATTGCCTGCCAGACCTACGATCTGATTGACACGGGCAATATCAATGGGGCCGTTGCCGATGCAACGGTCAAAAATCGAAAGGGCATCCCGCATACCGCCGTCCGCCAAACGGGCGATCAGCTCTGCCGCTTCGGCGGTCAATTCCAGTCCTTCTTGCCCTGCTACATACTTCAGACGACCGGCAATGGTATCGTCCGAAATGCGGGCAAAGTCAAACCGTTGACAGCGGGAAAGCACCGTAGCAGGTACTTTATGCACCTCGGTGGTGGCAAGAATGAAAATAACGTGTTCGGGTGGCTCCTCTAAGGTTTTGAGCAACGCATTGAACGCCCCAATGGACAGCATATGCACCTCGTCGATGATATACACCCGATATTTGCCTGCGGTGGGGGTGTAATATACCTCTTCCCGCAGGGAACGGATGTAGTCCACCCCGTTGTTGGAGGCGGCGTCGATCTCGGTAATATCCAGCACCGTGCCGTTGTCAATGCCGCGACAGACCTCGCACTCGTTGCAAGGGTCACCGTCTTGATGGGCAAGACAGTTGACTGCTTTTGCCAGAATCTTGGCGCATGAGGTCTTTCCTGTTCCCCGCGAGCCGGTAAAAAGATATGCGTGAGACAGACGACCGGTCTTGATCTCATTTTTCAAGGTGGCGGTAATATGATTTTGCCCGCAAACGTCAGAAAACGTGGCGGGACGCCACTTACGATATAAAGCTTGATACATTACCCTACCTCCTCAATAAAAAACGGAGCAACTCATACACTTCGGAGCACGCACGCACAGACTGACTGCGTCGCACCAAGCAAACCGCTTAATGCTGCTCGGTTCCCCGCCTGACATGGTTCACAGCGCTTGGCCGCCCAGGGCCCACACGTGCGCACACCGAAATATATGAAATTTGCCCCGTACTTTAACAATTATAATTCAGCCATATCCACAAAGAGATTTTCATCTGACTCTTCAGAGGCCGCCGTATCCTCAATTTTAAGGGCGATGGCCTGCAATGCCTCTTGAATCTCTTTCCGTACCGCAGTAAACAAGGTTTCGGTGCTTTTTAACAGCTCCTGCTTTTGGGTGGCGACCTGTTCCAGTTCTTTGACCTGACGCCCCGATTGGGCATCCTGCAATTGGGCCTCCAACTGCGCCACCTTGGACGACAGCATACGGTTTCGCTCGTGGAGCATATTCAGGCAGTCAACCATAGCCTGACTTTGGTCAGCCTGCACCTGCATAGAATCAAAGGTCTCACCAAGATGAGATACCCGTTCCTGCAAGCGGGTCAACTCTACGGTCTGGTCGGCAATAAGATGATCCTTCGCCGCCAACTGCCGTTGCAGCTGCTGATGCTCCTCTGCCAGTGCCTCGTGTTCCTTGGTAGCGGTGGCCAAGCGGTCTTCTAACAAAAGCACCTTGGCTTTTTCGGTCTCTGCTAATTCCGACAACTCTTGATTTTTTTGCTGTTCTTCCTGCAACAGAGTATATTTCTCATCCAGCGATTCGCTCAGACGGATCAGTTCCTGATCCAGTCGCTGATTTTCTTCCATCTGTACCGATAAGGCGTTTTGCTGAATATGGAGTTTTTCTTCCAACTCCGAACGGAGAGCGGTCAACTCGGCTTCCCGTCTGGCTTCGGCATCGTTGAGTTGTTGGGTATAAGCGGCACAAGTATCATCAATATACTGCAACACTTGCTTGCGGCGAAACCCAAACAACGCGGTTTTTAAACGAACCGATTCCATATTCACACCTCCCAAACAGATTCCATCTTATTGTAGCACAAACCCTACGTAAAATCAATTCTTTTTTTCCGAATTGCGCTGATTGGCAAAAAAATCCGAGAGCAGCTGACTGCATTGCTCCGCCATTACCCCGTGCGTCACCTTGGGAACACACTCAAAGTCCAGCGCGAACAGATGGATCCGCGAGCCCACACAGCCCGCCCGTTGGTCGGCGGCGCCGTACACCACACGGTCAATGCGGGCATTGACGATAGCCCCTGCGCACATAGGGCAAGGCTCTAAGGTCACGTACAGAGTGCATCCCGTCAACCGCCAATCCCCCACCGCCTTGCAGGCGGCGGCTATGGCCTCACACTCGGCGTGGGCCAAGGCGTTACGGTCTTGCTCTCGGCGGTTATGCCCCGTGGCAATGATTTTGCCGTCTTGAACGATCACCGCACCCACGGGCACCTCGCCTGCCTCAAAGGCAAGACGCGCCTGGGCAAGGGCGGCCTCCATAAACGGGAGATCGTGATAATAATCTGTCATGGTTGCATCACCGGATAAATCAGAATAACTGCGGCAATCAGATTGACCAGCAGTGCGAGAATCAGCATATAGGCTTTCAGCAAAGCGAGCAAACGCCCACCCACGGTAAGCGTCCCCTCCCCTTGCGGTTGGTTTTGAAGATTAGACGTTGCACGGCGGCTTCGTAACAGCAGCCAGCCCACCAGTCCCATTACAAACCAGACGGCATACAGCACCCAATTGGTGTATGAGCCAAGCAGGCTGTACACCGAGCCGCCGAAATAACCCAGCAAGCAGGAGATGGCATTGTTTATGAAATGCAAGGTTATAGCGGGCCATAGGCTATTGGTTCGCAAGGTGATGTAGCCTGCCGCTACCCCAAGGCAAAAGGCAAAGGGCAACTGGATCACGTTGCCGTGAAACACCCCGAACAATAGCGCCGACACAAGGATGGCAAACCAATCGCCGTATCGCCGCAGGGTAAACAGCGTGACACCGCGAAAGGCAAACTCCTCCACAAAGGCGGGCACAAGACAAATATACAGCAATTCTGCCGCTAATTCCACGGGGGTTTGCGCCGAAGCACCCATCATCATTGTGAGATTCTCGTCGGCATAGGGAAACAGCCACTCCGCCCCGTCGGAAATCACATTGCCCAGCACGATCCCCCAAAACCCCAGCAGAACGCACCCCATCCCTTGCAGGAAAGGGACTGCTCGGAAGGGCAAAACCTGCTGAAACGAACGGTTGCACGCTTTGGCAGCAATGCAAAAGGCGGGCAAAATGCTAAAGGGGGAGGACAGCACATACAGCGCCGCCTGATACAGTACGCCCCCGCTTTCCTCCCCCGTGGGCCAAATCAAGTGCAACAAAGGGGGAAACAGCATTCCGCCGATGGCGCTGAGCGCCAGCACCAACAGCAAGGCGGTGCCGATCCACTGGGCGTCACGGGTCAGGGTTTTGTATTCGGTTTGGTTGATAGGCAATGATTGGTTTGGTTCCATAACGCCGCTCCTTTCAAAACTCAGTATACCATTCTTTTGATAGAAAAGCAATGAAAAAACCGCCGATTTCTCGGCGGTTTCTTGAAACTGAATACTTAGATTTCAACCGGATAGGCAGGGAGTTTGCCAACTACCTTTTGCAGGATCAGCAGCGCATCCTGTGCATTAACAGCTTTATCGCCGTTTACGTCACCGGCCAACAGTTGTGCATCGGTAAGTTTCACTTTACCAACTACACTTTTCAGCACTTCCAGCGCATCGGCAGCGTCATCCTTGCCGTCGCCGTTTACGTCACCGTAT
>JAFSIW010000076.1 GCA_017439545.1 Clostridia bacterium | reverse complement strand
CCATTCCGCTTTGTCAAGAACTTTTTTCACATTTTTTAAAACTTTTTTCAAAGCCTTTTTTCTGTGAGCTCCCTCGCTTTCGGCCGTGGCCGTTTTTGAGAGTGCTTCGCTATAATACCAAATATAATCCCCTTTGTCAAGTGTTTTTTTCTGCTTTTTTCGATTTTTTTATTTCTCGTTCAACATTGCCAAAAAACCAATTGAAACTGCGGGGATTTTGTGATACCATAATGCTATCCGCTATATATTATAATGTAAAGGACTATGTTCATGAAACGTTCTGTCAAACAACTTACTGTATCCGCCTTGATCGCCGCCTTTTATGCGGTGTTTACTCTTTCCAGCAGCGCATTGGGATTGGCATATGGGCCGATTCAATTTCGCCTGTCGGAAGCAATGACCATTTTACCGGTATTTACCCCTGCAGCGGTGCCCGGTCTGGTGATCGGTTGTGTGCTCGCCAATCTTACCAGCCCATACGGATTGGTGGACATCTGCTTTGGCACCTTAGCCACTCTGTTGGCAGCAGTGTGCACCCGTCTGCTTCGCAACTTAAAGATCAAGGGACTGCCCGTGCTGTCGGCGCTGATGCCCGTAATCTTTAACGCGGTAATCATTGGAGCGGAAATCGCTATGCTGATGCCCGATGCCACAGTGCAGGCGAAATGGGTCGCCTTTGGCTATAACGCTCTCACGGTGGGACTGGGCGAATCGGTGATCTGCTTGGGGTTAGGACTGCCCCTCTATATAATGGTAAACAAATATGCCAAGCATCTGTTTCGCAATTAGCAAAGATTTAACATCGTTGCGATGGTAAAATTAACACAAAGGCATTATATTATACAATGTAAGGAGTGATCGGTTTGATTTATCTGGTAGAAGACGACCACAGCATTCGGGAACTGGTGCTGTATACCCTGAACAATTACGGTATGGAAGCGGTAGGCTTTGAAACTCCCGTTGCCTTTTGGGAGGCTATGCAAAAGCAACTCCCCGATCTGATCATGCTGGATATTATGCTTCCGGATGAAGACGGAATCTCGGTACTCAAAAAGTTGCGTGCTGATTCCAAGACCCGTCGACTCCCCATTATGCTGTTGACCGCCAAATCCACCGAATACGATAAGGTGATCGGTCTGGACAGCGGTGCCGACGATTACGTTACCAAGCCCTTTGGCATGATGGAACTGATTGCCCGCATGAAAGCCCTGCTTCGTCGGGTGGGAGATACCCCCAAGTTGCAGGAAGAATATGTTCACGGCAAGCTGACAGTCAACACCACCAAGCATACCGTAACGGTAGACCATCACACCGTTACGTTGACCCTAAAAGAGTTTGACCTGCTGTGCCTGCTCATCCGCAATCCCGACAAGGCATTTGATCGGGATCAACTGCTGGAGCAGGTGTGGGGATATTCCTTTGACGGAGAAAATCGCACGGTTGACGTGCATATTCGCACCCTGCGGCAAAAATTGGGTGATTATGCTCACTATATTGAAACCGTTCGGGGCGTAGGGTATAAGATTGGGGGACTTGACCAATGACCAAACGCATTTTTTGCGGCGTGTTTTTTGTGGCATTGGCAATCATCGTTATCTTTATATGTGTTCCCAAATGGATTGCCGCCGCCATATCGACTCTGCTTGCGGTGGGGTGCGCGCTTTGGGCAGCTTTTGCCATTACCCGCCCCATCAAACAGCTCAACCCAGATTTGTCGGGGTCTCAACCGCCTTATAAAGAATTAAAGCCTCTCTTTTCTAAACTGCAACGGCAAACTCTGACCATTCGGGATCAAACGGTGGACCTGTTCCGTCAGCAAGAGGAGTTTCGTACCATTTCGGAGAACATGAGTGAAGGCTTGCTTGTAGTGGATCACAACGGAACGGTGCTTTCATACAACACTGCCGCCCTGCGATTGTTGGACGTAGAACCCCAAGACAATCAAAACGTGCTCACTTTTACAAGCAGTCGGCGATTCCGCAAGGCGGTGAACGAAGCGCTGAGCGGCAACCACTCCCAACAACTGATGAATCTTTCGGAGCGAACCTATCAGATCATCGGTAATCCTGTGTTCGAAGAGCAGGATCCCATTGGTGCGGTGCTGATGATTTTAGACGTAACCGAGCGAGAAGAACGGGACCGTTTGCGCAAAGAATTTTCGGCCAACGTTTCTCACGAATTGAAAACGCCTCTCACCTCCATTTCCGGATTTGCGGAAATTATGATGCACGGGCTTGCCAAAGCAGAAGACACACCCTATCTTTCGGGCAAGATCTACGAAGAAGCCCAACGGCTGATCGCCATGGTGGGTGATATTATTCAATTGTCCCGTTTGGACGAAAAAGACCTGTTGGAACAAATGCAAGCAGTGGACTTATATGCCGTTGCCGCCAAGGTGGTGGAACGGCTCTCCCCTAACGCCCAAAAAGAGCATATTGACCTGCGGTTGCAAGGCTCGACCTGCATGATAGAAGGGGTCGCCCCCATGCTGGAAGAGATTCTGGTGAATCTGTGCGACAATGCTATGAAGTACAATCGGGAAGGCGGTCACGTTACCGTGGCGGTCCTCCCCCGTGAGCAAGACGTTTTGTTGGCGGTCACCGACAACGGCATCGGCATTGCTTACGAAGATCAGGAACGGGTGTTTGAACGGTTTTTCAGAGGAGACAAAAGCCATTCCAAACAAATTTCCGGAACGGGTTTGGGGCTTTCCATCGTAAAGCACGCCGCCGCATTCCACAACGCTACGCTAAACTTGGAAAGCGTACCGGGGGAAGGTACCACCGTGTCGCTTATCTTCCCCAAAGCTGAATAAAACGCAGAAATCCTCCCACTAGGCGTTGTACCCGTAAGGATACAACGCCAGTTTTATTCGCCTTGCGGCGAGTTGTATCGCTTCGCAGTTATATTCGGCTTTCTCCGAGTGGTATTCGCTTCGCGAGTTTAGTCGGCGAATAAAATAACACTGAAGCCGTGAGGCTTCAATAACACTATTGCTGAAAGCAATAATATCACTCCGACAAAGTCGGAATATAACT
>JAFSIW010000075.1 GCA_017439545.1 Clostridia bacterium | reverse complement strand
GTGCCGGCGCTGTGAACATTGTTCCCAACTCCACCGGCGCTGCCAAAGCCATCGGCTTGGTTATCCCCGAACTGAACGGCAAACTCATCGGCTCTGCCCAACGGATCCCCGTTCCCACCGGCTCCACCACTCTGTTGGTTGCTGTTGTTAAGGGTAAGGACGTTACCAAAGAAGGCATCAACGCCGCTATGAAGGCTGCTTCTTCCGCTTCCTTCGGCTACACCGAAGAAGAACTGGTTTCTTCCGATATCATCGGTATGACCTACGGTTCTTTGTTCGATGCTACCCAAACCATGGTCAGCAAGATCGACGACGATACCTATCAAGTACAAGTTGTTTCTTGGTATGACAACGAAAACTCCTACACCAGCCAAATGGTTCGCACCATCAAATATTTCGCCGAATTGAACTAATCATCGGGTGTAGAACAAAGCGAATATTATTTGCTGTTTCAGTAGTGTGCAGAGTGTAAGCTTTGCACACTACTTTCTTTTTGTACGGTGAATTGTATAAACAACTGAAAGCTATTTACATCACATTAACACAACCGTCCCCCGACGGCAAGAACCCCAATTGCACATCTCGCAATAACAAATTCCCAAACAAAGTGATCCGAAAAATCCGACTTACATAACAGCAGGGCTTGTTATCAACCGATAAAAAGTTAAATAACAAGCCATCGAAATTGACTGATAACTCATTCATTTATTCCTAAAACCACAAGCGAATTTATGATTTTAAACCAAGGAAAAAGTCGCTGGTCACCCCATAATACCGGCACAAGGTAATTAAATGCCGAATAGGCAACTCATTGGCACCCCGTTCATAGCGGGCGTACATGGTTTGCGACGTCCCCAATACGGCGGCTATTTCCTGTTGAGTCTTGTCATGATCTTCTCGCAGATCCCGCATTCTTTTTATATACGTATATTCCATTTTCATCACCATTGTTAACATAGCACAGTACAAATATTTACTATTTACTTTAGTAAATATTTGTACTATAATATGCAGGAACAACACATTTGTAGGAGTGGTTTTATGAGCGAATTGTTAAGAAAATGGTGGGTGCAAGAAATTCTGGCTGGTATTGTTATGGTAGCAATTGTGGTTGGCAGTATAGCTCTTTCTTCTATCTCATATGTTGAATGGCCCGTTATACGATTGATACGAGAATGTAAAATCTTTGTATTAGGCGAAGACGAAACTGTACTGCCGCAAATTGATACTTTCATAGCCAACAGTGCACAACTTAACGTTGGACACGGTTTTAAAACCACATCAACCATATATAACGTTAACAAAATCGATTACGATCAATACCTGTCTTACAAGGATATAATTGCTCAATATGAATCCTCTCAACTGACGAACTTTCGTAAATCGACACGCATTTTTAAGGCAAGTGGAAAAGTGGAAATCAGCAATGAATATGGTTATAGTTATGCAATCCCCTACGTACAACTTGCGGCATATGATTCCCGAACCAATGAATGTGGTGGTATTGATAATTCACATATTATTAATGAAAGAATCAACCAGCAAACAGAATCCTTACCAAAAGCCGAATATGCAGCAGAGAAATACATATCGGAATATTTAGCGAAAATCACAAATACTCCCGCAGATGTAGCCACCGATATCTTTCGCTACAACATACCCATAGATACGGTAAACCACACGGGAATAAATGGATTCCGCTCAAGTGAAATATATGATTCCAAATGGGATCAATGGTTTAATCAAGAAAACTGTGCCTACCATATTACCGGAACATATTCCCTTGATCCGTATTATGTCCAACAGATTTATGGTGAAAATGTAATAGGGAGAATCGACTCCTCTTATGAATGCTTTGTTGTATACAACCCGACCACGGAGGAATGGTTGGTGATTAGCGACCGTTCATCCCCAACAATCTATGAAACTGTCCAGCTCGTGAAATGATCTCGGTTATCCAAAAAGAGAGCAGCCTACACCAATGTAGGTTGCTCTCTTTTTGCACTCGTCTGACAATAAAATCCTGTTCAAAGCTTGTCTTCTGCACACTACTTTCTTTATACAAACAAAAATCGCAGGAGAGCACTTTCCTGCGATTTTTTATCCTTATTCTCTTCCAAACAAATAATCCAGCGATACGTTCAGCACCTCAGACAACGCTGCCAATTCAATATCTGTGACGGTGCGTTCGCCCGTCTCAATGCGGGAAAGAGAGCCTCGGCAAATATATACCGCTTTCAGCTCCAATTGCACGGATAACTCCCGCTGGCTCAAGCCTGCTTTGATGCGAGCATCCCGAATTCGTTTGCCCGTGATATTCCCCGACTGACCGTCTACCAATCGAACACTCATATTTTCACCACTTTTGTCTTGATTTAGGACAAAAATAGTGTATACTGAAAAGCAGAATATTATGTCCTGCCGACAGGACAAATTGGAGATGATTCAAATTAAAGTTGCTATCGTAGGCTCGCGAGGAATTACATTTTATCAGTTCGAACGGTACTTACCCGAAAGCACATCCGAGATCCTTTCGGGCGGAGCAAAAGGGATCGACACTTGCGCAAGGGAATTTGCCAAAGAGCATCAGATTCCCTTTACCGAATTTCTCCCCGATTACCATCGTTTCGGTCGCGCCGCTCCCATCAAACGAAACGACCGATTAATCGACGCCGCTGATATGGTGCTGATTTTTTGGGACGGTACATCCAAAGGAACTCAATATGTAATCCGCCGATGTGAAAAACTAAACAAAAGCCATCAGGTGATTGTATCGCAACCAATTGGGAATGACAACAGCCGCCTATAAATTTGTGGCGGACGGTGGAATTGGGCAGAAGGCCTTTTTTCCGACCCGAAGCCGTATGAAAAATGGGGTCCCCGAAAAGTCGCAGGCTTTTTGGGGAGAAGGAGGAACAGCGAAGCACACAAGGTTTTGCCTCGCAAAACCGCCGTCAGCGTAGCCTTGTTCCGACGCTGGCGAGAGGGAGGAAAAAGTCCTAAAAGCGAATTTGAAATCATCCGCGAAGCGGATACCATAAATAGATATTGCACAAAACAAAAGTTGTGTGCAAAGCCGAAACTTCGCACACAACCAATCACTATAACCTATTCGCTTTGTTCTGCGCCTTGTTCGGCTCGCACACCCCTATGGGCAGGTGGCGAGCGGTGGAATTGGGCGTTGAAGCCGTTTTCTTCGGGATGATAGGCGTACATTGGTACGTCGAATCCCGAAAAAACGGCTAAAAAGAAACGTAAAATCCAAATCCGCAAGGATTTGCACCATTAAAAAAGGTGTCCTGCAACCAAAGTTGTTGCAAGACACCTTATCCATTTGTTTAGCTAAAAATTGTTTCTTTTGTTCAACGTTCAATTACACACCCGAATAAGCTGAGAAGCCGCCGTCGACGGGCACGACTACGCCCGTGACGAAGCCCGCTTTTTCGGAATCGGTGATCCACATCAACGTGCCCAGCAACTCTTCCGCTTCACCGAACCGTCCCATAGGGGTCGCACGCAAGATCTTTTCGGTGCGGGGGGTGGGGTTGCCGTTTTCGTCAAACAGCAATCCACGGTTTTGATGGGTTACGAAAAAGCCGGGGGCGATGGCGTTAACCCGAATGCCTTGCCCTGCAAAGTGGACCGCCAACCATTGGGTGAAGTTGGAGATGCCTGCTTTTGCGGCGGAATAGGCGGGGATTTTGGTGAGGGGCGTAAAGGCATTCATAGAGGAGATGTTGAGAATGTTGCAATCCTTGCGACCGATCATATCCCGTGCGAACACTTGGGTGGGAATGAGGGTACCCAAAATGTTCAGGTCGAACACAAAGTTGAAGCCAGCTTTATCCAGATTAAAGAAGGTGAGAATATCGTCACGGTCCTCGTCCCCTTCTTCAAAGGTTTCGTGGGCGGTGGTGCATTTGGGGTTGTTGCCCCCTGCGCCGTTGATGAGCAGATCGCATTTGCCCAGATCGGCTAACACTTGCTTGTGCACGCCTTCCATAATCTCTTTATCCAACACGTTGGCTTTGTAGCCGATGGCTTTGCCGCCTGCCGCGTTGATTTCTTCGGCAACGGCTTTCACCGCTTCTTCATTCAAGTCCAAAAGGGCAACGGCATAGCCGTTTTTCGCAAGTTCTTTGGCAAAGGAGGAGCAAAGCACTCCGCCTGCGCCCGTAACAACAGCAATTTTATTCATACTTATTCTCCTTTTTCAATGGCTTCCCACAGACCGTTCAGGTAAGCGGCACCCAGCGCGCGGTCGTAAAGACCGTAGCCTGCTCTGCCCTGCTCGCCCCAGATCATACGACCGTGGTCGGGACGGATGTAGCCTTTAAATCCACCGTCGTGGAGGGCTTTGAGCATTCCGTACATATTAAGCGACCCGCAATCGGTATAGTGACCCGTTTCTTTAAAGCAACGCTCGCCTGTGATCTTAATGTTGCGGGCGTGGAAGAAATGGATCTTATCCCCAAACTCTTTAATCATAGCAATGAGGTCGTTTTGGGGATTGGCGCCCAGCGAGCCGGTGCAGAAGGTGATACCGTTCCGCTTGCTGGGGTTGATGGCGTGCATTTTGCGATAACTTTCTGCGCCCGTAATGATGCGGGGCAGACCGAAGATGCCCCAAGGGGGATCGTCGGGGTGAATGGCCATATCCACGTCACATTCTTCGCACACGGGGATGACGGCATTGATAAAGCGGGCAAAATTTTCCCACAGTTTATCTTCGTCAACGTCTTTATACTGTTCCATCAAAGCCCGCAAGCCTTCTTTGGTGTAGCTTTCGTCCCAACCGGGCAAGGAAAGCTCGCTCTTAACGGGGTCAAGAGACAATACGGTGTCGTTATCAAAAGAAAGGGAGTTAGAGCCGTCTTCATTTTGATTGGCAAGGTCGCTGCGCAGCCAGTCGAACACCGGCATAAAGTTGTAGCAGATGCATTTTACTCCCGCCTTTGCCAAACGGCGGATGTTTTCGCAGTAGTTTTCGATGTATTTTTCGCAACCGGGCACACCCAATTTAATGTCTTCGTGCACCGGTACGCTTTCTACCACCTCAAATGCCAGACCGTGGGCGGCGGATTGCTCTTTGATCCGTTGGATGGATTCTTCCGGCCACACTTCGCCAACGGGCACGTCGTACACCGCGCTGACCACCCCGCTCATATGGGGGATCTGGGAAATATTTTCTAAGGTTACGGGATCGTTTTCACCGTACCAACGAAAGGTCATTTTCATAGCTTATTCTCCTTTAAAATAGGTTCTGGCATTGTCAATGCAAATATCGCCGATGAGTTTTTTCAAGGTAGCGGGGGTAGCGTCATACTCGCCGTTGTCCACAAACTCGGCAACGTAACTGCACAGAATGCGGCGGAAGAAATCGTGACGGGGATAGGAGGTAAAGGAACGGCTGTCGGTGAGCATTCCGTTAAACACACCCAGCGCACCCGTAGCCGATGCCGTTTTCAGTTGATTCTTAATGCCCTCTACGTGATCGCAGAACCACCAGGCGGCGCCCAATTGCAGGCGACCGGGGATCTCTTTGCCCCAGAAGTTGCCCAGCATAGTAGCCAGCTCATAGTATTGGGGCTCGTTGAGGGTGTACACGATGGTTTTGGGCAAGCCGCCGTCTTTTTCAATGGCGTCAAAGAAGCGACCCAACGCCGCCACCGAAATGGCAGGACCTACCGAGTCGTTCCCGCAGTCAGCGCCAAGGGCGGCAAACCGAGCGGTATTGTTGTTGCGGATGGCGGAAAAGTGGAGCTGCATGGCCATACCCCGACGGGCATATTCTTTGGCAAAGTGGATGAGCATATAGTCGGCGTAGGCAAGTTCTTCTTCCGTTGTGATCTCTTTGCCCCGCAGACCTTTTTTGTACACCGCTTTGGCTTCTTCATAGTCGGCGGTCTCGGTTGCCAGAGCACCCAGACTGATATCGCTGACCACACAGCCGCTGGCTACGAAAAAGTCCAGACGGTTGTCCATTGCCCGTAAAAACTCATCAAAATCGTCGCAATCGATACCGGTGACCGTTTCGATCTTTTCTACGTATTCCTTAAAGTTTTCTTTGGCGACCCCCGTGCAAGCCATATCGGGACGGAAGGAGGGCAACACCTTCACGGGGAAGGTTTCGTCCTCTGCCAAGGTTTTGTGGTATTCCAAACTGTCGGCAGGATCGTCGGTGGTGCAAAGTGCTTCCACCTGAGAGCCGATGATCAGTTTACGGGCCGAGAAAGAACCGTCGGCCATTTTTCGATTGGCTTCTTGCCAAATTTCTTCAGCAGAATCGGCGTTCATGGGACGCACAATGCCGAAATAGGTCTTCAGCTCCAGATGAGCCCAAGCGTAAACGGGCGAGCCGATGATACGGGGCATAACGGATGCGAAGGCGATGAATTTGTCGTGCCAGGAAGCATCCCCCGTAATGAGGTTTTCTGCCACGCCGCAGGCACGCATCATCCGCCATTTATAGTGGTCACATTCCAGCCACAGTTCCCCAATGTTATCATACACCCGATCCTCGGCAATATCCTTGGGAGACAGGTGACAATGGTAGTCAAAAATCGGTAGATCTTTGGCATAATCGTTATAAAGCTGAACGGCAGTATCGCTATTCAGCAAATAACGGTCATCAAAAAAACCTTTTTTCATAGGTATAATTCCTTTCAAAAAACAACCGTAATTTAGGGTTGATGTAGGCAGCAGCCTGTGTGCCGTTCCTTTTTGGGGTGGAGGGCATTTCCCTGCCCGTGTTTCCACCTCATCCACCGCAAGCGGTCCCCCTTCCCCGTGAGGGGAAGGCATTGGGTGATTGGCAATCAAACCATTTCCAATGTGGGCGGAACCGCCCACACCACACCTCTTACTTCTTCACTCTTATAAGAGAAACGGATTCTTCGCATTCGCTCAGAATGACACATGAGTTTAAAACCAAGTTGTCATTGCGAAGGTGACGCTATCATGCGGCACCTGTAGCAATCCGTAATCCCCATAAGCAAGGTGCAGGGAGAAACGGCTTCTTCGCGTTCGCTCAGAATGACACCGTGGTTTATATCCAACCTTGCGGGCGGCAGGTTGCCACCCCTACGGGCAACGGGTAAATCGTGATACAACCCTATTCCAATGTGGGCGGAACCGCCCACACCACACCTCTTACTTCTTCACTCTTACTTCTTACCTTAATAGGTTCCCGTGGTATCCATTACCTTTTCTTCCACTTCTTTTTTCTGAGAAGCGGCACGGCGTTTGTTCAGTTCTTCTAAATACAGATCTTCGTCCAAGGGCAGTTCCACAGGCTTGCCCAGCCAAGCGGACAAGTGCATGGCATTGGAAAGGGTCAGACCGTTGATGCCTTCGGCGCCGTCGGCAAGGGGTTTTTCATCCCGCAGAATCATGGCGGCGAAGTTTTTGAGAATGCCCACGTGCTGTTCGCCCCAACCGTCAAAGGTCAGTTCCTCACAGGTGTTTTTCAGAGGAGTGAAGCCGGGCACACCGCTGAAGCAGAATTCCCGTTCATCCATTTCGTTTTTATAGCAATACAGTTTGCCGCTGTCGAACACCAATTTGCCCTTGGTGCCCAGAATTTCAAAGCGGTTGGTACCGGGAGCATCGGCAGTAGAGGTAATAAACACACCGGTCGCACCGTTGGGGTATTCTACGTAAGTGGTCACGTCGTCTTCTACCTCAATGTTGTGCCATTTGCCGAAGTGCATATGGGTATCTACCTTGCAGGGCATCCCGCAGATCCATTGCCACAGGTCAAGGTTATGAGGGCATTGGTTCAGCAGAACGCCGCCGCCTTCCCCGTCCCAAGTGGCACGCCAAGCGCCGGAATCGTAATAGTCCTGACCGCGATACCAGTCGGTGATGATCCAGTTGGTACGTTTGATCTCGCCCAGTTCCCCGCTTTCTACCATTTCTTTCATGCGTTGATACATGGGAGTGGTACGTTGGTTGAACATAATGCCGAACTTTTTGTCGGATTTTGCGGCAACCTCGTTCATTTCACGAACGGCTTTGGTGTAAACACCGGCGGGCTTTTCGCTCATCATATGATAGCCTGCCTGCAGGCCCTTGATGACCAGAGGGGGATGGTCGTAGTGAGGGGTTGCCACCAAAATGGCATCGCACACGTGGGCGTCAAACAGTTCATCCGCGGTGTTAAAGGTCATCAGTTCGGGATATTTGGCGGTGATGGCATCCAGCTTTTTGGGGTTGATGTCGCAAATCGCCACCAGCTCCATTTCGGGCACTAAACCCTTCATCAGATTGTTGGTATGGGCAGTACCCATATTGCCCACGCCGATAATACCAAGTTTTACTTTTTCCATGATTTGTTCCTCCGAATCGTTTTCAAAATGTCTATGTCAGATGTGATTACTCACTCAGTACCGATGCCATAATTTCTTTCAGGGAATTGGCGGCATAATCAAAGGACTGACGGTTGTTTTCAAAGGTGAACTCGTGATGCATATTGCTTACGTCGTCCTTTTCCAGTCCTTGCAGGCCGGTGAATTCCATCAGGTGAGGCTCTAAGGTGATAAACCGATCCCCATCCTTTTGCCCATAGGCGCGGATGATGTCGGGAATGTGCCCAATGCCCCGTCCTGCGGGCATAATCGTGCCGTCTGCCTTGCAGTCTTTAATATGAATGTAGTCAATATAGGGAGCCAGCGTTTGCCACGCCTGCCAGGTATCCTGCCCGCATTGGATGAAGTTGGCGGGATCAAACACCCCTACGATGCGCCCTTCAAAGGTTTTGAGCAGATCCAGCGTGCGGTCGATGGTGTCACCGTAAATGTCTTTTTCATTTTCGTGACAGCAAAGCAGTCCCGCCTGCTTACACAGATCGGCCATTTTGTCCATACGGGCGAATACTTCCTCCCGATACACGGCAGGGTCTTCTCCCTTAGGCATAAAAAAGCTGAACAGCCGCACCCGTTTGGTGCCTAAAATGTTGGCGATCTCCAGCCCTTTTTTCATATACTCGGCGTGGGGTTCAAAATCAGCGGTAATGTCAATTTTGCCAAAGGGCGAGCCCAATGCCGAAACCTGTATGCCCGCGGCTTCAAACCGACGGGCGATTTCTTTCGCCTGATCCACCGAATAATCGGCCATATTTTTTTCGTCCACCCCGCGCACCTCGATATGGGTGAATCCGTGGGCTTTGGATGCTTCAAACTGTTCATCCAGCATGGGGGACGCCTCGTCTGCAAAGGACGAGAGAATGAAATTTGCCATAACTTCCTCCTGAAAACAGGGACACACGTCCCCAATTTGTACCATCTATCATTATGCCACAAACCCTCGTATATTGCAAGAGGAAAACACACAAAATACAGACTTTTTCTTGCATGATGCAGAAGTCATTTGTGCATGATGCAGAAATTTTTCTGCATCATACGAAATAGAAATGGGAATGGAAATGTAAATGAGAATGGGAATGGGAATACAAAACAGAACCATACCGTAAAAAGCGGTATGGTTCTGTTTTGAAAAGAAAAATAAAAAAAGAAAAAATTTTGCAAAGCGTTGCACAAAACTATGCAACGCTCCCCCTTTTTTGCCCCCATGGTAAGGAGGGGTTTTTGTGGACCAATCAAATCAATCGTTTGTATTTTACGAAAGCTATGCCAAGGGGGTACGCAAGCTGGCGCCTGCCGAACAGCTTGCGGTATATAACGCTCTCATCGACTATATGTTTTATGGTATTGAGCCGCAACTGGAGGGGGCGGCAGAGGGGATGTTTCTTCTTATTGAGCCCACCGTCACCGCCGCCCGCAACCGCCACAAGGAAAAGCAAAGGGCGGCGCAGTCCCGTTGGAGCAGGCAAAAATCCGACGAGGCGGTTGCCCCACAGCCTCCCGCCCGTGAAGAATCAAAGGAGCAGACCAAACAGGCAGACAACCACAAGTCGGCAGCGCCGCCAACGCAAGAAGAAAGCCGCCCGTCGGCACCAAACGGGCGGCCCTATCACATCGGAACACTGCACAACGTGTCTTTGAATCAGCAGGAACACGATGCCCTGCAAAAGCAATTGGGGGATGACATGAATGCCATCATCAACCGCTACAGCAAATACAAGCAAGCCAACGGCTTTGTGCTGTTGCGGGATTTTGAAGCCTTGCAATACTTTTTGAATCACGGAACCATTCCCAAGGGAAAATTTGAGCGGAATTGCGGCGAGACGTAGGGGGAAAGCCGAAAAGCTTCTACCCCTGCCCTACTCTTGCCATCAGGCGTTCCACCTCACGGCGGATGCCCGCATGCTCCGCTTTGCCCAAGGCGGGATCGGTGCGCAGCAGGGTATCGGCGGCGGCCGCGGCGGCGGTCAACTCTTTCGTATCGGTGAGCAGATCTGCCAGCTTCATGGGGGGCAGACCGTGCTGTCGTGCCCCGAAAAAGTCCCCCGGTCCACGGAGTTTCAGGTCTTCGTCGGCAATGCGGAAGCCGTCGTTTGTTTCTTTGAGCACCTGCAGGCGTTTGGCGGCGATCTCTCCTTTGGCATCGGAGATGAGCACGGTGGCGGCGGCGTGATCGCCCCGTCCTACCCGTCCCCGCAGTTGATGCAATTGGGACAGCCCGAACCGCTCGGCATTTTCGATCACCATAATGTTGGCGGCAGGCACATCCACTCCCACCTCAATGACGGTGGTAGCCACCAGAATGTGGATCTGCCCTGCGGCAAATCGGGACATAATCTGTTCCTTTTCTTTGGGGCGCATTTTGCCGTGGAGCAGTCCCACCTGATGGTCGGGGAACTCCTGCTGTAACTGCTTTTGGTAGTCCACGGCGGCGGTGAGAGGAGAGGGATTTTCCTCCGACTCCTCCACCAAGGGGCACACCACGTAGGCTTGCTGCCCCTCGCTTAAAAATTTGCGGATATATTCATACACCCGCGGGCGATAAGAGGTGGGCACGGCATAGGTTGCCACCTGCTTGCGACCGGGGGGCAGTTCATTGATGACCGATACGTCCAGATCCCCGTAAATGATCAGCGCCAAGGTACGGGGGATGGGGGTTGCCGACATAACCAGCAAATGAGGGTCCTGCCCCTTCGCCGCAAGGCGGGAGCGTTGGGCTACCCCAAACCGATGCTGTTCGTCGGTGACCACCAAGCCCAAGGAACAAAACTGCACCGCATCCTCTAACAGGGCGTGAGTGCCGATAGCCACCTGCAGAGTACCGTCGGCAAGATCGGCTAAAAACTGCCGTTTTTCTGCCGCTTTGGTGGAGCCGGTGAGCAAGCCCGTCCGAATGCCGAAGGGGGCTAAAAATTTGGTAAAGGTTTCGTAATGCTGTTGCGCCAGAATCTCGGTGGGCGCCATGACAGCGCATTGCAAGCGGTTGAGAGCCACGCTGTGGCAAAGGGCGGCGGCCACGGCGGTCTTGCCCGAGCCAACGTCCCCCTGTACCAGCCGATTCATGGGCACACCCGATTGCAGGTCGCCAAAGCACTCGTCGGTCACCCGACGCTGGGCGGCGGTGGGGGTAAAGGGCAGGCTTTGCCAAAATTCGGGGGTGAAATCCCGTTGTACGGTCAGGGAACTGACCCCACGGCTACGGCCTTTCAATCGCCGCAAGGCAAGCTGGAGCAGAAACAGTTCTTCAAAGATCAGCCGACGGCGAGCCTGCAACATTTCTTCCCGATTCTTTGGGAAATGCACCGCTTTCACCGCTTCATCCAGCCCCATCAGCCGATGGGCGATGCGCAGATTTTGGGGTAAAGGATCGCCCAGCGGCTCGCTGAGAGTGGCAAAGGCGTTTTTTACCAGCGTGTTCATCACTTTATTGGAAATGCCTGCGGTCAAGGGGTACACCGGCAGCAGACTGCTTGCCTGCTCCACGGTATACACGGTGGGAGACACCAGTTCCCGCTTGAGCAGACTGCCGCTCACCTTGCCGTAAAACAGATAGGTCTCCCCCCGCCGAAGGGCTTGCGCCGCATACTTGGTGTTAAAAAACAGCACCCGAAATTCGGTCTGCCCGTCAAAAGCGGTAAGGGTATACAAGGTGCGACCGCCGCTTAACCGACGCTCCACCGCAGGGGTGGTAACGGTGGCTTTGATACAGCAGGTTTCATCAAAGGGCGCGGCGGCAATGGGGGTATGCACCGTCAGATCCCGATAATCTCTGGGGTAGCAGGCGATCAGGTCACCCACCGTTTCAATGCCCAGTTTTTGCAACAGCTTGGCTTTGGCAGGGCCCACGCCTTTTAAATAGCAGATCTCTTTTTGTAATACGGGTTGCTGCATCACAGGTCACCACCTTTCGCTGTTAGTGTAGCATTTTTTTGGTTGCCCGTCAAGGGGGAAGGGTGGTGTTCGTGGGGGGTGGCGGCATCCGTATCCCGAAGAAGCGGTATTTTTCCCAACCACGGGCGGTCTGTATGTTACGTTAATGTGACGTATCGGGTGGTGATTTTGCAACCAAGGTGTCATTCTGAACGGAGTGAAGAATCCGCGTTTTTCTTTTACGGGTATTACGGATTGCGACGGCTTCGCCTCGCAATGACAGCTTGGTTTT
>JAFSIW010000074.1 GCA_017439545.1 Clostridia bacterium | reverse complement strand
GCAAACATATTTTGTGATATTTGTCCCGTTCCCATAACCTTTCTCGGATGGGAAGTGGGAGCAAGTGTCATCACCGGTGGTAATTTAGATAAAAACGATCCGCTTTATCTTGTGCTTTGTGATCACGGGTCTTCTAACGGTCGTTCCTCGTGGGACCCTATGCTGTGTCTGTTGGCGTTAATCGGTGATGAGGAAAAAGCGGGATACTCCGTTGTTCATGGGAAAGGCGGTGTTGATGCTACAACAGGTGAAAATTATTTTGTTTCCGATCCCAACGGGTTACATTCCTATGTTGTAAAAGAAAAAGAAGATTCATATTACGCCGATGCTATAAATAAATTGATATAAGCAATCGGCATCTAAATGGTTCGTAACAACCCAAAATCCCCGTACTACTGTACGGGGATTTTTACTTTTTGTTATTATTGTTTTAACTGATTAAAAATAGCTTGGTTACCACCGTCATAATTACCAAGAAAATCAGATTGATGAGGGTGAACAGCACAAAATAGGATTTAGAATGTCCGGGATACAAAATGCGGAATTCGCTGAAGGTGATCAGGCTGGCAAGAGAGGCAATCAGCGTGCCTGTTCCCCCAATGTTGACCCCCATCAGCAAAGCGGGGTAATCGGTGGTAAAGCGGGAAAGCAAGATGGCCGACGGTACGTTGCTGATGGCTTGGCAGGACAGAATGGATACCAGCAAAGTATCTTTTTGCAACAGGGCAGAAAAGAATTGATTGACGATCTCCATACGGGACAGATTGCCTGCAAAAATAAAGAAAAAGAAAAAGGTGCAAAGCAGGGGATAGTCCACCGCCCGTAAAGCATCCCGATCCACAAACAGTAAAACGGCGGGAATCAAGATCAGACCGCTCCAATATGGGAACACCCGAAATACGATCAGCAAAGAAAAGGCAAATAGGATCAGATAGAGTACCGTTTTGCCGCGATGGAGTTTCTCGGGGAATTGGTCGGCAATGGAAAGCCGCACGGGCTTAACAAATAAGCATCCCACGCAAAGCAGACTTACCGCCAGCAAAAACGGGGGAAACATAATGCGGCAAAATTCCCCTGTGGGAATGTGGAAATAGGAGTATAAGTAAAGATTCTGGGGATTGCCGAAGGGGGTAAGCATCCCGCCTAAGTTTGCCGAAATGTTTTGCAGAATAAACAAATAGGCCATATGTTTTTCTTGCCTTGTAACCGATAGGGCGAAGTACCCCAGCGGCAAAAAGGTGATCAAGGCCATATCGTTGGCAATCAACATCGACCCGATAAAGGTGATGAGGATCAGTGTTAAAAACAGCCCTCTCAGATTGCCCGAAAACATGACCAAACGGCGGGCAAGAATGGTGAAGAACTTGATGTTCCGCAAGGCGCACACCACCGCAAGGGTTAAAAACAAACAGGCAAGGGTGGTCCAATCAAAATAGTCCGAATATCCCTTGTCGGGCGGCACCAAAACGCAGGTGATGATCGCCGCCAAAGCCGCAACGCAAAACACCACGTTCTTTTTCATAAATCGCAGGATTTTCATTACAGGGTCTTCTCCTTATGAGGGTTTACGGTGCTCAGTTGAAGGTCGTCAATGCTGCCTTGCAGTTGAAAGGGGGTATACCCGGGGGTGATGGTTTGTTCGGTTCCTTGAAAGGTCAGTTTGTTTTGTTTGAAATTCTTCAGATTCAAGGTGGGTAGACCCTCACCCTTGGCATCCCGCTCCCTATCCCGATGGAAATCGCGAATGGTGAGGTTTTCCACCGATTGTTCAATGTCGATCATACCGCCTACGTAGTTGCGGAAATAATTCCGCCGCCGATTGCCGTAGTAAAGACGGGTGTAAATATCCCAATCGGCAATTTCTACGTTGCGGATCACGCCCGTGCCGTACACCGTTTCGGGCGGATATTGTTGGTATTGATCCCGCACGTAAGGGTTGATCTCCATTTGCAGCCCCACGTAGTAGCATCCACCGCTGACGTGATGGGCTTTAATGTTTTCGATCGGCTGATCCACCGAAGAGATGCGCAAAAACGAAAAGGTGTTGTCAGCGTGAACGTGACTGATTTCAATATCCCGAATGGGACCGGGTCTTTGCCCCCAAATGGGATCAGAGGGCGCCATATTCAGACCGGAAAAATCGCTGATGAGGGCAATCATATCGTCGTTGGGAGAAGACGGTCCCACGCCGCGAATGTGACGGATCACACCGCGCTCACATCCGCCGCCCACGTGTACCCCGTCTTGGGTAAAACGCAGATCCCGATCGTCAAAGGTGATATGCTCCACCAAAAAGTCGGTGACGTAGTTTAAGCGGATGTGGAAGGCTTCGGAATTGCGCACCGTCATATTCTTCAAGGTCAGGTGAGAAACATCACTAAAACTAATGAGGATCCCTCGGTGGGGATGCTCTCCCACAATGCGGGGGTTTTTGCGGCAGTTGCCTTCCCACACGCCACCGTCCACCGTTACGTTGTTTGCCCCTGTTACCGCAGTAAGCAAATAGGGACAGCCTTCGCTGCCGGTATAATCGTCCAAAATCATATAGGCTTCGGGATGTAACTTTAAGGTAAAGTCTGACGGGAGCGTCAGCATACCGTGAATACGGTATTTGCCTGCCGGCACGTATACCTCGTTCGTTCCCGATGCGAGTGCCCGTTCAAAGGCGGGAAAATCATCTTGCCGACTGTCGCCTTTGGCGCCAAATGCTTGAATTGAAATCATACGATCACCTCACGGGTCTTATTATAAGGATTGGAGGAAAAAAAGTAAAGAAAAACTTGCTCATCAGTCAAAGAAAGACTTGATTTTTTAAAGGATTTCTTGTAGAATGACAACAAATAAGCAGGAGGGGTGAGCGGTTTGAATCGTACCCAGTCCCAGATCAACAGCGTGCTTCGTATAGAATTGGTTGGGCATATGATCACCGACCAAAGTTGGGACGGTTTTTCCCATCAGCACGATTTTGAAGAATTGGTCTACGTGATGAAAGGCGCTATCGTTTGCCATTGCGGTGAGAAGCAGGTAGCGCTAACCAAAGGACAGATGATGATCGTTTTGCGCAATACCCTGCATCAGATCACGGCGGATGAGCCATCCTCCTTTCTTTACGTTGGATTTAAAAGCAACCTTGCTGATTTGACACATTGTATGATGCAACGGTTGGATTGCGAGCAAGATCCTAATCTATTGGTACTGAAGACGGAATTGGAGGAGATTGCCCAAAGGGTCTTTTCGGGTAACGGCAGCTTTTCTGATTACGTTCCGCAGATTATGAGCGCTATGATTCCTGCTATTGGCGGAATGGGCAAGGCAAAGGAAGAAGAAAGTGCCAAAATCATCCTTTCCAATCAGATTAAGCAGTATATTAAGCACCATTTTCAGCAACCCATTCGGGTGGACGAAATTGCCGCCGGTCTGTATCACTCTCCTCATTATTTGGGCAACGTGTTTTCGGCGGTAAACGGAATTACCATTAAAGAATATGTAATGCAGTTTAAAATGCAAAAGGCTATCGCATTATTGCAAAGCGATAAGCGATCGGTGACCGAGGTGGCTGCTTTGTTGGGTTATGAGTCGCCTCACTATTTTTCAAAATGCTTTAAAAACTATTACGGATTTTCTCCGTCTTCCTTAAAGAGAAAGGATGCTGTTCAATGAATATGAAACAATGGCTGTTGGATTATCAGCAGAATTTCCCGAAAAAACCAATGCCGGTGCTAAGTTTTCCCGGTGTGCAACTGCTTGATTGCTCCGTTCGCGACGTGGTGACCGATGCCGCTATGCAAGCCGCCTGTATGAAAGCCATTGCCGATCGGTATCCCAATATGGCCGCTGCTTTGGGACCCATGGATCTTTCGGTAGAAGCCGAAGCCTTTGGGGCGCAGGTGCATTTTTCCGATGATGAAGTGCCTACCGTGGTTGGCACGGTATTGGATATCGACGATCCTGCCACGGCAGATGCTTTGGCTGTTCCTAATGTGGGGGATGGCCGCACCGGCATTTACGTGCAGGCAGCCGCCCTTGCCAAGCAACAAATTACCGATCGCCCTGTGCTTTGCGGCTGTATCGGTCCTTTTTCTCTTGCCGGTCGGCTGATGGATATGTCTAACGTGATGATCGCCTGCGTAGAAGAGCCTGAAATGCTGGAAACGGTATTGACCAAAACTACCGACTTTTTGATTCAATACGTAAGAGCCTTGAAAGAAGCGGGAGCAGACGGTGTCGTGATGGCAGAGCCCGCCGCAGGGTTGCTTTCTCCTGTGCTGAACGAGGAGTTTTCGGTGCCGTACGTAAAGCAGGTTGTAGATGCGGTGAAAGACGATTCATTCCTTTTTTGCTATCATAACTGCGGTCCTTATACCCCTCGTCAAATTGAGGATATACTGCAAACAGGGGCAGACATTTATCACTTTGGGGATGCTATCTGCTTGAATGACGTGAAAGAGCAAATTCCCGATTCGGTGATGTTTTCGGGTAATGTTTCTCCCGTGGAATGCTTTAAGGCAACCGATGGGCAGGCTATGCAAGCGCAAACCCGCTTGGTGTTGGAACAATGCGGCAAAAAGGCGAACTTCATTCCCTCTTCCGGTTGCGATATTCCGCCGGATGCACCGCTTGCCAATGCCGACGTATTCTTTGATACGGTAGAGGAGTATTATCATGGCTGACCGTGTACTGATCACAGGAGGGAGTCGTGGAATCGGTAAAGCCGCCGTGGCTTGGTTTGCACAGCGTGGCTGGCAGGTGGCATTTTGCTATCACAGCAACAAGAGCGCCGCTGAGCAGGTTTTGAAACAATACCCCCGGACTTTGGCGTTTCAAACCGACGTTGCCAATGAAGAACAGGTTTGCGCCATGTTTAAGGCAATCAAGGAGCAATGGGGCGGTCTGGATGCATTGGTGTGCAATGCGGGAATCGCTTTGCCCCAACAATTGCTGACCGATACCTCTGCCGTAGATATGGACCGTTTATATAACGTGAACGTGAAGGGCACGTTACTGTGCTGTCGGGAAGGGGCTAAGCTGATGGTTCCTTGCCATCGCGGTGCAATGGTCACGCTGTCTTCTGTTTGGGGACGATCGGGCGGCTCCTGCGAAACGGTATATTCCGCCACGAAGGGGGCTGTGATTGCGCTGACCAAAGCACTTGCCAAGGAACTGGGCCCCTCAGGCATTCGGGTCAACTGTGTCAGTCCCGGAGTGATTGATACGGATATGAACGGACACCTGAGTGAGACGGATAAAGCTGATTTAGCCAACAGGGCCGCCCTGATGCGGTTGGGCACACCCGACGACGTGGCCGATGCCATCGGGTTCTTATGTAGCGAAAGCGCCGCCTATGTTACCGGACAAGTTTTAGGGGTAGACGGTGGATTTGAATAAGAAAAAAGCGATTAACCGCGGGTTAATCGCTTTTCGCTTTATAGGGTTAAGGTGCCGCCGTCTGTTTTCAGCAGAATCAGCAGTTCTTCCTCCGCTAAGGTGTGGGCGTTCACGTATACCAAAATCTCATCGTCTTGGTCGGTGTCACACAAAAACTCATAACACAGCAAAGGCTCTCTGGCGTTGGAGGGAATCACTGCCAATTTGCTTTGTTTTACAGTCAGATGGGGTGATAGCACCTTTTGTGCTTCAGAGAGGGTGTAAGCAGGAGTTTTTAGATTTCGGGTGTGATGATTCATAATAAACCCTTGGGCATTGTAGCTGACGATCTGTCCGTTGTCCAATGCTACTCCCACTTTGATGAGGTCGGTGTAAAAGGTAACGTCGTTTTGGGTATAGGCAAAATTGATAAGACAAACGCCCTCGTTGACTGCATAGTAGCTTTCGGTGAAATCTCCCATATTCAAAGCCATCAAAAAAGCCTTGGCCTGTTCCATGCATTGATCATACGTCAGAGTAGGATCGCCGATCCCACGGAACCGATTCATATAATTGACTGCTCCCCCTTGCTTGGTTACGGCAACGGTGGCATCGTTTGTATAATACACGTAGCAGGGAACGGCGTTGTGTTCGGTTTCGGTGGCATCGGTCAGTCCGCTTTGATCGATTGCCAGCCATTCGGCGGCGATCTTACGGGCTTGCGGTTCTTTTACGGTTGGCTTATCAGCCAAAAACAGGGGCTCAGCCTGCAAAATGTGCTCCGAAAACGGGCCGTCATACAGCAGAGTGGGATAATCGGAGAAGATCTCCCCCAGATTATTCAAGCCGCTGTACAAGGTAGAGGCCGCCTGCTGAGTGGATTGATGCTCCACCACCGATTGGATCTGCTTTTTCCATTGCCCGTTTTCGTTCATTTCAAAGCATAATTGTTCCACCCTTTGGGTTAGTGCTTCAGCGTGCTGAGAAAGCTGTTGTAATTGGGTGTATTCCTCTTGGGTGACAGCTTGTCCTGCCTGCATTTTTTTGGCAAGGGCAAGAGAGAATTCCCCTACTTGAGACAAAAACTTATAGGTATCCTCCAAGTCGGTTCCGTAGGTAGGAATCTGGGATAAGCAGGATTTCGCTGAGCCGGCCGAGCTCCACAGCTCCATGGCGAGATTGGCGGCCCCCGAAGGTGTGCCGGTATACATTCCTTTTGTCAACGCCACGTTGATTTGATTCAGATGTTCCGATAACTCCGACAGTCCCCGTTCATAGGTGTATTCCAATTGGGTGCGGTAGCGCACCGCTTGATAGGTGGCGGCAACCACACCGCCGCACAGAGCGATCACTACTGCCAATGTGTAACTGAGAAAACGGATCCATTGGCGACGGGTGGGTCGGTGTTTTGAAAATAGTGCCATGGCTGTTCCTCCGCTCTATCCCATCAAGCCCATAACGGCCAAGGGCGAAACGGGAACACCGTCCTGCTCCGCACTCAGATGCAGATGCGGCTGCTCTACACTTTCGCAGGGAATGGTATCCACTACGCCTAACTGGTCTCCCGCTTTAACCGACTGTCCGATTTGTACGGTGGGGGTTTGGTTGAGTCCGCAATAAAACAGCATTAGCGAGTTACCGTGATCAATGACTACTACCGTGCCCCATTGAGGATCGGCGTAAATGTCTTCCACCGTTCCATTGGCGGCGGCGGTAACAGCATCGCCTACTGCGGCAGATAAATCTACTCCCAGATGCAATCGCCAATCCTTGTAGGTTTCGGAATATTGCAGGGTCTCGCTGTCAAAGTCCTTGAGAACCTCGCCGGTCAGGGGAAGTAAAAAGTACTCCGCAGGCTCGGTGAGCACTGCGTCGTCCGAAACGGTCACGTCGGTGGCGCTGTCGGGAGTTTCGGGCGAAGAAGGGTAGGGCACATCACTGACCGTTTTGTCCACCTGCGATAAGGATGCCGTGCTTTCAGGGGAAGAAGAGTCGGGCTGATCCAATTGCCGCAAACGGCTGACCGCTGTGTAAGAACTGATGCCAAAGGCAATCAGACAGCCGGCCAATGCCAGATAAAACAGTTTGTTTTTCATTGGTTTTTTGTTATGGAATTGTAAATGACCCATATTGTCACACTCCTTTTTATTTCAAAGGTAGTATGAGCAAACAACAAAAAAATATACAAAAAACTCCGCCAAGCGGCGGAGTTATCTTAATAAGTCTTTGATCATTTGTTGATAAGGCAAAAATTCAAAGCCTTGTTTTTGATACAGGTCAATGGCACCACGGTTGTCTTCGGTCACCTCTAACCGAATCCGCGCTACTGTTGGCTCAATATGCTGTTTTACGTAGGCAAAGAATTCCGACCCCAGTCCTTTGCCCCGATACTCGGGCAAAATGAATAGTTCTTCGATCCACACTACGAAGCCGCCTGCCTCTTGAGAAAAGGTTTTGGCGGTGAGGGCGTAGCCAACGGACTTGCCGTTTTGCTCAATGATATACCCCTTGGCATAGGTGTCGGTTTCCATCAAATGGTCAAAGGTAGCCACCAGATGGCGGCGGGGAATGGGATGCGCTACTGCTCCCAAAGAATAGAACGCCTGAGCGAACAACAAATAGGTGTTGCGGTCGGCTTTAGTAATTTCACGAATCATATTATTTCTCCCGATCTTGTTTTAGCTTGCGGAAACTGCGGTCATAGGTGGCTTCGGCTTCTTTAGAAAAGAAACAGGCAGGAAACTCGTTGGGCTGATGGTAGGCAATGCACTCACAGCATTTGCCGTGGTGGGAGCAGGGGTAGGTGCAGGGGCATTTGTCTTTTTGTACGCTGTTGCAAGCCATAAGGATTCCTCGTTTCTTCTTTTTTTATAGTATAACAGAAGCGGCGGGGTAAATCAACCGCCCCTTGACCTTCTTTTGTATTTATGATATGATATTCCTCGTGTGAATAGCAAAGGAGTAATGATATGAAACGCTTTGCAGGAGTTTTGATCGTAATTGCCGGTATCTTTTGGGGGGTTATGGGCGTGTTTGTACGTCTGTTTACCCAAAACGGCTTTACCACCATGCAAATTGCCGCCTTGCGGCTGATCGTGGCGGCGGTGGCTATGGTTTTACTGCTGTTGATCTACAAACCGAAACTGTTAAAAATATCCCTTAGAGAATTTCCCTTGCTTGCGGTTCTGGGAATTCTTTCTATCGGTATTATGGGTGTGCTGTATTTTACCACCATTCGGTTATCCACCTTATCGGTGGCGGCGGTATTGCTGTATCTGTCGCCTGCGGCGGTGCTGTTGATGTCTGCTCTGTTTTTCAAAGAGAAGATCACGGCAATCAAGCTGTTGGCGCTTTCCTTAGCGGTGTCGGGGTGCGCTCTTGTTTCGGGCATTATCGGCGGTGGCTCGGTGGGCTGGCTTGCTCTGTTGACCGGTGTGGGCTCGGCGGTGACCTATGGGTCTTACAGCATTATCGGGCCGATGGCGCTGAAAAAACATCATCCCTTTACGGTAACTGCTTACGCTTTCTTGGCGGCGGCTGTGTTTCTTTTGTGCCTTTGTCAGCCTGTCGGGATGGTGCAAACGATGATGGCTCAGCCAAACGGATGGCTGTTTTTCCTGCAGGTGTTGGGACTGGGCTTATGCACTGCCGTTGTTCCCTTTATGCTGTACACCTTGGGGCTCAACCATACCAACCCCTCTAAAGCGGCGGTATTGGCCTGCTCCGAGCCGGTGGCGGCTACCTTGTTCGGTATGGTGTTTTATCGGGAGATGCCCGACTTGTTTGCCTATCTTGGCATGGTGCTGGTGGGTGCGGCAATTGTTATACTTAGTAAAAAGCGATGAGAAGGCTTCTTTCTCATCGCTTTGTTTATGTTGTGATCCAGTAGAAGATACCATATAAAACGGGTTGGTGGGCAAGATAGATCCAAAGAGTATGACGACCGCAAAAGCACAAGGCGCGGATGGGCAGACTTTGAGAATTAACCTTGGGAAAACGGGTGATCTTTTTCTGATACGCCGAGTACCCGATGCTCATACCCAGAATAAACCACCCTAAATGGGGAAACAGAGGAAAGTAGTCACCCGAAGAAAAACCGGCACTCCGCAGACCGAAGATAAACCAGTAGGGGGTTTCTACCGTAACACCTTCTGCCCAAAAGCCGAGACCGATGAGAATCAACCCTAAAAGCGGCAGACACCAGCGGGGGAGTCTTTGCAGCAGAGGCGCTGTGAGCATGCAAATGCCCAAGCAATGAAGTACGCCAAACCAGATGGGAATGATGGCAAACTCCCATTGATCCATCGCATAAGTAACGGCGGTGCACAGCAAGCCTGCCCCCAGCACGATCAAGCCGCGTTTTACGGGATGATGTCCCAACGTGACGGCGATGCCCGAAAGGAGAACAAACACCACGCCGCCCCAATCAAAAAAGAACTGCAAAAAGGCGGGGTAGTTGCTGTTTAGAAAAAAGTCGCAGTAGTTCATCCATAGGTGCACGCCAATCATACCGATGATGCAAATGCCCCGTAGGGCATCAATTTCAAAAATCCGTTCACGCTTAACCATTGGCTTCCTCCTCTAACAGCCGATAGGCGACCTTGCCCACGGCGGTTTTAGGTAATTGTTGCTGATATACTACCTCTTTTGGCAGGGCATAACGGGCAATGCTTTGGGCTAAATAGGCTTGCCATTCCTGCAAGCTGAGAGCAGGCTCGCCTACCACGTAGGCACGCACCCGTTGCCCGCGCATCGGGTCGTTAACGCCGATGACACAGCAATCCTTAACCGAAGGATGCCCCATCATCGCCTCCTCTATCTGAGCGGGATACACGTTGTAGCCGTTGGTGATGATCATTCGCTTCATCCGTCCTTTAAAATAGACGAAGCCTTCTTCATCCATACACCCAAGATCTCCCGTGTGAAGCCAAACACGCCCGTCGTCGTGGATCTTTAATACCTTGGCGGTGCTGTCGGGATCGTTCAGATACCCCAACATAACGGTAGGGCCGGTCAGACAGATCTCCCCTTCGGTATCGGGCGGCAGGGGAGTGACGGAGTCGGGAAGGGTAATGGTGTATTCCATATCGGGATAGGGCAACCCGATGGAGCCTTCTTTTTCACGTCCCACAGGGGTCAGACAGCTGGCAGTGACGCATTCGGTGGTGCCGTAGCCTTCCCGAATGGGAACGGGAGAGCCGTGCTGACGCAAGAACGCATCTACCTGCTTTTTCAAAGCGGGAGAAAGGCGGTCGCCGCCCGAAAATACCCCTTTTAAAAAGGAAAGGTCAGTATTTTGTAAAGACTCAGCTTGCAACAAGGCGGCAAACAAAGTAGGAACACCGGGAATAAAATTGGGCTTGCGGGTTTTTACCAATTTTGCGTAACTGTCCACCGTAAAGCGAGGCACCAGCAGGCAACAAGCGCCTCCTACAAGGGCAGTATGAATGCCGATACCAAGCCCGAATCCGTGAAACATGGGCATAACCGACAGCATGGTGTCTCCTGCAATAGTATCCCATCCGCTGGCGGCGATGGTTTGCAATGCCAAGGCGTTCAGATTGCGATGAGAGAGCAAGATACCCTTAGGCTTGCCGGTGGTGCCGCCGGAGTATAGCAAAACCGCCGGCTCATTGGCATCCAATGTCGGCAGCTCAGGCAAGGGCGAATGCCCGAACAAACTGCGCCAACGAACGGTGGTAGCAGGCAGAGGGAATTTTTCTTTTTGGATTAAGGGATAAACCAGCCGCTTGAAGCAGGGCAACTGTTCTTTCACGGTGGTGACCACAAGAGAACAATGATGATCGGCTTTGGCTAACGCCTGCGCGGCTTTTTTTGCAAATTGATCCAGCGTGATCAAGGCTTTACTTCCTGAATGGTTTACATAATACAGTATTTCATCGGGAGCGGACAAGGGGTGGATCATACATACGGTAACGCCAAGCATAGAAAGTCCGTAAAAGGCCTCTACCGCGTGGGGGCAGTTGGGTAGACAGACTGCTACCGTGTCGCCGCGAATAAGCCCCATCCCCGCAAAAGCGGCGGCTGTTTGGTCGATATGTGCCATCAGCGTTTTGAAAGACACTCGTTTGCCCATAAAGTCGTATGCGGTAAGAGTGGGATATTGCCGTGCCGTTTGCCGCACGTGTTCTGTTACGGTGAGATCGGGATATTGCAGTTCCATTTGGCACCTCCCTGATTGCGATAGTGTTAGTATATCACTCTTTTGTTGAAATTTCAACTATGGCGCGATGAATACGGATAAAAAGCTGTTGAAAAAAGCATTGGCCTTTGCTATACTATCAATAACGAATCAGGAAAGGAACTGTTATATGAAACGGTTGATCAGTGTATGTATGGCGGCGCTGTTAATAGCGCTCACTTTTGGCAGTGTGCCTGTTGCGGCGGCGCCTGCCAGCAGTATGGCGTTTACCGATGCGGATCTGGAAGCAGACGAGAATCGCTTTACCCAGGTTACCCAACTGACCATCGGTCGGGGAGAGGTGGGCGTCAACGCATATGCGGCGCAGGCGTTTGTTCCTACGGTGGATTACGTAACGGGATGTCGGTTGCATTTCCGCTTAGGGGACAACGCCACCATGACCATTCAAGTACGTACCGCTCTGGAGGGCGGCAACGAAACCATTCTGTATTCCGGAAACTATCCGTTGGTGTCCAATCCCCATAATATCACCGATTGGTGGGATTTTGAATTTACCCGCCCCGTAAAGCTCAACAAAGGACAAACCTATTATCTGGTATTCTGGTGCGATATTTATCACAGCCAATGCATTGCCAGCTCTACCCAATACGTCGTGTCGGGGCTGACCAATCCGGGATACCGCAAAATGGAGAACTCCGATGAATGGACCGAATTCAATCAACGTTGTTTTGGGTATGAAATGCTGTCTGATCCCAACGCAAAAATGGTTGGTTTTCCTTATGAGGCGGATGAAAATGCGTTGATGCTGCATCACGCCGAGGAATACTATTGCTTTGCCAAGGGCGGCGAAAAAACAGCTCTTACTATGACAGATAAAACCTGCTCCCAAGGCTATTTCAGTATGCAGGCGGTGGGAAATGGTCCACAAGCCGACGGTAGCTTGCTGTCTGCTACGGTATCCTTTGACACCCCCACCGATTTTTCGGATTACAACTACTTTTATACCGACCTGTTTCTTGCACAGGATGCGGAAGACGATCTTGGTTTTACCTATACGTTGCAAGATCAAACGGGTAACAATGGCTTGACAGGTCAAGTGAGTTTGCAGGGATACACCAAAGGCTGGCATCGCATCATTTTTCGGCGAGAGGATATGGTGTTAACGGGGAGTGATGTCAAACAGCCTGCCGGTGTGGTTTTGCGGTTGATGGGCAAGGCGGCCGACACGCCCTTAACCGTATGCTTTGATAATCTGCGGGCGGCGAAAAAACCCATTCCCTTGGTGAGCGATACCTACTATACCGACGAGGAATTGGCCAATATTCCCATTCAGGACGGGGAGTATATCGGTAAGCCCTCTGAGCCCGTTACTCTGTTCTATGGCGATGTGAATGAAGATAACATCATTGGTGCGCCTGATGCGCTTGCTGTATTGCAATACGTGGTAGGCAAGAATAAGCTGAGCGGTAAGCAATATAAGAGTGGCGACGTAACCGCTGACAACAATTTGAATGCTAACGATGCATTGCAGATTCTGCGGTATACCGTAAGCAAGGTCAAAACCTTTGCGGCTGCATCGGTGGTGGATGAATCGGTACCTGAAGTGGATTTCCATTTATCTGCTGACGGTCTGTCTAAGGATACGATTTACAGCATTACCACTACTGCTATTGCTAAAACCGATTCGTTTATGCCTCACGATGCGGCGCGGCTGGCAACCTCCTTGCAAGGGCTTTTAAACCGTGAGATCGAAACCAATCGTGTGGCATTGGTGCTTACCGACAAGCATGCCGACACGTGGGTGTCCTACATCAAAGAAAACGATGATTTGTTGCAAGGAATGACCAATACCGTCGCTATTCCCGATATGAAAGGATTTTTAACGGTGTTTGAATCCCAATTGAAAGAATGCGGTATGATTCTGTGGGATCCCAACGTTCCTTCTACCTCCAACGTGGCGGCTACCATTTGCGGTCTCAACGGCTATCTGCCCGTGAAATACGATGTAACCGAGGGCAGTTTGTATCAAACGCTGACCGAGATGGGCGTTCCCGTAAGAATGAGTCTGGTAGACAAGTTTGACGGTAAGGGATTGATTCCCGATACGCTGCTGTTTTCTACCGGCAGTAAAAAATGTGACCCCTATTTGTGGGCACTGGAGCAGGTGTCTGCCCGTTGCTCCGACTATTATACGGTTTATTTGCCGGACGGTGCCAGCGCAACGGTGGGCAACACGGTTTATGAAAACGATATCCACAGCAAAAGTTTGGATCAGAATAAACTGTTCAACCATGACTACGGCATTTATCGCAAAGCGTTTTTCTTTGATTTAACTCCCATTGACGTGGAAGCCCCTTGCGACGACCCCACCCAAAAATTGGGGACTGACCGACAGACACTGATTCAAATTTTCACCAATCGCTACTACCGTGCAGGCGGGGCTTTTGGCGAGGTGGTAGGCTTTCCTCCTTGGGCGCTGAAATACGCTACTCATAACGGTTGGGGCAGTGTGGAGGCTACTGTGCTGGAAGGTACCTTTACCGAATTGATTACAATGTATAACTGCTATTTAGATGCAGACGGCTCGTTGCCCAACTGTTCCCTTTACACCCAGTTTGCTTTGCAGGATTCCTACGAATCGATTGCCAACCAAAAGCCTGTGACCGAGCAGTTTGACGAGAATACGATGTATCTGTATATGTACACAGGAGATTATGATTCCTCCCCTTGGGCGGTGGAGCATATGATTCGGTGCTACAGCGATCCCGCTCGCGGCTCTATCCCCATTACCTGGTCGTTTACTCCGGGTCTTGCTAATCGCATTCCTATGGTTATTGACTATCTGTATCGTTATCAGACTGAGAACGATTACTTTAGTGCATCCGACAGTGGGGTGGGCTATGTTCGTCCCCAAGGGCTGTTCCAAAGCGAAAGCGGGCGGGTCTTGCCGGACGGGGATCAAGCCTTTGTTAAGCTGAATAAGGAGTATTTTGAGCGGTTTGATTTGGATTCGGTCGGCTTTTTGATCGGCAAGCTTAGCCCTAAGGTGTGCCATACCTATAATCAGTTTGCGCCTGTGGGTAGTAACAGTAACGATTCCTCGTGGACCCCTGCGGTATATAACGGAGCTCCCTATATCCGCATTAAAAACGGCATCGGCGATCCTGCCACTACCGATGAAGCGATGGAAACTACGGTGAGCGGTATGTTTGACTATGCGCAAAGCATGCGGCAATATAACGTGGCAGGCTTCCGTACCATTAAGTTTACCGCCGGTGATCTGAAACGCACCCAAGAAGCGTTTTTAGAATATGCCAAGGAAAAAGATCCCGATACGACCTATAAATTTGTGGATTACAAAACCTATTTTGCTATGATGAAGCAGTCGGGAGCAGGACGCTACACCTTGAACTGACTGTAAACAACAAAAGCACCTGTTCTTTTGGGAACGGGTGCTTCCTGTTTTTAACAGATTTGTCAGCAAGAACAGGCTTGTTTCGCGTGGTTTCTGCTTCTATACTGAATGGGAAAGGAGGCAGTGCCATGAAGAAAACCATACAGCAGGGAGTAAGGCTGGTACAGCAAATGCATCCCTATCCCTTTTGGGTGCTACTCCTCTTTTTATATGGGGCGATCCTGTCTTTTTTGGTGTGCGGATTGGTGATGTGGTTTCCCGAGATGTTGGCACATCCCCATCAAGCCGATATCGTGGCACAACAGTGGTTTTCCGTCGGCAACGCTTTGGTGGGAGTGGGCGGTGTCACTGCTCCCGTTATGGATTTGATTTTAAAAAAAGATGGGCAATAAAAGAAAAAGCAGGTGTGAGAGTGTCTCACACCTGCTTTTGTTATGCAATCTTATTGGATCACACGAATGCGGATGATACCATCAATGGCTTCCAGATCCTTTTTCAAGGCTTCGCCGTCAGCGTCAATATCCAGCATGGTATAAGCGTAATCGCCTTTGGCTTTGTTGAGCATATTCTCAATGTTGATGCCGTCACCCGAAACCACAGCCGAAATACTCGACAGCATATTGGGGATATTCTTGTGAATAATGCAGATTCGGCATTTGCTGCTGCGGGGGCAAGAAACGCTGGGGAAGTTGACCGAGTTGACGATGTTGCCGTTTTCTAAGAAATCAATCAGCTCGCCGGCCGCCATCGAAGCGCAGTTGTCTTCCGATTCGGGAGTAGAAGCACCCAAATGGGGGATGCAGATGGCACCGTCCACACCAATGATGTCGTCATCGGGGAAGTCGGTTACGTAAGCGGCAACCTTGCCGGTACCCAAGGCTTCAATCATGGCTTCGGTGTCAACCAGAGCACCACGGGCGAAGTTGAGAATACGAACACCGTCTTTCATGGTGGCAATGGTCTGATCGTTGATCATACCCTTGGTACCATCGGTCAGGGGCACGTGAACAGTGATGTAATCACAGTTAGCAAAGATCTCTTTCAAATCGTTGGAGTGCTTGATGGAACGGGACAGGTGCCAAGCGGCATCAACCGACAGATAGGGGTCGTAGCCGTAAACGGTCATACCCAAGGCTTTGGCGGCGTTGGCAACTTCAATACCGATAGCACCCAAGCCGATCACACCCAAGGATTTGCCCAAAATTTCGGGGCCGGTAAAGGCAGACTTGCCTTTTTCTACCATTTTGCCTACTTGGTCGCCGTTACCCTTCAGGGTTTTGGCCCAATCAATGGCAGGGATTACCCGACGGGAAGAAATGAGCAAACCGGCAATCACCAGCTCTTTCACAGCATTGGCGTTGGCACCGGGGGTGTTGAATACTACAATACCTTTTTCGGCGCAGTCAGCAACGGGGATGTTGTTGACCCCTGCGCCGGCACGGGCGATGGCTTTCAGATTGTCGTTCATCACGTAATCGTGCATGGCGGCAGAACGTACCATAATGGCATCGGGATTGGCAAAATCATCACCGTAAGCGTATTTGGTGGTATCAAAACGGTCAAGACCCGAAGCCGAGATCTTATTTAAGGTTTTAATTTCAAACATTATGCGTTCTCCTCTTCAAATTTTTGCATAAAGGCTACCAAAGCTTCTACCCCTTCCATGGGCATGGCGTTGTAAATGGAAGCGCGCATACCGCCAACCGAGCGGTGACCTTTCAGGTTTACGAAACCTGCGGCAGTGGCTTCTTTAACAAACTTGGCATCCAATTCTTCGTTACCGGTGATGAAAGGGATGTTCATCAGCGAGCGGCTGTTCTTTTCAACGGTACCTTTGAACAGTTTGCTGTTGTCAAGGAAGTTATACAGCAAAGCGGCTTTGGCTTCGTTGCGTTCTTTCATCTTTTCCAGACCGCCGATTTCGTTTTTGATCCATTCCAGTACCAACTTGCACACGTAAATGGTGTAGCAGGGAGGAGTGTTGAACATAGAGCCGTTTTCGGCGTGGGTTACGTAGTTGAGCATGGTGGGAGTAATTTCCATAGCACGACCTAAGAAATCTTCCCGAACAATAACGATGGTCAAACCTGCGGGAGCCATGTTCTTTTGAGCACCGGCATACAGCAAAGCGAATTTAGAAACGTCGATGGGCTCGGAAGCAATGCAGGAAGAAATGTCGGCTACCAGAGGAATGTCACCAACGTCGGGCAACTGGGCATATTTGGTACCGTAAATGGTGTTGTTCATGCAAATGTGAACGTAGTCGGCTTCCGGATCAAAATCTTCCCGTTTGGTTTCGGGAATATAAGAATAGGTTTTGTCAGCCGAAGAGGCAACCACGCGGGCTTCGCCGTAACGGGCGGCTTCTTTATAGGCTTTGTTGGCCCATTGACCGGTGATGATGTAGTCGGCTTTGCCATTTTTGGTCATCAAGTTCATGGGAACCATAGCAAATTGGGTAGAAGCACCGCCTTGCAGGAACAGAACCTTGTAGTTGTCGGGAATGTTCATTACTTCACGAAGCAAAGCTTCGGCGCCGTCAATAATGCCTTGATACACCTTGGAACGGTGAGACATTTCCATAACCGATTGACCGCTACCTTCATAATCTAACATTTCAGCAGCAGCTTTGGCTAAAACTGCTTCCGGCAACATAGAGGGGCCGGCGGAAAAATTGTATACACGAGACATAAGAGTTACCTCCAATAAATATTACTTGGTTAAAGAACCATTTGATATCATTATATACGTTTTTTGCGGTTTGTCAAGGAGTTTGCGAATTATTGTTACAACAATTCACAAAAACCCGGAAAAAAGCCAAGAATGTTTGATAAATAATTATCAAACATTGACAATAAACAGAAAAAACAAGAAAAACGAGCGAAAACAATGACAAAAATTTAACAATCCAAATTGAGTTTTTGCTCTTGACTTTCCCCTTAACAGGAATGTTATAATTGTCATAAATCCAGGAGGTGACCTTAGTGCTAACCATTGGTGCCTTTGCCAAATTGTGCAGTACCACAACAAAAACTTTACGGTATTATCATAACATTGGCATATTAAAAGCTGTTTACGTGGATGAATTCAGTAATTATCGCTATTATGTAGCCGGGCAAAAAACCGTGTTTGATGAAATTCGCTCGCTGGAAAGACTGGGATATTCATTGCGAGAGATTCGGCACTTGCTTGTGCTGGACGAACAACAAAAACAACGTGCATTGCACGGCAAAAAGCAAGAGTTGTCCGGCTCGATTAGGAAAATTGAAAAGGAACTTGCCAAATTTGACAAAACACATAATAATTCATTTTCTCCATCCGATCTTCTGTTGCATCTTCATTTCGAGGATTGCGACCGAATGTTGGGGAAGTGGGAACTGGTGGGGGAAACTGCAACTCCCGACGGATTGGTTAACATAATACCCGTCGAGGATTGCCTCTATTCGGTACTGTATTTTTTGCCGGGCGGCGCTTTTTATCGCCATATTTCTTGGAGCAAAGGAATCATCTATGTGTTATCGCCCAAGCATAGAGAGGTGGTGGCCAATAGTTGTCGGATCGTGGAACAAGGTGGTGAGCGGTTCTTGGTGGTAAAATGGCATAAAGGTGTGCTTGACACCAAGAATGATGAAACATGCTGCTATGTGTATCGCCAAATAGATAACAAGGCATATGCTTTGGAAGAAACCTATGTTGCTCGGGATAAAATCGACCTGCCCTATGTGGTGGATGAAGAGATGATTGGAACGTGGCATACTTGCGATTTAGTTTCGTCGATGGATGAGTTTTCACCGAATAATCCGAGAACCATCCCGGAGGAGTGGTGGATTACTAAAATGCAAATCACCCGACAGGGGCTTTGTATTCGAACGTTTCGCGGTCAAAACGGTGACTACGAACGGTTGGATTCCTATACCAAAGGTTTAATTCTGGATAAAGAAAATCAGTTTGCCCATCGGTATTGGTTGAAAGAAATCAGGGGTAATCATTATTTGCTGATGGAGCACAAAAGCGGCGACTATCTTTATAGTGGTCGGGTAAGTTGTTACTATGTATTTCAAATGGAGGAAGAATGATGGAAATGAGAATATACGGTCTAATTGCTATGTTGCTTTGTTTTGGCTTGACGGTTGGATGTACCTCTACTGATTTACCGGAAACGAAATCTGCCACGATTCAATATGAGTTTCAACAAGAAAATGAAAACCGTGAAGCCATCTGTAAAGAAGGCGATTGTATTGCAAAAGAGATCAATGATTATCTTGGTTGGACCATCGCCGCTGATGCCAATCCCAGATGCGTGTTTGATAACCGGCACATTTACGAAGGATCAGTTCGCTCAGAATACAAAGATCAAGTGATGTATTGTGCCAATTACTGCGATTTTGTCCATGAATATGTGCATTTGATTTGTGATGTAAGCGGCAAGGCAAAATATCCTCCGGAATCGATGGTACGGGAAGGATTCGCTACTTATATAGAATACATTTGGAAAGATGAGATTGCACAAGGAGAATATCAGTATTTGCAAACCGATGTCAGAATTAACCGAAGCTCTGACCCAACCGAAAACGCACAGGTCGAAGCTATGTTGGAAATGAATGAAATGGAACTGACCCCCGAAAACTATCAACGGGCATTTGTGCAACTTGCGTATGAACGAGCAGGAGAAAAGTTGCCCTATTTGGTGGATGATTCTTTTGTGGATTATTGGATTGGCCCCATTTTGGTGGATTTTTTAATTACACAACAGGGCGGGTTAAAGCCCTTCTTGGGTTTTTATTGTGAAAGTGAGCGTGCACAAGCAATTTACGGTCGATCGCTGGATAAATTGGTACTTGCCGCTTTGAAATATAATGATTCCTTGTTTGTGTAAAGCAAAAACGGTGTGAGCTTTTATTATAAAAACTCACACCGTTTATCTATTTTTTTGAATACACCGTTTTGGCGCTGATCCCCTGCAGTTGTCCGATCTTCCCCGAAAGGGTACTGGTCACGTCTTGAGGAGCGTCTATGGCTACACAAATAATGTTCATATCCTTCTCACGATAGGGAAGACCCATTCGCCCGATGATGTATTCCCGAAATTCGTGTAACAGGTCATTCAGCCGTTCCACACTGTCGGGTTGCTCCACAATAATCGAAAGAATTGCAACACGTGTTTCCATATTCATTCTCCTTTCGCCAATTGTTGCAGTTCAGGGAATAGGGAAAGTGACCGATGCAAAATGCCGTTCATATAAGCGATGGCAGTTCCGTAATTGGTAAAAGGAATGCCTTGATCCATCGCACGATTCATACGATCAAGCACCTGTCGGTTATTCAGCATGCAACCGCCACAATGAATGACCAACTTGTAATCCCTTACTTCTTTCGGGAATTCTTGCCCTGCGGTAAAAGTGAAATCGGGCTCGCTGTCGGTAAATGCCCGAATCAGACGAGGGAGTTTCACCGTGCCGATGTCTTCACATTGACGGTGATGGGAGCACCCCTCGGCAATCAAAATCTTATCACCTGTTTTGATTTGCCGTAGTGCCGCCGCACCTTTCACGGCGGTTTCTAAAAAGCCTTTGTGCCGCGCCATTAAAATAGAAAAGGAGGTAAGGGGAATGGACTCGGGCACCATCTTGGACACCTTGCCAAACACTTGCGAGTCGGTTACCACCACTTTGGGTGTGGCAATTGCCAAAGCCGTGGGCAGTTGGTCGGGTTGTACTACCGTAACCAAAGCTTCTGCCTCCAACAACTCCCGAATGACCTGCTGTTGGGGCAAAATCAGTCGCCCTTTTGGGGCACTGCCGTCAATGGGCGTGACTAAAATGACCAAGTCCCCGGCGTTCACTAAATCGGCAATCAAGGGAGAATCTTGGGTGGCGGCAGGCTTTAACTGTGCCAAAGTGTTTTTGAGCGTGTCGATATTGAACCCTGTTGCGGCGCTTACGTATAAATTGTCATTGGTGGGGATTTCATCTAACAAATCCGCCTTGTTATAGACCACTAAGGTGGGAATCTCTTTTTGCTTGCAAGTATCTATGATTTGTTGCTCAAAGGGGGTAAGCCCCACCGTGGCATCGGCAACCACCAAGGCAATATGGGTTTTCGACAGCGCTTCGGTTGCTTTTTGAATCCGTAATGCGCCAAGATCACCCTCATCATCCAATCCGGGGGTGTCAATGAGCATCACAGGGCCCAAGGGGAGCAACTCCATTGCCTTGTAAACCGGATCGGTGGTGGTGCCTTTCACGTCGCTTACCACCGCGATAGATTGCCCAGTGATGGCGTTGAGCAGACTGGATTTACCCGCATTGCGGCGACCAAACACCCCAATGTGAATCCGTTCCCCCGATGGGGTAGCGTTCAAACTCATTTGGATCACTCCTTAAAAACGGAAATCCCGAATTCCCATTTCGATTTTTTCCAAATTATCCTTGGCAATTTGCCGTACTTTTTCTTTCGGAATGTTTTGTAATTCCGCTTCAATGACCTTTTCACCCAGGGCTTTGGTTTCGGGGGAGGCATAGTCCATTAAGAACTCTTTTAAGGTCATTAAGGCGTTGGGATGACAGCAGTTTTGAATTTCGCCTGCTTTTAACAGACTCATAAAGCGGTCACCGGTGCGACCTTCCCGATAACAAGCGGTGCAGAACGAGGGAATAAACCCAAGTTCCATCAGCCACCGTACTACTTCGTCCAAGGTGCGTTTGTCGCTAACGTCGAATTGCTCGGTGGTTTCGTCTTCGGGTTCGGGTTCGCAGTATCCGCCCACGCTGGTGCGGGAAGCACCACTGATTTGCGATACCCCCAATTCCAATGCACGGGCGCGTACGGCGGCGCTTTCACGGGTGGAGATGATCATTCCCGTGTAGGGTACCGAAATGCGGATGAGGGCAATGAGTTTTTCAAAGATTTCATCGCTGATGCCGTTGTCAAAATCATCGGGGTTGATGTCGTCGGCACGTTTTAAGCGAGGCACACTAATGGTGTGAGGACCGACACCGTGTACTGCCTCCAAATGTTCGGCATGCATGAGTAAGCCTGCCAGTTCATAGCGATATAACTCTAACCCAAACAGAACACCCAATCCTACGTCGTCGATCCCGCCTTCCATAGCACGGTCCATGGCTTCGGTGTGATAAGCGTAATCGCTTTTGGGTCCCGTGGGGTGGAGTTGCTCGTAACTTTCTTTGTGGTAGGTCTCTTGGAACAAAATGTAAGTGCCAATGCCCGCTTCTTTCAGTTTGCGGTAATTTTCCACCGTGGTGGCGGCAATGTTCACGTTTACCCGACGAATCGCCCCGTTTTTGTGCTGAATGGAGTAAATGGTCTTGATGCTTTCCAAAATGTATTCAATGGGGTTCATGGTGGGGTGCTCACCTGCTTCCAAAGCCAGGCGCTTGTGACCCATATCTTGCAGGGCGGTAACCTCTTTAACAATTTCTTCCTGACTTAACTTTTTGCGGCTGATGCATTTGTTTTGCATATGATAAGGGCAATAGGTACATCCGTTCACGCAATAGTTGGAAAGATACAGCGGAGCAAACATTACGATCCGATTGCCGTAAAAATCCTTTTTGATTTGACGGGCAAGGGCATAAATGGTTTCGATCCGCTCTTTGTCTTCGCACGCCAGCAATACCGATGCTTCTCGGTGGGTCAGCCCCTTTCTCGCGGCGGCTTTTTTGATCAGAGAGTCAATGAGTTCCCAGTTTTCTTTGTTGGCGTCGGCGTAGGCCAAGGTGTCGAGAATTTCTTCGTGATTGATAAATTCTTCAGCTTTTAAGGATTTTACATTGTAATTTGCCATAAAAATCATCCTTTCTTACAAATAATGAAAAACAAAAAAAGTTCCTTGCCGTGAAAAGGCAAAGAACTGCAAATGCAAGCAACCCTTTATAAGGGGAGTTATGTTCTCGCTCTTTCCACGCAGTATACACTTTGTCGTCAGAACTCTATGTACATATTATATCATATTTTGAAAAAAATACAACCCTTATACCAAAAACAATTCTAAAATAAACACCACGGCGCAGCAGGTGACCGCTACCTGCAACAAGCTCCGCTTGCAATATGCCATCACAATGCCGATGATCAATGCCGCAATCCCCGCATAGGGAGATGCGGTAGCATCCATGATAGCGGGAAAGGTCATCACCGAAAGAGTGACGTACGGCACGTAATATAAAAAGGATTTGATAAAGGTGTTTTTGATTTGTTTGCGCATTAACAGCAGAGGCAGTACCCGAATCAGATAGGATACCACCGCCATTACGCCGATGTAGATCCATACGTTACCACTCATACCTGCTCCTCCTTTTTAGGGAACAGCAAAGCGGCGGCTACCGAAATGACCACCGTGAGCGCAATGGTTTTTACACCGGTAGAAATCCCCGAGAAAAGGGAAAGACGGTCGGCGGCGAAAGAAAGGGCAAAGCAGATAGGAATTAAGGCGGCAATCACCTTATTGGTGCGAGCGGGAGGCACAATGATGGCAATAAACATACCAAACAGTCCCACGCTTAATGCGCTGACCACCCGCAAGGGCAAAACAGAGCCTGCCAAAACCCCAAGTACCGTACCGCTTGCCCAACCGGGCATAGCAAGGCTCATTACCCCGTAGGTGTAGTAAGGGCAAAGCTTGCCCGGTACTGCCATAGAAACCCCAAAAATTTCGTCGGTCACGTCAAATCCGATAATCATTCGATGCCATACCGAAACCGATTGGTCCAACTTTTGGCTGAGAGAGCAGGACATCAAAAAGTAACGGGCATTGGTAATTAAGGTCATTAACGCCACTTCACCGTAGGTTGCTCCTGCGGCAATTAAGGTGAAGCCTGCATATTCTCCTGCCGAAGCGTTTAACAGAAAACTGGCAATGCCTGCCTGCAGGGCATTCAGTCCTGCATTTTTGGCGGCGATGCCAAGGGCAAAGGCAACCGCAAAATAGCCCAACGCAATGGGTAATCCGTCCCGCAGACCAAAACGGTATTGCTGTTTATCAAACTTCATGCCTTCGCCTCCTTTTCTTCGCATTGTTGCATTATACACCTTTTGCTCCGTTTCGTAAAGACTTTTTTTACAAAAAAACCTGCCTTGCTTTTACACAAGGCAGGATGGGCGTTTTATTCTTCCACGGGGAACTTGTCAATTTTGCCAACCACTTTTTTCAAAATGTTGAGTGCGTCGGTGGCATCTACCTGACCGTTACCGTCGGTATCACCCGCAGTTTTTTGGTCGTCGGTCAAGGTGACCTTGCCAACTACGCTTTTCAGCACTTCCAGCGCATCGGTGGCTTCTACCTTGCCGTTGCCGTCTACGTCACCGTAGGTGATGGTTACGGGAGGATCAACGGGTTTTTCCAACTCAGCAATCTTGGCTTCTGCATCCACCAATTTGGCAAGGTTGGTGACCAAATCTTTTTGAGTATCGGTCAGTCCGTCATAGGCGGCACGGGCGGCGGCCACAGCAGGTTTGTCCTCTAACGATTGCACGTTAAGAGCGTCAATCAGGTCAACTACCACCTTGGCGGCGGCTTTGTCGGCTTCTTGCTGTGCTACTTGGGCTTCACAAGCCACCAGATTGGCAATGGTGGGCACCATAGCTTTTTGGGTGTCGGTCAAAGCCTCATAGGCTGCCCGTGTATCAGCAACGGCTTTGGCATCGTCGGCGGTCAGGTTGGTGATTTGATCCGCCACCGCTTTAGCGGCTTGCCGATCGGCCGAAGGGGTGGTGTCGCAGGGGATTTGAACCATGTTACTCCCCGGTTTGTTGGCTTGGAAGTTATCCAAAAGGAAATAGGTAGGACCAAGCTGTGCGTAGTTCATCCAAGTGATACGGATTTTGTTGATATTGCTCCAATCAGCGGTGTTGACCGCAGGGGAGACCGCTTTCAGATTGATGCTTAAGGTGTGCCAACCTTGTGTCAGGTTATCAAGACCAACCAGACAGTTATACCCGTCTTCACCCGTGGTGGCAAAGTTTACCTGCAAACCATTAGAACCGGTCATATTTTGTCCCACGTATAAATCAAAGGTTGCGGTTTGATAATCCGATAAGTCCAAACTTTGGGGCAGATTCAAAAAGGCCATACCACCCACTTTGTTGGGTTGATCGATAGCAGTGGTGTAGTTCATTTTCAGCGAGTTGCTGCCTTGGGTATGTTGGCTGTCAAGAGAAAGCGCTGTGCTGAACGCGGCGGAGGTGTTGGTGGTGCTTTCTCCGTCATAAATCATCAGCGAGGTGGTGTCGCCGCTTTGATATTCCACGGGAGTGACGGTTTTCCAGCCGGTTACTTGCGCAATGAGTGCGGCCAGGGTTTTGCTGTTATACACGTGGGCCGCCGCACCGGGGTGACCGCCGCCGCCCGGTCCGTTTTCAATGTTGTTCATATGGGTCAGAGCGTGATAGTATACCTTTTTATCACCGCTTGCATTGGCATCGGCAACGATTTGCTTTAATATGTTGCTGCGGGAATCGGTCATCATACCGTAGGCCCAAATAATGTGAGAGTCGGGATTGTTTGCCCGTACTATAGACAGCATTTGCCGTGCTTTGGTTTCATAGTCGGCGCTGTCACTATTGGCGGTGTCATTGGTGCCAAGGGCAAGGATGACTACATCCGAGGGGTTAGCGGCAAAATCCCAGGCAGGGGAGGCAGTACCGCCGCCCGAAAGGTGGTCTGTATATCCGTAAACGTCACCCATCAGCAGATTTTTATTGCCGGCGCTGTCACAACTAAAGCCGATGCCGCTACGGGCAATTACCGAGCAGTCGGCGCCAAAATAACTTGCCGCAAGGGTGGCATAGGTGGCAGTGCCGTCTTCTTCTTTGGATTGATAGCCGCCCGCACCGGTGGTGGGGGTAACCATATTGCCGAAGCCGCAGGTAATGGAGTCGCCGATCACTTCGATTTTACGGGTTGCGTTGGCAGGAGGAACCCCAATGGTGCCGTCCAATATCAGTTTGCTCACGCTGACCGTGCCGCCCCAAACGTTTTCAGAACGCTTGACGACCCGTACTCTGTGGGTCTTATTTTCTAAATTTTCGGCCAATACCACCGTGTTGTTATTCCGATTGGGCAAATTCAGGGTAACGGGATCGTTGTCATCCACGTACACCTTCAAAAACGTACCCGCAGACACGCTGTTGGCGGCGTTGAATACGGCGCTGACCGAGGTGCCGGTAAAGGTGAATTGAAAACCGGAATTGGTCCAGTTAAAGTGTAAACTGTTGTTGCTGTAATAGGTTCGCCCAAAGGTGGTAACCGTTTGGTCAGAGGGGATCACCTGGGTGGTGGATTCTGCCAAGACGGGGACACAGCCGATTGCAAAAGTTAAACAGAGCGCTAAAAATAAAGCAATACTTTTACGAATCATCATTTGTTACTCCTTTTCTACCGGAAATTGATCGATTTTACCGACCACTTTTTTCAGAATGTTGAGTGCGTCGGTGGCATCTACTTGACCGTTACCGTCGGTATCTCCCGTAGTTTTTTGGTCGTCGGTCAAGGTGACTTTACCAACCACGCTTTTCAGTACTTCCAGTGCATCGGCGGCAGAAACGGCATCGTTTAGGTCGACGTCACCGTAAACGTAGTTCGGTTCGCCAATTCGTTTCCAGCCGGTTAATTCCTTAATTAAGTCGCCCAAGGCTTCGCTGTCTTTTTCGTGGGTTGCCATAGAAGGATGTCCCGCATCCCCCGGGGCAGAGGAGTCCATCATTCCCAGTTTGTGGTAAAATACCTTGTCATCGCCGAATTCGTTGCAGACCTGCATAAGTACGTCGGCGCGAGAAACGGTCATCATTTCGTATGCCCAAATAATGTATGCGTCGGGGTTTTTCTCCCGTACCAAAGTGAGCATGGCACGGGCTTTTGCTTCGTAATCGGCGCTGTCACCGTTGGCGGTGTCGTTGGTACCCAGCGCAATGATGACCACGTCGGCAGGATTGCCTTCAAAATCCCATTTGACGTCGGTGCCTAAATTAAAGTAATCGGTATAGGCGTAGGCATCCAGCATGGTATCGGTCTTGCCACCACCGTTGTTGCAACCAAACCCAATGCCGCTTTTAGCAATCACGTTGTATTGAACACCGAAGGGTTCGATCGCCATGGTGGCATAAGTGGTCAGCCCATCTTGTCGGTTGGATTGGTAACTGTTGATGGGGGACCTTTCTACCAGATTGCCGTAACCGCAGGTAATGGAATCACCGATCACCTCTACCAGTCGGTCGGGTTTAGCAGGGGGCGCGCCCATGGTGCCGGTTACGTTCAGTTTGTGTACGGTCACCATACCGCCCCAACCGTTTTCGGTGCGTTTTAAAACCTTAACGGTATGAGTAGCGTCTTCCAATCCGCTGACCAGACGAGCGGTATAAGTGCGGTTGGAGATCGCAAGGTCGCGGTCTAAGGCAACGCCGTCAACATACACCCGCAAAAATGCCTGACCTGCGGTGGCAGAAGCGGTAACGTCCATGGTAACCGTCGTGCCGGTAAAGGTAAAAGCAAATCCGGAGGCGGTCCAGTTCATATGTAAGCCATCGTCGGTGTAATACGTGCGACCGTAGGTGGTTACGGTAGCATCCGACAATAATACTTCGGTAGGAGCAGCAGTTTCTGCTACCGCCGAAAGACCCAATGTAGTTAACACTTGCATCACCACTAACGTAAAAAGTATCAGTTTGCGAAACACGGAAAACATCCTCTCATTCCATATTATAAACAGTATATCATAATTGCAACTTCAAAGCAATAGATAAAAAAACCCTTCGTTATAACTTGACATTTTTCGTTTTTTCCATTATAATAAAAAAGCAATCGAGCGGCAATATCAGCGTAAGTCCAGATGTTTGGGCTTGCGTTTTCTTTTTTTCGAGGTGTCTACATGTTTCAGGTCAATGATATCGTTCGTTACGGGATGAATGGCGTATGCAGAATCAGCGAAGCGGTCCTGCGTGCCGTGGGCAATGAACAAAAGGAGTATTTTGTGCTCCGCCCCGTGCACGATGAGCGCTCCACTTTGTTTGTCCCGTTGGATAATGCTGTGCTGATGGGCAAAATGCAACCCGTCTTGTCAAAAGATCAGGTGCTGCAATTGATCGAGCAAATGCCCACGTTGCAACAGGAATGGATCGTTGACGAGAATCAACGAAGAAGCATCTTTCGTGAGATGATGGTGTGTGAAGATCGCTTGCAGTTGATCGGAATGATCAAGGTCATCTACGAGCGGGAGCGAGTACTGCGGGAGCAAGGCAAAAAACTGCGGTTGGACGATGAAAAAGCATTGCGTACCGCCGAAAAACTGCTGTATGATGAGTTTGCGTTGGCGCTGGAAATGCAACCCGATCAGGTGCTTAGTTTCATCAAACCAAGAATCGACTAATAAAAAAGTTCTCTCATAGGAGCCGTACTCTAAAGGACAGTAAAACAAATTACGAAACACCCATAGTTTTTTAAAACTGCGGGTGTTTTAAATATTCTCTTTGTTTGTTGGTCAAGTTATGGTATAATACAACTAACCGATAAATAAGAATTTATGGAGAAAAATATGGTAGCAATAATTGGAGCATTAGCGTTTTCAGTAGTAATTATACTATCTGTTTTGATAATATGCGGCTTGCCCTTAGGTGAGTTGACAATGGGAGGTCAATATACGGTTTTTCCTAAAAAG
>JAFSIW010000073.1 GCA_017439545.1 Clostridia bacterium | reverse complement strand
TTTTGATGTAACGGACGGCACTAAAATTGTTACACATTTTGAAATCGATTGGAATAATGGTGAGTTCATTTGCATTGCAAGAAATGAATATGGAGAAAATGAATATTTGCAGTGTGATGTTGATACAACAGAGTTTTTATTAAAAATGCAAGATACAACCGAAACAATGTTTATTGATAAAAGATATGTTGAGATGTCAAAAGAAGAAATCAAAAATATGTAGTGGTTCAAATCCAAAATACTAAAACTCAAAAGGCATCTAATTTGTACTACCTTTCCAAAAAACCGACAAGTTTTAACTTGTCGGTTTTTCTAATGCTATTTCAAATCTTTTTTTCTGAAGCAGAACAAGCCAAGTCCGCCTAATGCAACAGCGGGAACCACAGAAGACAACACCACGGATATAATTTGTTTTGCCGTATAGGTATCTGATGATCCGATTTGGCCCACTTGATAGTATACATTAAACTGACACAGGAACTCAACGATCTTTGACAGCGTCTCGTTCTCAACCAATGCTGATGCGATCTGTAACACCGACACCAACAAGGTCATCAAAAAGGCAACAGCCACATAAACCACAACGGTCAATCCTACATTTTTCATCGTTACACAAAGACAACAAACTAAGGCTGTTACAAACAAATAACACAGCAGTTCCAAACCAAGCGATGTCACCAGATAGCCAAAGTCTCCTATCGTAAAGTCACCTTGTTGATACGGGAAGAACAGCAGACTGCAACCCAGTGAAAGCAAGGCATGACATAACATCAGCAAAAACACCGTGGCGCCGCAGGTAATAAACATCGCCCCGAAAATACTCGTTCGTGAATAGCCGCCGATAATTTTGTTGCGCACCGTACCGTAACTGAAATCCTTGCATATTACAATAGCCATCAAAACAGGGGCTACCAGACCAAAGTTGTCCCCAAAATGAAAGGCGGTAAAGAACTGGGACTTGGCATCCACGGTAACTCCCATTAGTGTCATCATTTCCTGATCCAAACCGTGGAACAATACCGCATACAGCAACGGGGTGATCAAAGCAAATACCACTCCGAGTATGGCGGTGATCCAAAACAGTTTATCCTTGAATACCCGACGGAAATCCGTTGCCAATAAATTACCCACGATTGCCACCTCCGATCAACGAAAGGTAATATTCTTCAACCCCGCCCTCGGTGCATTGCACCCGACGGATGGGATTTGTATCCGCCACAATGGCTTTCAGCGTTTCGTTCAAATCTATCTCACCTACGATGCTGACGCCCTCCCCTTGTGCCGTCACCTCACAGGCAGGCCACATCGTCTGCATTTGCGACAACAAACGAGAGGGATCTTCTACCTCGATCACGGTGGTTTTCCCGCATTGCTGATGTAACTGTTGTGCCGTAATCTCCTGAATCAGCTTACCTTTGGAAATAATGCCGTATTTGGTTGCCACCAGCTGAAGCTCGGTGAGAATATGAGAAGAAATCAAAAAAGTAATGCCTTTTTCCCGATTCAGTCGCAAAATAAGTTCCCGTACCTCTACGATACCAGCAGGATCCAAACCATTCATCGGTTCATCCAAGATTAAAAATTCAGGTTCCGAGAGCAACGCCATAGCAATCCCCAAACGTTGGCGCATTCCCAACGAGAAGTTCGCCACCCGTTTTTTATCGTGGATGACGTCTTGAAGACCTACCTCCGTTAATACCTGCTCCACTCTGCTTTCAGCCGAAACGCCCACTAAGCGGCATTGCATAGCTAGGTTTTCATAGGCAGACATATTCCGGTAAATAGACGGGCTTTCTACAATAGCGCCCACATTACGGCGCACGCGGGTAATATCCGATGATTTATCTGACACACCAAACAAGGTAAACCCTCCGCTGTGGGGTTGGATGAGTCCGGTGATCAGGCGAATGATCGTCGTTTTACCTGATCCGTTTTCTCCCACAAATCCATAGATATCGCCCTTTTCAATGTTCATATTGACTTGGTCAACTGCATACTGTCGCTTGTATTTTTTTGACAGATTATGAGTCTGCAAAACGTATGGCATATTCATTCCTCCTTTGGGAAACAACTGTGTTCATTAAAGCATAAAAGCATAGAATTGTCAAGTTAAGCCCATGGGAACGTTTTGAAAAAATCGCAGTTTTTATAACGCTATCCCCTTGCATTCTTTCCGGAATAATGATAGAATAAAAGAAAACTGTGGGAGGCGGGTTTATGACCTATCGCAACGTGGTGAAAGGTGTGTTTTTGTCCCGCCCCAATCGGTTTATTGCCCATTGCCTTGTGAAGGGTAAGCAAGAGGTAGTACACGTAAAAAACACCGGACGATGCAAGGAATTGCTGATCCCGGGCACTACGGTGTATTTGCAGGATTGCCTCTCCCCCACCCGCAAAACACGCTATGATCTGATTGCGGTAGACAAACAAGGAATCCTGTTTAATATTGACAGCCAAGCTCCCAACAAAGCGGTGGCAGAGTGGTTACCCATCTTTCTGGGGAAGGATACTGCCATTCGTCCCGAATACACCTTCGGCAAGTCCCGCATTGATTTTTTCGCGCAGCAAGGTGACCGACGCGTTTTGATGGAAGTCAAGGGAGTAACCTTGGAAAAAAGCGGCGTGGCGCTGTTTCCCGATGCGCCTACTCTGCGCGGCACCAAGCATTTGCAAGAACTGACCGAGGCAATAAAGAACGGGTATGAATGCTATGTAATATTTGTCATTCAGGCTGACGGCGTTTCCTCTTTTTCGCCCAACCAAGAAACCGATCCCGCCTTTGCCGAGGCACTTTGTAAGGCAAACAAAGCAGGGGTCAACGTTTTGGCGTATGATTGCCACGTAACTCCCGATCAAATGATGATCCGCAATCCCATTCCCGTCAGACTGTCATAAACCACACTTTTGGACGGTAAAACTGCCCTTTTGGCCTATCTTTTTGGAGCAAAATCCTCTATAATACAAACAACGTCCTGAAACGGAGATGCTATCCTATGAAAGTTGCCTTTTTTAACAACAACCCCGGTACGGTCGACTTTGTGTTCGGCATGGGTCGTAAAGAACAAATCGCCAAAGATCACGACCTGTACCCCGAGGTTGTAACCAGTAAAAACATTCACGAGCATTTACCTCACTTGCAAGACTTGGAAGTGATTTTTTCCACCTGGGGGATGTTCACCTTAACTGACGAGCAGTTGGATATGTTGCCCAACCTGAAATTCATCTTTTACGGCGCCGGCTCGGTTGCGGGCTTTGCCAAATGCTTTTTAGATCGTGGCATCGGCGTGATGTCCTCTTGGGGCGCCAACGCCATTCCCGTAGCGGAATTCACCGTCGCCCAGATCGTTTTGGCCATGAAAGGCTATTTCACCAATCTGCAACACAACAAATCTTTGGCAGGTTACGTTAGCTGGAATCGTTCGGTGCATCACGGCAACTTTAATCAGACGGTGGCCATTCTCGGCTGCGGTATGATCGGCCGTGAAGTAATCCGTCGTTTGAAGGATTACGAACTGAACGTGTTGATCTATGATCCTTACGTTTCGGCTCAAGAAGCGCAGGAATTGGGTTGCACCAAAGTGGAGTTGTTGGAAGCCTTCCAAAAAGCCGACGTAGTTTCCAACCATATGCCCAATCTGGATGCCACTGCCGGCAACATTGACGGCAATTGTCTCAATGCTATGCGGGATGGCGGTGTGTTCATCAACACCGGTCGCGGTCGCACGGTGAAAGAGGATGAAATGATTGAAGTGCTCAAGCGCCGTCCGTCTTTGACCGCATTGCTGGACGTTACTTGGCCCGAGCCGCCTATGGAAGACAGCGAACTGTTTAAACTGAATAACGTGTTTTTAAGCAGTCACATTGCAGGCTCCATCGGCAACGAAGTAGTTCGCATGGCCGACTATGCCATCAAAGAATTCAACCATTACGTAAACGGTGAACCCATGAACTACGTGGTCACCGCCGAAATGCTGAAAAATATGGCTTAATTTTCTCCCCCCGCTTGGTTACAAACGGGGGATTTTTGCAGAATAGATGGTAAAGGAGACACACAATGAACCGATGCTCTCATTCATACGTGGTGTTGAGCGGCGCGTCAGGCGGCATTGGCTTTTGCCTTGCCAAACGGCTGATTGAACACTACCATTGCCGCGTGTTGGGACTGGGTCGCAATGCGGCACGGTTACAGCAAATCAAAGAACAACTGGGTGAAGATTTTGATTATCGCGTGATGGACGTTACCGACGAAACCGCTTGGCAAGCCTTATCTAAGGAATTGGTTGCCATAGACGGTTTGATTCATTGTGCAGGGTATTTGCCCGATTTTGCTCCCGTTCTGCCTGCCGACGATGCGGTTTGGCGGCAAACTATGGACGTAAACTTTACCGCTTGCAAAGTAGGCACTGAAATTCTTTTGCCCCGACTTTTCAAATCGGAACGTCCGTTTATCATTGGCGTGTCAAGCATCGATGCCGTAGCCCCCTTGGCAGGCACAGGGGCATATGCCGTGTCCAAAGCCGCAAACAAAGCGTATTTTCAACTTTTGAGAGAAGAATGGCGAGGCAAAATACAAGTGAGCATTGCCTGCCCCGGTGTGACTGACACACCCCTGTTTGACCGACAAACCAACTTGAAGGGGGCTGAAAAACTCATTCACCTTCTTGCCACGCCGCCTCAAAAAGTGGCCAACCGCACGTTGCGCAGAGCAAGCCGTGGCAAAGGGCTAATTGTTACGGGGGCGGACGGACATTTATTAAGTTTAGGAATGCGCCTTTGTCCCAACATCACTTTACGGTTATGCCGATGGGTGATGCTTCGGTCAAAACTACCGCTGTTTCAAGATGTTTTTTGGAAATGAGGAATCATGATGCAATTATTGGAAGGACGACCGCTGAATGATGACCGGCGGTTGCCGAAAGAAATCCGCACCTACGATTTTTTGGATGAACTGGGCATCCCCTATTGGCGGTTAGATCACGCTCCCGCTATGACCATGGAAATTTGTGAAGCCATCGACCAAAATTTGGGAGCAACCATTTGTAAGAATCTGTTTTTGTGCAATCGGCAACAAACCGCCTTTTATCTTTTGATGATGCCGGGCGACAAGCCCTTTAAAACCAAGGATCTGTCGGCTCAAATCGGGTCGTCCCGTCTTTCCTTTGCTTCTGCTGAGCATATGGAAGAATATTTAGATATTACCCCCGGCTCGGTAAGCGTATTGGGACTGCTCAACGACAAAGACAACGGCGTGCAATTGCTCATAGACAAAGACGTACTAAAAGGCGAGTTCATTGGCTGTCATCCCTGCATCAACACCAGCAGTTTGCGGCTTTACACCAAGGATTTGATCGACAAGGCATTGCCTGCATTGCACCACTCCCCTATTTTTGTGGAATTGCCGAATGATAAGGAGGATACCCAATGACACAAATGGAAGCCATTCGTGACCGCCACAGCGTACGGCGGTATAAAGACACACCCATTACCGATGATTTAATCATGGCACTGAACCAAGAAATTGAGCAAATCAACAAGGAAAGCGGTTTGCATATTCAATTGGTGTTAAACGAACCCAAAGCGTTTGATACCAAGTTTGCCCATTACGGTCGGTTTGAAGGAGTTACCAACTACTTTGCTATGGTAGGGCCCAAAGGTGCTGACCTGAAAGAATCCTGCGGGTATTACGGCGAGCGATTGGTCATCAAAGCCCAACAATTGGGACTGCATACCTGTTGGGTGGGATTGCATTACAAAACCGTTCCCGATGCTTTCACCGTCAACAAAGGTGAAAAATTGGCATTAGTCATTACAGTAGGCTACGGCAAGACCCGTGGCGGACGGCGAAAATCCAAAACGGCAGAGCAGGTCAGCAACGTGACCGAAGCCTCTCCCCACTGGTTTCGGCAAGGCGTGGAAGCCGCCCTGCTTGCTCCCACTGCCGTCAATCAACAACAGTTTATGTTCACCTTACACGAGGACGGCACCGTTTCTGCCCGTTCCAAAATCGGTCCTATGGCCAATATTGATTTAGGCATTGTGAAATATCATTTTGAAGTAGGAGCAGGAACAGAGAATTTTGCGTGGAAATGATGGAAAAGGAGTAACCCATACAGGGTTACTCCTTTCATTGTACGATTCTCTTCACTCGCCTACTGAATCACAATATTGACTCCGTTTACCTCTACCCCTTCGGCGGCGCGGATGAGGATGTATTTCACCCCGTTGATCACTTGGGTGGACACCAAGTCGGTACGGTCGGGATTGACTTTGATGGTCACGTCGGGGGTTTCTAAATTGAACTTTTTCACGTCCATAATATTTTTAGGAGCAATCTCGGCGTTTTTCCCGAATTGCTCTTCGAACTGCCCTGCAAACCGTTCCACCCGCTCCCCTTCTACACCGCAGTATTCCAGCATAGAGGTAAGAGAATGCTTGGTCAGCTTCAACGGCTCGTCTTTTTTGGCAGCTTTGTGTTCTTCCATTAGTTCCGCAATCTGCCCGTGCACCGAGCGGATGACTTGAAAATCACAAGCATCATCCAAGGTATCCTTCAGACAGTGGTCGAAATTCTGTTTTTGATCGGCAGAAGACATCGGCAATTCCACACCAAACATCGTGTCGATGAACTCGCCGTGTACGTCGGTAAGGTCGCGAGTATAGTACAACACGTTATAAATGTTGGCGGCGCGGTCGTCAAAGGTGGGAAACATAAAGCCCATCTCAGGGGGTGCCAGCACGGTGTTTTGGTCGATGGCACGGAAGGTACTGTCATAATCCCGAAAATACAATCCTGCATTTAAGGGCTTTACGGGGCATACGGCGCAAACCATATAAGGAAACACAGTGGTGGAATCTTCTTTTTGCCCGTCGGAGGTATAAGAAAACACATCGTATTGGTCAAATGCCAACAAAATAGCGTAGTTGCCGTCTAAATGCACCGAGGCAATCACCCGCTGATAAAAGGTTTCCAGTGCTCCCTCGTCTTTTAAGGCAGAGTTGCGAAGCGCCATCAGCAATTGGTGCTTGTCCCCATCCAGCCCGTGTTGGGCGGTAAACTCCAGATCCAACAGATTGGTGCCAAGCCCTCCCGACAAGGATTTTTTCATAATGGCAAGCAGTTTTTCGCTTTCTTCTACGGTGCAGTTGGCCATCGACTGATTGAGGCGAGCGATAATGGTTCCCTCGCCGTTCACAATGCAACCCTTAATGCTTAAAATATTGGTTTTATCGGGACGAAACCGTCGACGAATCTCCCGCAGTTCTTTTTCGTTCATTTGTTATTCACCTAATAATTCTTTGTAAAGCGCCAGCAGTTTTGCTTCTTCATTCTTCCAATTATATTTTTCGTGCACCAAGCGTTTCCCGTTTTCACCCATTTGCTTGGCTTCTTCGGGGTGGCTGATGATATACTCACAAGCCTTACGGATCTGGGCAGGATCATACGGGTCAACCGCAATGCCACACACACCGTCCTGCTCGTTGCCAGCCAAGGTTTTCCAAAAATCAAAGTTGGAATAGACTACAGGGATAGCCATCGCCATATATTCAAACATTTTATTCGGCAAAGCATTAATATGATTGGGCTCAGCATAGAAAATAACCAATCCCACACGCGTACGAGAAAGAATATCCGCTACCTCTTTTCGACTAATCAATCCAAAATAATCGGTTTGAGCAAAGCCCGGCAATGCTTTTACACGGTTTTCCAATTCAGCCGTTTCAAATTTTCCGGCCAAGAGAAAACGGTAGTCTACACCATCTAACGACGCTACAATTTCATTGATACCGCGAATACGGGTAATACCACCGATATAGCAAATGGCATTTTCCCTATTCTCATAGGGCGATGGTGCCAAAAATTCTTCTAACATAGGAAAATTGTTGACCGTAACCACCTTTTTACATCCTTTATTTACAAACACATCGCTAATGGTATCGGTAGCAGTAATAATGGCAGAAAACTTTTTGGAAGCATATTTTTCCCGCACGCCAAAACCCCAAGAAATCATTCTACGCATGAGTTTAGGGATGTAATCCTTGCTGAGAATCTGACTTGCAGTATCCTCATGGGAATCAAAAATGGTCAGCGCCTTTTTACTGAGTTTCTTTCCAATCCCCAACAACTCCGGATCGTGCATATGATAAACATCCGCATCTACCTGCTTAGCTACTTGATACACCTTATTGGGCGCAGTCAAAATCCGTTTCATTCGTCCCATAGCAGGAATATCGGCACTGATAAATTCAATACCCAAATCATCGGTTTTGGTAAGTGACGGATTAACCACGGTCACCTCGTATCCTGCGCGCCGCAGACTTCTTGCTTGTTTTTGATAAATCCGAACATCTTCGGGAGGGTGTGCACTAGTAATAATACATATCCTTTTTGCCATAATTGAAACTTCCTTTTCACATATCGAATAATATAAGTCTGTTCACTAATTATACTCTTTTTACCATTCGTTTGCAACCGCATTTTCATAGTTTTCTTTTTTTTAGTCGACGAATAGATACCGATTGACATTTGCCTTTTGATTGGCTATAATTATTAGGTAAATCTATAAGATTGTAACGAGGTGCTACTATGAAAAAAATTTGTACCGTAGTCGGTGCGCGGCCCCAATTCATTAAATTGGCCGTGGTATCCCGTGCGTTGCGTAAACAGTTTAACGAAGTAATTATACACACCGGCCAACACTACGATTATAATATGTCGGATGTGTTTTTTGAAGAAATGGACATTCCCCATCCTGATTATAATTTGGGGATTTCCGGCGGGACCCACGGTGCTATGACCGGTCAAATGCTAATCGCCATTGAAGAAGTATTAATCAAGGAACAACCCGATATGCTTTTGGTGTTCGGTGATACCAACTCCACTATGGCGGCAGCGTTAGCAGCAGTAAAACTGCATATCCCCGTCTGTCACGTAGAGGCCGGAAATCGTTTGGGGACCTACGACAATCCCGAAGAAGTCAACCGCATTGTTACCGATCACGTTTCATCCATTCATTTGGTTTGCACCGAATCGGGCGTGGACTTTTTGAAAAAAGAAGGATTCAGCGATTCGGTACATTTGGTAGGCGACCCCATGTACGATGCTTTTTGCTATTATTCCAACCACTTAAGCGGACAAGAACTTGACGAAATTGTGGACTTTGACGGCAATAATGTCACCATTCCCAACGACTTTTATTATATGACCTGTCACCGACAAGAAAACACCGATACTGATGAAAAGTTGGATGCCATTTTCAGTGCGATGGAGCAATTGGATGCACCCGTTGTATATCCTGTGCACCCTCGTAACCATCAACGTGCAAAACAATTGGCAACCAAAAACAATTATCAAAACATCATTCTGACCCAACCGGTTGGTTACAAAGCGTCGGTCGCATTGGTGAATCGCGCCAAAAAGATTGTTACCGACTCGGGCGGTTTGCAACGAGAAGCCTTTTTTGCCGGCAAACAATGTGTAACCATTTTTGATTATGTAGCCTGGCCCGAAACCATGCACAACAAGTGCAATCAACTGGCCAAACCAAATAAAGAAGATATTTTGAAAAAAATCAATACCCCCATCACCTTCGACTCTGCTTATCGGCCTTTCGGGGATGGTCACAGCGCAGAAAAAATCGTGTCCCATATTGCGGCATACTTTTCTGAATAAAGACACATTAAAAACCCTTGGTTTAACAAAGCCAAGGGTTTATCATTTAGCCAAACACCATATCAAAATATGCTTTCCCATAATCGTGAAACTGCTTTTGGCGAATCATTTGCAACAACTGCTCTTTGGTGACCCATTTAGCATCCTGCACCTCTTCTTTTTGCAGTTGCAGGCTTTCAATAGGAGCATCCACCCCCACCTGCCATAGGTCAACGAAGGAGTTCTTGCGGGTCAGACGACCAATATAATGGATCTCGTGTTCCAAAACGCGGATACCTAACTCTTCCTCCAGTTCCCGAATGGCTGCTGCACGGGATTCTTCGCCCGAGCAAACCGAGCCACCGGTTGCCGCCCACTCACCCGGCATAGGCCGACGATCTGCACTGCGTTTTTGAATCAGGTAATCTCCTGCGGAGCTTTTGATCCAGATATGTACTACCAAATGGTACTGTCCCGGACGGAAGTGATTAAACTTTTCCCGTTTGATCCGCCGACCGGTAAAACTGCCGTTTTTATCTAAAATATCCCAATACTCTACTGCCATGGTGTTCCCTCCTTTTTATGATTCGCCCTGTATCATCAGGACTTAGAAGGGGTTTCACCCTTTTGCAGAGCATCCTCGTACTCTTGCAAAATGGATTCCAGTTGCTCTGCCGACAGCAAGGTATCGTCCTCGTTGCCGTACCGCTCGTAGATTTTTTGGTATTCCTTTTCTACCGCACGGTTTAAACGACGGGCATCAAACAAACGGATAAGGTATGAGCCTGACAACGCCAGAATTCCGCCAAAGGTGATGTAATACAGCACCGCCAGCAAAGTGGCGTTTTCATATTCCCCCACGTATACCTGCACTACCTGTAAAATACTTAGGGCGGTAAGGACTGCTTGAACGATCAAAGCCGGCAGTTCTTTTTTTATTGCCTGCAAAATCAAGGCCGACAGACAAAGTAAAATCAAACTATGTACAATCCAACCGTTATTGGTAAAAAACACCTGTTTTTCAGGGGAGATCAAAGCCGAATTGGTTGTAGATGCCGCCCACAAAATCAGTTCGTTGAGCACGTACACCATCAGAGAATACACACTAAAACCGCAGTAAAGTCCCTTACACCAACGCATCAGCGTGCCACCGCTGTGTTTCCAACCGTTCCCGAATTTCTGATCCTCCTGAGCCAACGCGCGGCTGAGCCGCTGCCGCATTTGCGCTTCGGCGGGAGAACTGTGCTTGTTCTTCATAGGGCACACCCTTCCATTATTTGTAATATGAGTATATTATACTATTTTTACCGTCCCATTGCAACCGATTTTTATTCGGCTTTTGGATTTGTTGGTAAAAAAGAAGAAGCTATTTTCTCACGCCTCCTGCAAAAGTACCAAGAATGGTACCTACAAGCCTGTATCATACAACCAAAGAAGAAAAGGAGTCGATCATGATGAAAAAAGGCGCTGTTATTTTCCTTATTCTCGCCATCGTATGTTTTCCGTTGGCTGTCATTCTGAAACTGGCTAAAAACTATCAATAAGGAGTTGAATGATATGAAATTTACCGTAGGTTTCCAAACGCAACCCCTCAACCCCATGCAGTCTATGCCCCGCCAACCCGTAACCAGATCCAATCATCCTTGTCCCTGTCTGGTTGCCGTGCAATTCCCCCATCGTAATTTGACCTGTACTTATTTTAACGACCGTTTTGAACTGCACCCCGGTGATCGGGTGTACGTAGAAGGCAAACTGGAAGGACATATGGGACAGGTGACCCACGTAGATTACAACTTTAAGATCAAGCTTTCTCAATACAAAAAGGTCATAGGTATGGTGGAGACCCGCGTGAAAGGCAGGTTTATTGCGGTGGGCAATCACTTGCTTACGAGAGATGCACACACACTCCCCTATGAGCAGGCTCGTACTTGGTTTTTGCCGCCGGATACGGACGAGGAGCCTTACGTTTCATATTCTGACGGGGAACATTTTCCCTTACGGGATCTGACGCAGTTCAACGTGGATCCCGAAGTTGCCCAAGAAGGACACGAGATCTATATGGAAGATCAGGTCGTGTATTGGGAGGTCGATCACACCAAAGGGCGCGCCATTGTGAATACTTTACAGCCGTATGAGATTGAGTTTACCTATCAAGACGGACAGATCAGCAATCTAACCTGCGGCTGTTATCACGCAGGCGTATGCATGCATCGGGTTGCAGCGATTCTGCAATTGCGGGAGTCCTTGTCGCTTCTTGAACAGAACAAGCCCGAATGGTTGAATGAGGAGTATCTTGCCGCCGTAGAAAAGGACGCCTTTGTTGAATTTGCGATGCATAATCAGCATCCCGTGAACGTAACATTGGAATAAAAAAGGAGTAAAAAAGTGGAAACGAAAATCTATTTGGAATATAAAAACAAAAAAGGAAAAATAGAAACGAACTCAAACATTTAAAACATTGGCCTCAAAAAGAATGTGAATTACGGGCAATGATTTTATTAGAAATATTAAGGAAATTCAATCTCGATCGTGCTGATTGTATTGAAATACTAATCCAACGATACAAAGAAATCCTCAACGAACCCGAAAACCAAACCATAGCTCAGAAAGTTGCAACCTATATACTGCCAGCTTGTGCTTTGATTAGTCTATTTACGCCGATATTTTATTCGTTGTCAACTGAAAATCCGCGATATATTTTATTTTCATTGAGTTTGATTGGTATAATGTTGATAGCTCCACTATTTTTTATACTTTTATCTGTATCAAAAAATTTCATCATCAGAAGAAGTAAATACCAACAAATTCTCAGTGATCTATATTATCTGAAAATGATATACCAAACCTCTTTAGAGAGCGATATATCGACTGTACGATAGTATTGCAATAGCGAAGAAAACAAGGGCGCCACCGCCTCCCTACCCTTGCTTTCTCAATAAGTTAAAAATCGACAGGCTCACACCTGTCGATTTTTTTGTCTATGGGCTATGAAAAAGATATTTTCGGCATTTTTGCGTATGAATTCGAACCTTTACAAAATGATATATCGCTACGCGATGTGATATACGGCTTGCGCCGTATGATATATTTCCACTTCGTGAAAATATGATATAATATTCGTTCCTTCATATGCCGCAGGCATATATCACCCGTTCCGCAAGGAACGGATATCATTGAAAAACGACAAGTTTCTGTTGAAACTTGTCGTTTTTCATGGCGGAGAAGGTGGGATTCGAACCCACGCGGGGTTGCCCCCAAACGGTTTTCAAGACCGCCTCGTTATGACCACTTCGATACTTCTCCATCAATTTATCCGCGTACACAACTATACCACAAATCAATTGGGTTGTCAAACATTTTTTATAACAATCGCAATCCTTTTGGATAATGGTTTTTGGCTCTGCCGCCACTGACTTTGACACCGCCAAGAGAGCATCCTTGCACCGTAACCACCGCCCAACCGTTTTGGCAATGGGTATCGATTTCTTCCCCGCGTAAATACTGCATCAGCCGAGGGTCATCCAGAGCAAGATCGATCTTTCGCCGAAAACGGTTGCCCATCGCCATAAAAAACTGATGATGGGGTTGCAGGTAGTTTTTACGAAGTTCCCCAATGGTCACGCCGCAACAAAAGGCGGCGCCTTTGGCAACGGCAAAATCGGGAGTGAAATACACGGGATTGCCGTTATACAGCATCACGTGCTCACGGTCATAGTCGGTCAGGATGTCATCTAAAAAATCAAACACCACAGAACCAATTTTGTCTTTCGCCTTGGGTTTTATGCGGGCAGGGGTGCAGAACGTTCCGTTGTGGCGCAACACCGCCATAAACTGCCCCTCTCCTTGTCCTTTGTGGGGATAAAACCGTCTTGCCTCCTTCATATTCTCGCAGGCACAGCCTTCAAAGGCAATGCCGTCGCAGGTGGCGTTTTTCACCGCGGGATTCACGGGCATCAGACTAAATTCGGGATGCCGCAATAGAAAGGCATCTACGGTCTTTTCGTTTTCTTCCAGCGAAAAGGTGCAAGTGGCATAAACGATCCTACCGCCTGCTTTCAACGCCTTGACCGCATGATCTAAAATCTCTGCCTGACGTACGGCGCACATCTTGACGTTTTCCTCGCTCCATTCCGAGATGGCCACCGCTTCTTTGCGGAACATCCCTTCTCCCGAACAGGGCGCATCCACCATGATCAGGTCAAAAGTTTCGGGAAAGGTCTTAGCAATGCGGGCGGAATCCATACAAGTGGTGACGACGTTATGTAAACCGAGCCGTTCCATATTACCCGTTAAGATTTTACAGCGGGAAGCAATGATTTCGTTGGAAACTAACACGCCGTTATCGCCCAATTGGTTTTTCAGTTGGGTGGATTTTCCGCCCGGGGCGGCACATAGATCCAGAATCCGCCAATCAGGATCAATTTCCACACATTGGGCGGGAGCCATAGCGGCAGGCTCTTGGGCGTAAACCATCCCCGCGTGATGATAGGGGTGGTTTCCTATTTTGTCGTAATCCAAATAGAACCCGTTTTCCACGTAGGGGATGGGGCGACTGCCAAAGGGATTGACCGATGCAAAATCCTGTAAACGAATCTTGTGTGTATTCACCCGAAAGGCCCGTACGGGCGGTTGTTGCAAGGCGGCGAGATAGTCTTCAAATTCGTCTCCCAACAACTGTTTCATGCGAGCTTCATAAGGGGCAGGTAAAGAAATCATTGGTTTTCTCCGTTCATTTCAACGTGTAGCATACAAAGGGACAGCGCGGTAATGGCGGCAGTTTCGGTGCGCAAAATGCGACTGCCCAAAGAAACGGTTTGTCCGCCAACGTCGGTGACCGCATCGATTTCTTTGGGATCAAAGCCGCCTTCGGGACCGATGAAGATCCCAACCTTCATCCCCGACTTGATTTGCTCTACCGCTTCTTTGGTAGCGACCATGCCCCGTGCGTTTTCATAGGGAACAAGAATCAGATCCATTTCACTTGCCATTGCTACTGCCGCTTTGTAACTCATCGGCTCGGTCACGGTGGGAATCACCGTCCGCTTGCTTTGCTTGGCGGCGGCTTCGGCGATGGCTTGCCAACGGGTCTGTTTGGCTTTTTTCTTTTTATCTTCTAATTTAACTACACAGTTGGTCATTTCTACGGGAACGATTTCGGCAACCCCAAGCTCCACGGTTTTTTGAATGATCCATTCCATTTTATCGGATTTGGGTAACCCTTGAAACAAGGTAATAGCAACAGGCAATTCGGTGTTTTGATAGTTTTCTTCTATAATCTCGGCAACGGTCTGCTGGTCGGTGAATTCTACCAAACGGCATAGATGACTCACCCCGTTGTGACTCACCAAAAAGGTGTCGTCGGGGCGCATCCGCAGCACGTTTTTAATGTGATTATGATCGGCACCGTCCAGCAAAAAACGGTTGCCGCTTCGACTTTCGTCTTTGGCGAAAAAGTTAAACATATCAAACACCTCTTTGGGGTATTATACCAAATTCTCGCTTGGTTGACAACCATAAAATTCCGTGCTATAATTCCGTATATCATATGAGAGGGGAGTTATTGATGCCATATATCATTTATTTCCTTTTGATTTATCTATGGTGGATTCTCCCTGCTATCAACAAAAAACGACATCAAATTATTCTAAACAACCGAAGAAGGGGAGGAAAACGTATGTTACCCAAAGAATTGATGCAGGATTTTATCGGCAAAGTGTGTGCCATTTTGACCTACAATGAGATTGCGGGAACCACCGGCAAGATCGTGGGTGTGGAAGAAAACTGGTTGAAAGTGCAAACCAAGAAAGAAACCAAGCTGATCAATGGCGATATGGTGAAAGATATCACCATTCTGGCTGAAAAATATCAATGGTAAAGCAAAACCGTCTTAGTTTTCACTAAGACGGTTTTTAACTGCCAAAACCTACATAGTACCAAAATAGCGTTCACCGGCATCGCCGAAACCGGGGGTGATGTAACGGTTGTCCACCAAACCGAAATCCACAGCGGCGGTGATAATGGTTACGTCGGGATGGGCTTTGGAGAAGGCTTCGATGCCTTCGGGAGAAGCCAACAAGCAAACAAATTTGATTCGTTTAGGATCTTTGGCCTTGATTTGGTTAACAGCTTCAATGGCGGTGGTGCCGGTAGCCAAAACAGCATCGACAATATAAACTTCCCGTTCGGGCATATCGTCGGGCAGTTTGGCATAATAGTCAACCACTTCGCGGGTTTCTTCAGCACGGTAAATACCAAGGTGACCTACTTTTGCGGCGGGCAACAAGGAAAGCATACCGTCAACCAAGCCCAGACCGGTACGCAGTACGGGAACAACCACCTGTTTTAAGCCGGAAACCACTTTGCCGGTCGCTTCGGTCACGGGGGTTTCAATCTGAACCGATTCTAAGGGAAGATCTCTGGTGGCTTCATATGCCAGCAGATTGGCAATTTCGTTGGCCAGATTACGGAATTCTTTCGAACCGGTGTTCTTGTTGCGCATCAGAGTGAGTTTGTGCTGTACTAAGGGATGGTCCACTACAATAAGATTTTTCATAATACTGATCCTTTCTATTGGTATTCCCGTGGGAATGAATTACATAGTTCCGTTTTCAATGTCGGCAATCATTTGCACGCGGGTAGCGTGACGACCGCCTTCATATTCGGTGTCAATAAACAGATCCACCATTTCGTTGGCAACACCGGGGCCGATAACACGACCGCCCAGACACAGAATGTTAGCATCGTTGTGCAAACGGGTGAATTTAGCACTGAAATGATCGGAGCAAACGGCGGCGCGAATGCCTTTTACCTTGTTGGCGGCAATCGACATACCGATACCGGTGCCGCAAACCAGAATACCGCGGTCACATTCGCCGGCGGCTACTGCTTTGGCAAGGGGAAGGGCGATCTCGGGATAGTTGACCGATTTATATTCTTTAATACCGAAGTCAACCACTTCAATACCCCGTTCTTCCAAATGCTTTACAATTTCCAATTTCAGTTCAATTCCGCCGTGGTCACAGCCAATGGCAAGTTTCATATCGTATCATCCTTTCAATGATTTATTCTTTTTCTTTCAACGCCCGCACCGCTTGAGGAGGTCGCAAATAGGAAACGGCTAATTGCTCAGCCGAAACGGTGATTTCGGCACGTTCGGCAAGCAGGGCTACCGAGCTTGCGTGCTGAAACCGAATTTGCTCCGGCGCAAGAGTATGCCCCGTGGTATCGGGCAGGGCGTCATAACATAAACGAGCTCCGTCGCCAAGCCAGATGACCGATTTGCCTAATGCTTGCAGTTCTGCTTGTAAATCGGCAATGGCAATGGCTCGGTCTTCGCACAAACGGGTGAGGATTCCGTTTTGGTATTCAAACAAAGCGTTGTACACCTGCTGACAGCGAGCATCCATAACGGGACAAATAACACCTTCTGTAACAGGCAGATTATAAGCCAATGCTTCTAAGGTAGAAACGCCCACACAAGGAGTATTGTTTGGCAAGGCAAGTCCTTTGGCGGCGGCCACGCCAATGCGCACGCCCGTAAAGGAACCGGGACCTTCTGCCACCGCAATGCGGTCAACGTCTTGTACGGTCAGGTTACAGCAAGAAAGCAGTGATTCAACCATAGGCATCAGCGTGCGGCTGTGCTGCAACCCGATGTTGGTGTAAAACTCGCTGAGCAAAGCACCGTCTTTTGTCAGAGCCACCGATGCGGCAACCGCAGTGGTGTCTATTCCCAACGTGATCATTCCGCATCCTCCCGCTCAATTTCTATGATGCGTTGGTTTTCGGTTTCACCGTAACACATCCGAACCCGAACGGCATCCTTCGGCAGAGCTTCCATAATGTTCTCGCTCCATTCAATAGCAAGAATGCCTTGCCCCTCGTAATCGTAATATCCGCAGGCATACAGATCGTCCACCGATTCTACCCGATACATATCAAAGTGATATAACGGGATTTTGCCGCCGATATACTCGTGCACAATGGCAAAGGTAGGTGAAGAAACCTCTCCCGTATAGCCAAGCCCTTGGCACATACCACGAACAAAGGTGGTTTTGCCGGCACCAAGATCCCCGAAAAACGCGACCACGCCGCCTGCAAGAGAACGAGCCAGCTTGTTGCCAAGGGCAATGGTCTCTTCTGCGCTGTTGGTGACAAAGGTCTGCTTCATGGCGAGGGGATCTCCTTTACAAGGGATTTTAATAATTGTATCACACAATTTGACGATTTGCAAAGACTTTTTACTTGAATTTATCAATAATGTATCATATAATAAGAAAAAACCCATGGTTTTTCAGATTTTTTCGCAAAGGAACAGTTTATGAAGCGTTTTTTCGGCTCGGTGGCGGACTACATCCGTGAAACCGACAAGGTATTATTGTTATTATGTACCTTCGCGACTTTTTACGGCGCGGTGCTGGTACTGTCGGCGTCGTTTGTCAGCGCAGGCTATCAAAAGTTTATCGTGCAGTTGATTGGCTGGTTTTTGGGGATGTGTGTAGCCATCGCCCTGTCGCTGATCGACTATAAATTGATGCTTAAATATTGGTATTTGCCTGCCGTGGTCACGGTGGGAATGGTTTTGCTCACCTTTTTCATCGGGTACGCCCCCGAGGGAACCGACGATAAAGCATGGCTTGCCTTGCCCTTTGGTCAATCCATTCAGCCGTCGGAGTTGCTGAAGATCGGGTTTATTATTACCTTTGCCGCCCACGTGAATCGTGTCAGCAAAAAAGAGATCAGTCAACTAAAACACGTTCTGTTATTGGGAATACACGGGGCGATCCCCGTAGTGCTCATCCACTTTCAGGGTGACGACGGCAGTGCTCTTGTTATGGCGTTGATGTTTGCCGCTATGCTGTTTGTGGCAGGGGTGCATTGGGGTTATTTTGCCGCCGCAGGCGGAGCTGTAGCGATTGCCGCGCCGCTGATGTGGTTTTTTGTTATGAACGACGATCAAAAAGGTCGGTTTATGGCGCTGTTTCAACCGGAGCTGTATCAGGATCTGATCTATCAGCAAGCCCGCGGGCAAACTGCCATCGGTTCGGGCGGATGGTTTGGCTACGGCTTGTTCCACGGACCGTACGTGCAGTCGGGCAAGATTCCGTTGGAGTACAACGATTTTATTTTCGCCACTGCGGGAGAAGAGGTAGGCTTTGTCGGCTGTATGCTGATCATTGGCATATTGGGCGCAATTTGCTGGCGGATTCTTGCCGTTGCCCGTCGCTCCCGTGATCGGGCGGGTACAATTATCTGCGCCGGCGTGTTCGCTATGTTTGCGGCGCAAACCGTAATCAATTTGGGAATGTGCCTGTCGATGCTGCCGGTTATCGGGGTTACCTTGCCCTTCTTCAGCGCAGGCGGCACCTCTACCGTGTGCTTGTATTTGGGAATCGGCTTAGTGGTCAGCGTGTATTATCATAAGGATATTAAGGCCTTGGTTTTGGGCGAATAGTTTTAAAAATTTTTAATAGAAACCTATTGACAAACAAAAGGAAATGTGCTATATTTTATTGGCTTGCAAAGCAAGTAGGTTGCGGGCCATTAGCTCAGTTGGTTAGAGCAACCGGCTCATAACCGGTCGGTCCCGGGTTCGAGTCCCTGATGGCCCACCATTTCTTTAAAAGTCAATATAGGGGTGTAGCTCAGTTGGTAGAGCAGCGGTCTCCAAAACCGCGTGCCGGGGGTTCGAGTCCCTCCACCCCTGCCACGCAGAAAACCCGCATGAATCCTTGATTCTTGCGGGTTTTTGCTTTTTCATTTTCCACGATCCACGGTCCACGAAATCCCACTTTGATGCTCAAATTGAGCATCATTTTCCCATCTGTTCCGTTCTGTTTTCAATATTTCCGTCTGTTGCATCATCAAAAAAGCATCAATATATAAGAATTTTTCAAAAAAGCCATTGACTCTCAACCTAACATTAGGTTTATAATACGCTCGTAAGGTACCTTAAAATCATAAGCAAGGAGGCAAACAGTATGCAAATCGGAGAATTTGCGAGAATTTGTAATACGAAAATATCTGTTTTACGTCATTATGATAAAGAGGGATTGT
>JAFSIW010000003.1 GCA_017439545.1 Clostridia bacterium | reverse complement strand
TGGGACGCTTTTTCGGCTTGGTTGCACGATCTGGAATATAAAAAATTCGGTATTCCTTCTCCCGACGTGGTGGTATATTTAGAAATGCCTACTTTGGTATCACAAACACTAATGACCGGTCGCTATCAGGGGGATGAATCCAAAAAAGATATCCACGAAAAAGATGTGGACTATTTGCAACGCTGTACCCGTGCCGCGACCTATGCCTGCGGAAACGAAGGTTGGAAAACCGTGCACTGTGCCGATGATCAAACGCAACAACCTTTGCCGATCGATACCATCGGTGAAAGGGTATATGACTTGGTGAAGGAGTATCTTTAAATGATTTATTTGTTTTTGGCGGAAGGATTTGAAGAAATTGAAGCGCTGACTCCGTTGGATATGCTTCGCCGTGCGGATGTTTCGGTTGAAACGGTTGGCGTGGGAAGCAAAACGGTGCAAGGTGCTCACGGTGTTGGCGTTATCGCCGACCGAACGGAAGATCAAGTGGATTTACGGGCAATGGACGGCATCATTCTTCCCGGTGGTATGCCGGGCACCAAAAATTTAGAGGCTTCTCCTTTGGTACAAAAGGCGATCGATCATTGTATGAAAAACGATTTGCTTGTGGCTGCAATTTGTGCCGCTCCGTCGATTTTGGGACATAAGGGACTATTGAAAGGTAAGCACGCCACCTGTTTCCCCGGTTTTGAACAAGACTGTGCGGGTGCTGTAATAGAACAAACCGCCGTGGTCAGTCACGGCAATATCATTACCGCAAAAGGAGCGGGATGTGCGCTTGCTTTCGGGAAGGCCATTGTAGCACGGATAAAGGATGTGGCAGAAGCCGACGATCTGGTTTGTGCCATGCAAGGGGAACTATGAAAGATATTCGAGAGTATAAAACCAATCTGCGGCAACGGTATCGTGCCTATCGGGTCAAGCTGACCGCCGATGAAAAATCCCGCTTGGATGAAGATGTCTTTCAGCGGATCACGCGGCTGAATCAATATGCCACCGCCGAGCTGTTGCTGGTATACGTGTCCACCCCTATTGAGGTGGATACCCGCCGTTTAATTGAATACGCGCTCTCTCAAGGCAAGCGGGTAGCAGTGCCGCGGTGCGTGCCCAACACTCGTCGGATGGAGTTTTTTGAAATTCGCAGTTTAGCCGAACTTTCTCCCGGTACCTTTGGGGTGGACGAGCCTCAGCCTGATCCGGAGCGACTGGTTCCTCCCGAGGCGGGTGGACTGTGTATTGTACCTGCCTTGTGTTATGATGAGTACGGGTATCGCTTGGGCTACGGCAAAGGCTATTACGACCGCTTTTTGTCGGGATTCCACGGCGTTACGGTGGGCATATGCTATTCTGCCTGTGTGCGCCGCAGTTTGATCCACGGGCGATACGACCGACCGGTGGAACTATTGATTACCGAGCGGTATATTAAGCGGACAGTCCCCCCAACGGGGAAAGAAAAGTTCCGCAACAGATGGGAGAAAAATCACCATGGATGAACAAAACAAGACCCCACGGGAGTTTGACGTGGACGCGGTGCTGGCAAGCCTGAATCAGCCGGCTACTCCCGCGCCGTCTCAACCTGAACCCGTCCCTGTTCGCCCTGTGCCCCAAAAGCCCCAAAAGCGCAAGAAAAAGAAAGGCTGCAGCGGTTTTATGGTGTTTGTTTGCCTGTGTCTTTGTGCCGCGGTAGCGGTAGCAGGCGGCGTGCTGTTTGCCTTGTGTGACCTTTCGGGTATGGGTAAGGAATTGCTGTCATCCGCCGATGATACCGTGCAGATTCAGGTGGCGGAAGGTGCGTCGGTGCGCCAAATCGCCGAGGATTTGGAAGAAGAGGGAATTCTGCTTTCCCGTCATTTGTTTTTGGCGTACTTAAAGCTTACGGGCAAAGGAAATAACATCAACTACGGTTATCACGACTTTACGCCCGATATGGGTTACGGCGCGATTTTGGAATCCTTAGCGCAGCCCGTTAAGGCAGAGGACGTAACCGTGACCGTTCCCTCGGGCAAAACGGTGGAGCAGATCCTCCATCTGCTGGAAGAGGCAGGGGTTTGCTCTTACGCTTCTTTGCGTCACGAGGTGATGAACGGCGAATTTGATTCCCCTTTGTGGCAAGCCATTCCCGATGATGATGCCATGTATTATGCAATGGAGGGATATTTGTTCCCCGATACCTATCATTTTTATCCCAACGACGATCCCCATCGGGTCATTCAGGTGATGTTGGATAATCTGGAGGAAAAATTCACCCCCGCCTTGCGGGAGGTCGCCAAGCAGAAAGGGTATACCACCCATCAGATTATGACCATGGCGTCGGTGATCGAGTTGGAAGCCTGCGGGTATTACGATCAAATGCCCAAGGTGTCGGCGGTATTCTATAATCGTCTGAAGCAGTGGCCGGCGGGAGCGCGACTGTTGCAGTCCGACCCCACTATGTATTACCCCTATGGCGACGGCGCGTATAATACGTATAAGATCGAAGGTCTGCCCCCCGGACCGATGAGCAACGTGACCGCCAAGGCCATAGAAGCGGCAGTGTATCCCGATGAAACCGAGACCGCCTTCTATTTTGTTACCGATAAAAACGGCGGCTTCTATTTCAATCAGACCCTGTCGGCACACGAAGCCACCATTAGCGATTTGAAAAATAAAGGCTTGTGGTTGACTACGCCGTATTTTGAATAAAAAAAGCACCTGAATTCGTGAAAGAGTTCAGGTGCTATTCTTTTACAAAGGTTAATATGTCGGTTACTTCACAATCTAAAGCATAACAAAGGGCATCAAGCGTTTTGGTGCTGATTGCCTCTCCTTTTTTCATTCGATGTAGGGTGTTAGCAGAAAAACCTTGTTTAAAAATCAAATGATATTCTGTTATTCCTTTTTTGTATAGGGTTTCATAAAATGGTTTATACGAAATCATTTCTATCACCAAAATTGATTTTAGCATATCGTTTCTCTTGACAATACTCAAAATATTGAGTATAATTATCGTCGAGATCTACCCATATAGGGGTGGAGGATGAAAGGATGTCGTTTAAATGGATTTTGTTGGTGTTCTCAATAGGATTTCTGATATGTTAGATAATATCAGCGCAATTGTCACGGGAGCGGAAGGAACTTCTGAAAATATTTCCTCTTTTGCCGGTAGTATGGCTCAAGTGGCTTATTATATTACTCGTATATTAAAATACTTGAAAGACCTTTGGGGTATCTTTTTGGTGGGCGGTGGCGCAATATTCCTTGTTGTGGTACTTATCATCTTCGTAATTACATTTCTTTTGTTTTATATTTATCGCGGTATACACCATTACATTGTCTGAATCGAAAGGCAGGACGTAAAACGGCTTGGTGGGCGTGGATACCGTTTTTCAGTGGATTTGCACTGTGTGATATTCCCGGAGATAAACCCCTCGCGATGTTTGGAAAAAAGCGGCCGATCAAGAATCGGATGATGGGTTATTTCTGGATATACTTTTGCTCGATTTTGTTTCCTTTTTTATTACGAATCGTCAATCTTGTTTTAGGTATTCTGCCCTTAGGCGGAATTGGTGATTTCTTTGTAGATTTCACCTCTGTGGGGTTTTATATTCTTTGGAGTTTTGTAATCAATTGTTTTATGACTCGGTGCACGTATCTTTTGCTTCGAGATGGATTGGATTGCTTCTCTGCCAACAAAAAACGTAATAGAACCCTGGCGCTAATAGCGGCAACATTGGATGTTTTTATCTTTTTCGGTGCAGAAATTTGTCAGTCCTTGGTATTGTACAGTGTGATTCGAAAGGCGTATATACCGACGGAGTGTGAAAGCGAGATTCTTGTTGTGGAAGAAGCGACCGAAGTACTTGCTCTTACACAAGGTGAAGTGAAGGAAGCATCACTGATAGAATCATAAGCGTTTTCGAATAAAAAACACTTGACGAGCGGCAAAGGATGGGTTATAATGGCATAAGCGTAAAGCCTATGCTACTGTGGCTCAGCAGGTAGAGCAGCTCACTCGTAATGAGCAGGTCGTCCGTTCGAATCGGATCAGTAGCTCCAAAGCCCCAAGGACGATATGTTCTTGGGGCTTACTTCTTACCTATTACCTCTTCACTCTTACCTCAAAATGTCCTTGGGGCTTTGGGAAGTAATCGGTAAGAAGTAAGAGGTAATAAGTTTTTTGCAAGGCTTTGCCTTGCTTTTTTGTTTTATAGTGGTATAATTATTAGTAGAAAGGTGGTGTTGTTATGGCAGATAGTCCATTGATTATTAAATCTAAAGAATTTGCTTTGCAAATAATTAAGGTTTGTAACTCTGTAAAACAAACTAAAAAAGAAAGCGTTCTCACAAATCAACTTATCCGTAGTGGTACAAGTGTTGGTGCTAATATTCGCGAAGCGTTTTATGGACACGGTACTGCCGATTTTATCGCTAAACTCCAAATAGCATTGAAAGAATGTAGTGAGAGTGAATATTGGCTTGAACTTTTAATTGAAAGTGGTTATTACGATAATAAAGATATTTTAGAAAAGTGTATTGAGGTTAAAAAATTGTTAGTTACTTCAATAAATACCGCAAAAAGCAAGTTGAATAAATAAAGGAGATTTTATTGTGCAAAAGGTTTTAATTTTTGTGTTGGCAATGGTTTTGATATTTTCTTGTGTAGGTTGTGGAACTATTGATGAAAATGACATTAGTTCTTCTGATGATCAGTATAATAGTGATACATTATCAAAAGAAAACAGTGTAGATAATTCTGATGACAATGAGACAGTATATGCGAGTGATAAATTGGTAAATCGTTTTATAAATGAATTTAATGATTATTCTAACTTTGAGATGGGGGAAATAACGAAGGGTAATATCCGCACTAAGTTTTTTGCCTACGCTAATGATTGTTATATAGAAATGATAAACGCCAATGACGCTACCGCAGAGTGCTTTAGCATATCAATTAATGGAGGTAAAGAAATTACTGAAAGAGATAAAATGTTTAAGGTTGCTACCGATGTTATCAAGGTATTAGACCCTACTATTGATGATAGTAAAATCATACAGGTCATAACATACTTAGAAAGTGAGGAGTATATGGTAAGCGATTATAAAATTACAGACAATGTGATTGTTAAGACCTATGTTCCTATTGTTGAATTGTCATATGGAAAAAGTGATTGTCGAATAGATATCATTTCAAACGACTATAAATAATAGAAATTTGAAATATATTTTGAAAAATATAAAGAATATCAGGTTTTTAGGCCGGTTCCATTTTGAGTGTCGGTCCCCAAAATCCCCGTTCTGCGGAACGGGGATTTTTTATGTCGGCTTTTCATTGATTTATATACAGGGTTATGGTATAATAGCCCCATCAAGCCTTAGGGGGAATTGTTATGTACTCTATTTTACCGACTCCGCAATCGCTTTCCTTGACCGATGAGCGTTTTCGGTTGGATCGGCTTAGCATCGTTCTGGCGGCAGGGCAAGACGTTCGCCTGACCGACAGCGCTTACGTTCTGCAACAGGAATTGTTTGATCTTTTGGGGGACCGTCCTACCGTTTTTGTGGGTGAACTGCGGCATCCCTGCATCTATATTGCAACCAAAGGAGAAACGGGAGACGGCTATACCCTGAGCGTGACCTCCGATGGTATTGTTTTGGCAGGGGAGGGGCCTGCCGGTACCTTTTATGCCATCCAGACCTTGCGTCAAATGCTCACCTCGGTGACCGACCGTACCCTGCAAGGGGTGCACATTGCCGATGCCCCCGATCTTGCTCTGCGGGGAATCTATCACGACGTGACCCGCGGTAAAGTGCCCACGCTGGATAATCTGAAAACACTGGTAGACCGATTAGCATACCATAAGATCAATCATTTGCAGTTGTATATTGAGGACGCCTTCGCTTTTGAAGAAATGAACGGCATTATGCAGCCCCATGAGGTGCTGACTCCCACTGAGATTCGGGCGCTGGACGATTACTGTCACGCTCATTTTATAGAGCTGACCCCCTCCATTTCCACCTTCGGGCATTTGTATCGGCTATTGCAAAGCCCTAAATATCAGCATTTGTGTGAGTACGAGAATTATACTCCCACCACCCACCCGTGGATTGAGAAAATGGGACATCACACCTTAGACGTGTCCCATCCCGACTCCATTAAGGTAGTCAAAAGTATGATCGATCAGTTTGCGCCGCTGTGCCATTCAAACTTGTTCAATATTTGCTGTGATGAAACCTTTGATCTGTGTAAGGGGAAAAATCAGGGCAAAGATGTGGGCGAGGCTTATTTTGGCTTTGTACGGCAGATTTTGGATCATTTGCACACCCTTGGCAAGCAGGGGATGATGTGGGGTGATATCGTTCACCAGCATCCCGAGCGGGTGGGGCAATTGCCCCAAAACACCATTATGCTCAACTGGGATTACCGTGAACAGCCCGACGAAAACAATGTGATCCGCTTTGAACAGGCGGGTGTAACGCAGGTGGTTTGTCCCGGTGCCTCTACTTGGAATCGTTTCATAGAAGGCATTCATTGCGCAACGGGGAACATCAGCCGCTTGGCTCGCTACGGCAAAGAACACGGTGCGATGGGTGTGCTGACCACCAACTGGGGTGACTTCGGCCACGTGGGCAATCTCAGCGCCGCCTTGTACGGGCTTTTGTTGGGTGCGCAGGCGGGTTGGAACACCGATGCCGAGCCGGATGAAGCCTATGAGCTGACTTTCTCCCGCCTTGCCTACGGTCAAATGGTGAACGTGGTACCTCTGATCCGTGAACTTGCCTCTTGCGAACAGCTTGTTTGCTGGGGCAGTATGATTCACTCGATCAGTGTAACCGAGTATGAAAAGAAAGAGCGCCCCGCTTTGCCTGAGGTGCAGGCATTACGGGATGCCCTTGCCCGTTGTAAGGCGGTGTATGAGCAGATGGCGGCGTTACCTCAAACCCCTGAACAGCAAGACTTTTTGCTGTCTGCCCGTGGAGTGGAGCAGGTGCTTCATACCTATTTGTATTGGGCGGGCGCTGAGCAAAAGCCGGATGCGGAAGCCTTTCTTGCCGATTACCGTACCGCTTGGCTGCGGGATAATAAGCCGTCTCAGCTCAGCTGGATAGAATATACCTTCCGTTCGGTATAAGCAGTTTATATTGGCTACATTTTCCTGATTTAGTCTTGCAATATTCCGAGATTTTGCTATAATGTTGCAGGAAGATAGGGATGAATTAACAATGAATCAAAAAAAATCGCCGATGCTTTTTCGGTTAATCAAATGGACTGTCAGAACTTGTTATCACAAGGTTTCATTGCAGGGATCGGAGCATTTGCCCGATACACCGTGTGTGGTAGTGGCAAACCATTGCCAGCTTCACGGGCCGATCACCAGCGAGTTGTATTTTCCTGCTCCCCGTGTAACCTGGTGCGCGGGCCAAATGATGGAGCTAAAAGAAGTGCCCGGCTATGCGTTTCAAGATTTTTGGTCTCAAAAACCTAAGCGCAGCCATTGGTATTATAAATTGTGCTCTTACGCGATGGCACCGTTGGCTTCGTACTTATTCACCCATGCCGATACCATTGCCGTGCGGCACGACGCCCGTATTCTTTCTACCTTTAAAAAGACGGTTGCCGCCCTGCAGGAAGGGAACAACGTAATCATCTTTCCTGAGCACGACGTAAAGTGCAATCATATTATTTACGAATTTCAGGATCGGTTTGTTAACGTTGCCAAGCACTACTATCGCAAAAGCGGCAAGGCGTTGCCCTTTGTGCCCATGTATATCGCTCCCAAATTGAAAACGGCGGTGATCGGTGAGCCGATTTATTTTGACCCCGAACGCCCCATGGATGAAGAACGGGAACGGATATGCAATGAACTGAAAAACAGCATTACCGCTTTGGGAGAGGCTTTGCCCCTTCACACGGTGGTCCCGTATCGGAATATTCCCAAAAAACTGTATCCTAAAAATCGACCCAATCAGGAGGTATCGTTATGAGAAAGCCTGTTGTGGATTACAAGCAATTTCGTTTGAATAAACTGAATCAACCGGAGTATAACCATCTGTTGTATTTGCTGGGATGGGTGGGGTATTTTATTCTCTACTTTGTCACCGAGAATTTTATCCCCTTAGAAAACTGCCACGTCATTTACAGCCCGTTGGATGATCTGCTGTTTCCCTTTTGTGAGTGGTTTGTTATTCCTTATGTGTTCTGGTATTTTCTTATCGCCTTTACGCTGGTGTATATGGCGTTGTATAATCCCAAAAACTTCAAGTGGTTTATGAGTTTTATTATCGTTTGCCAAGTGGTGGGTATGGCGATCTATATCATCTACCCCAATCGGCAGGATCTGCGTCCCGACTTGGCAACCCTTGGCAGAGAAAACCCGCTGACCCAATTGGTGGGTCTGCTGTATTCGGCCGACACCAGCTCCAACGTGTGCCCCTCTATGCACGTGGCGTATTCCGTTGGGATTGCATCGGCGTGGCTGAAAGAAAAAACAGCAAGTGTACCCTTTAAGATCTTTATTGTGGTTTGCGCCATAGTGATAAGCCTTTCCACAGCCTTTATTAAACAGCACTCCATTGTGGATGCTTTTGTGGCATTGCCTGTTTGCCTGTTGGCAGAGGTTATCGCCTTCGGCAAAGGATATTGGATGCCAAAGTTCAAAAAAACGCCTATCGCAGAATAATAAAGGACCGACTATGCAATCCATAGTCGGTCTTTTGCAGACAAGTGTTAATAATTAAAAATCATTTCGCTCATTATAGCAAGAATGAGAGTGCCAAAGTAAAAGGTGAGGATTACCGCAAAAATCACGGTGGTAACAGCACAGACGATCAGGCCGATCTTGCAAAGCAGAGCGCCGATCTTGGCCTTGCCGCTGAGTTCAATGCCTTGGTCGGTGAATACCTTGGCTTTTTTCATACCAATCAGGCCAACGATGATGCCTGCGAGAGGGAAGATATCAAACAAAGCAACTGCTACAATGCCTAAAATCAGCAGGGTGATGGCATCGTTGTTGGCGAGAGTAGGTGTTGCAGGTTCAGGTTGCGGGCTTGATACATAGGTGGGATTTTGTTGCTGACTTTGATATTCTTGCAACATTTCAGCATCCAATTCTTGTTGTGTCTTTTGGGGTTCTTGATTCATGGTAATTTCTCCTTTTTATATTGTTTGCTATTTACAGATTCATGTAAGAGGCCGCAAGGGAAAAGAGACCAATGACAGCCAAAATGCTGAGATAAACGGTCCAGAAAGAGGTAATGACGATCCCTACGATGAAACCCGCTTTGGAAAGGATCGCGCCCACCTTAGCCGTTCCGGTCAAAAGAACACCGGCTTGTGTGTATTTTTTCTTGCCTCGCAAACCAACGAGCCCGAAAACAATACCGGCAATGCCAAAGCCGAAAAGGATAAAATAGGGGATCATAGACAGGATGGAAAAAACAAGAGACAGAATACCGAATACCAGCAAGGAACTACCTGCGGGCAGAGCAGTCTGGGAAGTGGGGGTTTGCAGATTATATTGGCTCGGTTGCGAAACATACACGGGCTGTTGATTGTTGACATGGTTTTGGTTGTTATCCATAAATAACCCTCCTTACTTTGTTATTCTACAATATGCAGGATGGCTTGTCAATGAAGAATTGAGAAAAAAGAAAAACTCGGGTTGCCCCGAGTTTTTTGAGTTTAATAACCACCCATTGCCATTCCTAAAGCAAAGCCGTAAATAGCGCAGATAAAAACGTAAACGACCCAGAATACCGCCATAACGATGGAAAGGATCATACCAACCTTGGAAAGGATTGCGCCTACCTTGGCTTTACCGGTCAAAGCAACACCGGCTTGTACGTATTTCTTTTGCATCCCCATTCCTTGAACGCCGAAAATGATGCCAAGAATGGGGAATACCTCAGCAAAAATCAAAGCCAAAATCCCCTTGGTCAGCATACTGCCGGCATCGGGCAAGGCGGGTTGGGTGTAAATGGGTTGATAGTTGTTATCCATAAGAAAAGCCTCCTTACAATTTTCTTTATTATACGACGGGAAAGAACCAAAGTCAACAATTATTGTCGCTGTTCGATCAGACGAACCACATCCCCTACGGTGCGCAGGTCTTCAAAATCGGTATTTTCAAAACGGACACCAAAGGCTTCCTCTGCTGCCATGGCCATATACAAAAAGCCGATGGAATTCATTCCCAGGTCCTCCACCAGCAAGGTGGATTCCGAGAGACTTTCACAAGGGACCTCGCCCTCAAATACCTGCTCGAAAAGAGCAGTCAGTTGTTCAAAAATTTGTTTGTTCATAGGTGCTTTTACACTCCTCCATTTTGGTTTGCAATAGGGTAGAAAGCTGTTCAATATCTGCCACCGACGGGAAACGTTTGCCGCAGATTTCTTTCATATGGATGGGCTCGCCCATAATCACACGTCTGCGGTGCCACCACCGAGAGGGCTTTTGAGAATAAAATGGGATGACGGGTACGTCGGCCTGCAGGCTGATGAGTACCGCTCCGCTTTTCACCGAGTCCATATCTCCATCACGCTGGATGTGTCCTTCGGGAAACATTCCCAACAGTTTCCCTGCCTTGAGTACCGTTACACATTGGCGGATGGCCACCATATCCGAAATACTGCGGTCGATTTTAATGCATCCCGCACGGGTCAGCCAGAACTCCCGCACTTTGGTTGCCATTACCTCTTTTGCGGTGAGCAAAAATAATCTGCGCCGCCAAAACAAGGTGCTGAGTACAAAGGGATCAATAAATCCCGTATGGTTGGCGGCAATAATAGCCCCGCCTTTGACTTTAGACGGTTTTTTACGTCCGTCGGTTCCCAGACATCGAAGACGAAAGCAGGGAATCAAAGCAAGATAGATCATACGGGCGCAGTCCATGGAAAAATAGCGGAACAGTCCCTTTTTGGTCTGCTTAGTCACCGGAATCCACCAAGCCTTTCAAATCGTATACCGTCTGCTCCAATTGTGCGGTCAGCGCCTCAATGGTGGCAAGGGAAGGTTTTTCATCGGTACACCATTCTTTCAAATTGATGGGCTTGCCAATGACTACGGTGGCACGTTTTTTCAGTCCGTAATTGCCGTCGGTATAAACGGGAACAATGGGGGCATCGGAATGAAGGGCCATATATACCACGCCGGATTTAAAGGGAAAGGGTTTCCCGTCCACGGGTAGCCGCCCTTGGGGAAATACGCCAACCGTGCCGCCTGCGTCCAGAATGCGGATACTGGTTGCCATCATTTCCATATTCAGTTTGTTGCGATTCACGTAAATGCCGCCCAACCAAAACAAGAAGTTTGAAAACAACTTGCCTTTTTCAAACAGCACCTCTGCCATTTGAAAACGGATGGTACGTCCGAAAAACAGACAGAGATACAGGGCAAAATCCAACAGAGATTGATGGTTGGATACGAAAATACAGGGCTTGGGCAATCGCTTGGATTGCACGGTTTTATCTTCATAGATCACACGGGGCTTGAAAAACAGCATAGCGGGAAGATACCCCGTCAGCTTAACAAAGCCCAGTACAAATCGGTTGACGTTTTTTTGTCTCATGGGTTATTACGCCTTTCTATCATATGGCTGAATTCCCGCAGGGTGTAGCCGTATTGCTCTTCGCCGTGGGGGACGAAGTCAAAATGCTCTTCCAGTGCCGAAAGCAGAGCAAAATATTGCAAACTGGTGACCCCAAGGTCTTGTAATAAATGCGAGTCGGGGAGCAAAGTTTCTTCCTCTCGTCCCAACAACTCTGCCGTAAGTCGGATGATCTGTTGCAGTATTTCGCTGTCCTCGCAGGCGGAATCGGCACAGGGAACAAACTCCCGCAGGTCGGTGAGTGTGATCTGCCCGTTGCTCACACCCCGCCGCAAGTAAGCGCGGCTGACCTTGATAGCGGTGGAGGCCATAATGGCATCCTGAGTGGCATACAGCTTGCGCACCTGCAAAGGCAAAGGCAGAGTAGTGTTGATCCGCATCATGTGTTCATACAGTTCTTTTATCTGCCCGTCTGATAGCGTAGCAGGTAATTGCAGGACAAGGCACAGTTCTTCCCCTTGCGAGCAGGGGAATCCCAAAACCGAATAATTCACCGCTAAATCGGTAAAAAACAAAGGCTCGATGGTGTCGGGATTGATATTTTCTCCGCTTTCCCCAATTACCACGTCGCTCATTCGTCCTATGATGGATAAGGCACCGTTTTTGTGCTGTTCCACCAAGTCGCCCGTGGCAAACCATCCTTCTGAACGGAATTCTTCTCCGTTAATCATACGACGATGACATACCGAGCTACCGGTAACCTGCAGTTCGCCTTCTTTGGCGATTTGGTGATGCAAAGAGGAGAATACCTTACCGATATTGCCGCGGTTCCGATCTTTGGGGCGGATGGACAGATCCACCGCCGCAATGCCGATCTCGCTCATACCGTAGCCGTTGTGAAGCGGGTATCCCAAGCCGTTCATCAATTCCAAAGCGGAGTGGCGTAAGGCGCTACCGCCGCTGATGCAAAACTGTACCGACGGTCCAAACAGTTGATCGGTTACCGAACTCATCAACTTTTTAGCAAGGGTTGCTCCCACATAAGGGAATAGGTTTTGTAGTTTGGTGCAAAGGGCAAGCCCCTTTTTTAATTGCTGCTCCCGCCCTTGCGCCTTGGCGGCGGACCACACCTGCTGTTCCACCGTATGCCAAAGCAACGGTACGGCAAAAATATGAGTTACCTGATGCAGTCGGCAGGTGCCAAGCAGGGTTTCGGGGGACAGGTCTTTCACAAATACCAGCGTGCGGTTGTAAAAGGTAAACCAGAAATAGACGGCGAACAATCCAAAAATATGATAAAAGGGTAAAAAGGCCAATTGTTTGAGTTGCCCTTTGTAGTGGCGTGCCATCCGCTTGCTTTGAGAGAGTACCTCGCGGGTATTGAAAATTTGCGCCGCAATGTTTTGCCCCGTGTAAAAGCACAGGGACTCTTTTAAGGAGGTAGCCGAGGTGGCAATCGCCAACTCGTTTTCAAATTGAGCGGTGCAGGGGGCGGAACATTCCCACTCCCCAAAGGGGATATACCTTATAGGCAGGGTGCTTGCCTTATGGCTGATAACGGTGGTGATCTGCAACGTTTTCAGCAGAGAAAGGGTCATACTGTCAGGATGATGGGCATTGATAAGAAAGGGCTTGTTGCCGCTTTTTAAGATTCCCCAAAAGGCGACGATCCAATCTACGCCGGCTTCCATATCCAGTCCCACAAACCCGTGAGTTTCGCCCAGAGCGGCAAACAGACCGTCGGCGGCAGCTTCAATGCGTTGCTTGATCTGCCCATAGGTATAGGTGTGAATGCGATACCCGTCGTTATCCTCCGCCATGATCAGATGAGCGTTCTCTTTGCGAAAGGTAATGTCGTAAATAGCCTTCAGGTCTTGCTCTGAGTCCTGTAAGGCCTTGGTGTTAAACTTGAGTAACTGTTTCAGTTCCCGATTCATATACGATCCCTCAGTTTAAAAAGTCTATAATGGCTGCATCGTACCGTTCTTGGTTGTTCAGTCGCAAATGGGAGTGGCTGCCCTTGTCAAACCAAACCAGCGTTTTGTCTTTTGATGCACAGGCGGCAAACAGCTCCTTGCTTTTGGGAGGAATGGAGAATACATCCTGCTTGCCGTATAAAAACAGCACTCGTTGATGAATCTTTTTCATTGCGCGAATGGGAGCAGACTTGTATACGTCGGTGCCGGTGTTCTTTTTGATTTCTCGCATAGCCAACTGCATTACGGGAAAGATGGGACGTTTCAGCTGAACCATATGTTGCTTAAAGGTTTCGGCAAAGGAGGTGAAACAGCCTTCGGTTACCAGCCCTTTCACCTGTGCGGGGCAGTCGGGATGAGTCATAGCCAGCAGAGCGGTCGCCGTGCCGATGCAAATGGTGTGAAAATAGATTTCTTCCATTCCCAATTCTTCGACCGCCACCTTGAGCCAAGCCAGCAGGTCACCGCTTTCTTTTACGCCAACCGTGTTGTATGTTCCGTCGCTCAGACCGTGGGCGCGGGCGTCAACCATCATGACGTTATAGCCCGCCGCTTCGTAGGGAGGGGCAAAATAGTAGGAGTACAGCAGACTTTCACATCGACCGGGAATGATGAACACACACTTGTTGCTGTCGTTCAAACGGTAAAATTCTCCATATAGATTCAGCCCGTCGTGTACAATGTGCAAATCGGTTTTTTGCTCCTTGTGCTGTTCTCCCCAAACAAGACCTTGCTCCCACATGGCAAGCTGTTCTTCATTTTCAGGGCAAGAACACACACGTCCCCATTTTTCGGGATCGGTCTTAACCAATTGATCGTGATACACGTATTTGGCGATGGGCACGGTTTTTTTGAGCATAATAACTGCTCCCGCTACCAAGGAAATAATAAGAAAACCTAACGCAATTACAACAATGATCCACCAATCCATGATAGGACCCTCCTGTTAATATCCATAATTAAAATTATTATAGCAAACTTTGCGACAAATTGCACCTGTTTTTTTATTTTTTTCTTTTCTAAAAAAAATCTGCCTCACAATGTTGAAAAAACAACAAAAGTGTGCTATAGTATACAGTGTGTGGAATTCCGTTACAAACGGATGAATAAAGGGGATAGAATTATGTATCAATTTGAAATCATTCCGGATACCGCCTGTGACCTGACTGCAGAATTGCGGGAGCGGTTTGGCATTCGTGACTATTTGCGTGGGATCATGTATTATCCCGACGGTCGTGAGGTTCAGCTGTCGCTAGACTGGGAATTGATGTCCGCCAAAGAATACTACGATTCTATGAAGGGACGCAAGGCACTGTACACTACTGCCACTCCGCCTTTGGGGGATATTTACGAGATATTCGAAAAGCACTTGAAGGAAGGACGGGACGTTCTGAGCATTTCGCTGTCCGGTGGGCTTTCTGCTTCTTATGCCAATACCGAAAAGGTGGCAGAGGATCTGCGGACCAAATATCCCGACCGTAAAATTATTTGCGTGGACTCTATGCGCTATTCCACCTCGCTGGCGTTATTGGTAATTGAAGCCTGCATCAAGCGTGAGGAAGGCAAATCCATTGAAGAAGTAGCCGATTACATTAACGAGATCCGTCATACGGTGCATCAGATCGGCTCTATGGATGATTTATTCTTCTTGGTAAAAACCGGTCGGGTGACCAACTTTAAGGCCTTCTTCGGTCAGATGATCGGGCTGAATCTGCTGGCTGACTTTAACCACAATGGTATGGCTGAGGTTATCGGGAAATGCAAAGGACAACGGGATGCTTTTGATGCGGCCGTGGACTATATGGAAAAAACCATCGAGAATCCTCTGGACCAGATCGTATTCGTGGCATATACCAATCGGGATGCTGCTGCCCGTCTGCTGGCAGACAAGATCCGAGAACGGATCAAGCCTAAGGAATTGATCGTAAACACCGTGGGGATGGCTTGCGGTGCCACCATTGGACCGGGTATGTGCGCCACCTTCTATCGGGGTAAGCCCATCAGCGAGAATTTGGCTGAAGAAAAAGCTTTGATGGATCAGATCATGGCATCGATCCAACAAAAATAAAGGAGTGTTGACTATGAGTTTCGCAATTATTGTGGATTCCACCAGTGATATGAACGCGGCTATGCGGAAAAAGTATGACATCGACTACGTGGCTATGAACTACGTGGTAGACGGCATCGAATATCCTGCCTCGTTGGATTGGACCGCTCATTCTCCCAAAGAGTTTTATGATATGATGCGGGAAGGGAAACGCATCACCACCACCCAAGTTCCTCGGGAATCGTTGGTTTCCGCCTTTTCAGCCCAGCTTGAGCAAGGGAAAGACGTGGTGTACGTTGCTTGCTCCTCCGCTTTGTCCGGCTCGTGGAATCTGTCTACTTTAGTGGCAGAAGAATTGGCACAGCAGTATCCCGAACATCGGGTATATTGTGTAGACTCCCTCATCAGCTCCCTTGGTCAGTCTGCCATTGCGGTGTTGGCCGCCAAACTGCGGGAAGAGGGCAAAACCGCCGCCGAAACAGCTTCCTACTTAGAGGAACACCGTTTGCGATTTAACCAATACGGCTCTTGTGATACCCTGGAGTATCTCCGCCGTGCCGGTCGAGTCAAGGCTTCCAAAGCCTTCTTCGGCAATCTTTTCGGGGTAAAGCCCATTTTGATTTCAGATAAAGTGGGACAAAATTACGCTGTTAAAAAAGCCAAGGGCGCCCTCAATGCCCGTATTGCACTGGCTGATGGAATTGCCGAAGTGGTTGAAAACAGCGCCGAACAGGTGCTTTATATTTCTCACGCCGATAATGAAGATGGCGCTATGCAGGTCAAAGACCTGATTTTGGAACGCGCTCCTTTTGCTGACGTTGAGGTTAGTTACATTACGCCTATCGTAGGGTCTTGTGTAGGCCCCGGAACCATTATTGCGTTCTGCTATGGCAAGGAGGTCACTGTTCAGGGTGAATAGTACACAAGCACAGCATTCAGTTTTGCATGCCGACCGTTGGCAGGCTATGCTCGTCGGCGGCTACCGCAACCTGAAACGGAATATGACGGTTGTGGACGATCTGAATGTTTTTCCCGTGCCGGACGGGGATACCGGCAAAAATATGACAATGACTATGGAAGGCGGGGCTGCAGGAATCCGAGAGGAATTTGATTCCATCGGAGAAATGATGGCTCGATTTTCCCGTGCCTCTCTGTTTGCCGCACGAGGAAATTCCGGGGTTATTCTGTCTCAATTCATCCGTGGTTTGGCCGTTGGCAGTGAGGGTGTGACGGACTACACCCCCGTTACCTTTGCTAAGGCTTTTGCCTGCGGCAAAGAGTTCGCCTACCATGCTGTAGCCACTCCCACTGAGGGGACGATGCTTACCCTGCTACGAGAGGGAGACGCCTTTTTACAATGCCATTCGTTTGAGGACTTTGACACTTGCCTGTCGGCGTTGCTCTCTCAAATGCGGCTGACTTTGCAAAAGACCCCCGATCTATTGCCCGTGTTGAAAGAGGCGGGCGTGGTAGACAGCGGCGGCGCAGGTCTGGTCTGCATTTTTGAGGGAATGCTTTCTGCTTTGCGGGGGGAAGAAATCGAAGATGATGCGCCTGTTGCTGCAACGGAATTTTCGGCGATGACCGCCTTTAATGAAAATAGTACGCTGGAATACGGCTATTGTACCGAGTTTATTTTGCAACTGTTGCGCGCCAAAACCGATATTGACACCTTTTCTCTGCCGCAATTGACCGAGACCCTTCAACAAATGGGGGATTCGGTGGTCACCGTGCAGGACGGTAGCGTGATCAAGGTGCACGTGCATACCTTTGCTCCCGATGAGGTGATTGCCTACGTGCGTCAGTATGGAGAACTGGTCACGGTCAAAATTGAAAATATGTCCGTACAGCATAGCGAGATCCAAACCGCTTCTCAACCTAAGGAACGGCAAAAATATGCCGTCGTTGCTACCGCGACGGGAGAAGGCATCAAGCAGTTCTTTGCGGGTGTCGGAGTGGATGTTGTCATTGACGGCGGTCGCACCAATAACCCATCAACCGAAGATTTTATTGATGCCTTTGATCAGCTGAACGCCGAATACATCGTGGTGCTGCCCAATGATTCTAATGTGATTATGACCGCTCAGCAAGCCGCCGAACTCTACAATAATGCGGACGTTCGCGTGGTGGAGACTCGCTCGTTGGCAGAAGGGTATTCCGCCCTTTCTATGATGGATCTTGCCGCCCCCACGGTGGAGGAACTGATCGGCGATATGACCGCAGGCCTGCCCAACGTTACTACAGCATCGGTTGCCCCTGCCAATCGGGATACAACCTTTAGCGGTGTGACCATCCATAAAGGAGATTGGCTGGGTTGCGAGGGTGATACCGTGTGGTCTGCCCATGCCGACCCCATTGCGGCGGCAATGCAATTGTTTGAACGGTTGCCGAACATGGATGATAAACAGGTGGTTACCGCCTTTTACGGTAACGGTGCTACCGAACAAGAGGTAATGGCCTTTGAAGAAGCGTTTGCCGATGCGTTTCCCTTGGTGGAGATTGGCTTTATTGAAGGCGGACAGGATGTTTACCGTTACATTTTTGCTGTTGAATAGAGGGGTTTTATGAAGACCATCGTTGTGGATACCTTTGGCGCTGATGCCGGTGCCGCTCCCATTATTCGCGGATGTCTGCGTGCTCTGCAACTGCATCCCGATCTGCGCATCGTGTTTGTGGGGGATGAAGCAGAGCTTTCGTCTTATTGCTCTAAAGGGGAACGGATCGAGTGGATCCATACTACCGACTACATCAAAAACGAAGAAAATCCTGCCGTTATTTTCGGTGGACGGGATACCTGTTCGATGGCATTGGCATACGAACGGTTGAAAAACGATGAAAACTGCATTGGTATGCTCAGCCCGGGCAGTACAGGAGCATTGCTTATCGGTTCTATTTGCCGATTGGGTCTGCTTGGCGGGCTGAAGGTACCCGCCCTTTCATCCTATCTGCCGCTGTATGATGGACGCATGGTCTGCCTTGTGGATTGCGGTGCCAACATTCAATGCACGGCCAAGGATTTGGCACGCTTTGGCGTGATGGGCGATGCCTTTTGCCGCAGTATGCAGCCGAAGGTTACTCCCAAAGTAGCGTTGCTTTCGGTTGGTAAAGAAGAAGGCAAAGGCGGTCCGTTGCAAAAAGAGGCCTTTGGGCTGTTACAGCAACTGCCCCTGCAGTTTATCGGCAACATGGAGGGTAGCGATCTGGTCAGCGGCTATGCCGACGTGGTGGTAGCCGACGGATTTGCCGGCAATATTTTGCTCAAAAGCATTGAGTCGGCAGGAATGACCGCCCGTGGGATGGTTCAGTCCATTGCCGCAAAAGCGGGAGAGGCAGACTCACCCATGGTACAGGAAATGCTTATCCGTTTGTCTGAAACCTTTGATTTAAATCCCCGTGGCGGAGCAACCTTTTTGGGCACCGCCAAAACGGTGATTAAAATGCACGGTTGCGCCGTGGAAAACACCCCTGTGGCGTGTATTGATCAGTTGCTTCGGTTAGAGGCAAGCGGTTTTATCACAACCGTTGAAGCGGCTTTACAGCAGGTAAAATAGTATAAAAAAGCGATACCGCTCAGGTTGCGGTATCGCCTATTCTTTTCTTATTTTTTCTTAAAGACCCGATGCATCCGCTTGTGTATGTAGTATTCAGCAACCAGCATCATCCCTGCGGCGGCGTTGACCACAAACACCATAGGAATCGCTTCGGTGATCATTGTTACAGTCTGTACGATGCTAAAGTATACCGCCGATCGGATGACGCTGAACAACAGCATCCGCAAACCGTCTCGATAAGGAAGATGACGGAACACAATAAATTTTTGCATTAGATAGGTGAGCAACGCCGACACCATCACTGCCGTGGGAATGGTAAGGAACTGATATTCATAACCAAACAACAGGGTAAACAAAATGGTGAGAGTTTCCCACACCAAAACCCCAACCAATGAAGGCCATACACTGAAAAATAACCGTTTATAAATACGAACGGTGTCTATTACAGGATTAAAGTGTGAACTTTTATTCCCGTCAATATATATGGTCTCAATGGGTAGGGGAGTAACAGCAATGTTTTGCTTGTCGGCGTGACACAGCATATTCATTTCGTAATCATACTTGTTGCCCTTGACCTGTGTCAGCCATGAAAGATGCTTCACCGAAAATCCGCGCAGACCGGATTGGTTATCATCAAAATAATGTCCGTTCATCACGGTGTACACCACTCGTGACAGAGCGTTACCGAAACGGGAGCGCAGGGGTACGTCTTTTTTAGGCTTGCGCACGGTGAGCACAAACTCCGCCCCTTGCGATAGCTGTTCTTTCACCCGTAAAATGTCTTCTGCCCGATGCTGTCCGTCGGCATCTGCGGTAATGCAGTGCCGGCAATCGGGAAACAGATGGGTCACCGCACCAAAGCCTTGCTTTAAGGCGGCGCCTTTTCCTTTGTGCGGGGTGTGAAGCACCTGCGCTTTGGGAGCTAACCCATCAAAGATCGGGCGGCAATCTTCCGAACTACCGTCATTGACCACCAATATCTTCAGCCCGTTGTGATGAAGCTTGTCCACTAAGTCGAGCAACTGCCCGTCAGGCTGATAGGCGGGTATAATGACTACGCACATGGGTTTCAACTCCTTTAACTCTGATTTTTTAAGAATGTGTCAATGGTATCCATCAACGATTTGTTTTGGGTGCCATCTGCGGCAAATAATAGATCGGTATGCCCGTTTTGCCCGTCGGTTTCGCATAAATAATACGTCACGTTAGCGGGATTCTGTTGCTTTGCGTGAGCATATAGGGAGTATTGGTCGGGTGGATAAACGGCATCCTCGCTACCCTGTACCACCAATGTGGGAACGCCGCTTTGCTGGATCACATCAGCGCCGTTGGTGGCAGCTTCTTTGCCGAACAGCGAGGTTTGATACAACCACAAAAAGGGATAATTGCCGTAGGCTAAAACCCCTATCTTGTCGGCGACAGGCTGAATTACCGCCTCCATACAACTGTTTACACCGCTAACGGATACGGCGGCGGTAATGTCATAGCCGTTATCCAACGCACCGCATACGGCATAGGCGCCGCGTGAATGCCCGAATAAATACAGCCGTTTGTATCCGAATCGCCCGTTGGCTTCAATGGTGTCCAGCGCGGCGCAAAGATCGTAAATGGCTTGGGAAAACCCAATTGCCGAATTCCCCTCGCTTTCGCAACTGCCGGTGGGATCGTAGCAAAATACCCCCCATCCCTTTTCGGTCAGATGGCGGATCTGCCACAGATATGCATGGCAAGAGGCGCGGTATCCCGGGGCTAACACGATCAGCCCATCCCCCTTGGCGGGGTATAAATATCCTTGCAGAGTATTTTCTCCGCTGTCAAAAGAGATCGCCTGCCGCGAATCTGTCAGTTGAGTTAAGGCAGAGGGAATGGTTGGTTGGTCATCATATCGCACAAAGGTGTGGTCGTAAACGACTTTGGTCAACACCATTGAGATAAGCAAATAGGAAATTAAGGTTAGGATGATACAAGACCCCGCCCTTTTAAGAAATTTCTTACGGGAAGATGTCATTAGTATCACCACTTTTTATCAAAATATTGTTGGGAGTTATATGGAATGGATCATAGCATCAAGGTGATTCCGGAAGAATCCTATATTGACACTATGGCGCAGGTGCGCGCCCGCCTTGAAGACGTGCAGGATATTGAGCACATCACAACGCAAGACAGTTGCCTGCTGTTCTGCCGCCGCTTTGTGAACGAGAAATATACCAAAAATATGGTGATCGTTCACGGCTTTACCGAATTTTCGGAAAAATACATGGAAATGATCGGCTACTTTTACGATGCCGGTTACAACGTGTTTATTTACGACCAACGGGGGCACGGCTGGTCTCACCGTGAGGTGGCAGACCTGAAGTTGGTGCACGTGTCGTCCTTTGAACGGTACGTGGATGATCTGGAAACTGTCATCACAAATCAGGTACAGGTGTATGGCAAGGGCGAAACCGTCCTGTTTGGCCATTCTATGGGCGGCGCGGTGGTTTTGCGCTATTGTATGCGCCATCCCGACTCGGTAAGTCGCGCGATCCTGTCATCTCCCATGATCGCACCCCAAACCCACAATATTCCCCGTGGGTTGGTGCTGAGCAAGACCGCCCAACTGATCCGTCAAAACGGCGAAACCGCTCCTTTTCCTTTTGCGGGATCCTTTGATCCCCAATTTACCTTTGAACAGGCGCAGGATCAATGCCGTCCTCGGTTTGAAGCCAATATGGCGTTGCGGCGCTCTGTTATAGAATACCAATCCTCAACCGCCACCAATCGGTGGATGTACGAAGCTATCAAGGTGCAGGATGATCTGCTGAATGCCAAGAGTGCGAAAACCGTGCAGACCCGCTTCCTGATGCTCAGTGCTCAGCGGGATCGGGTGGTCAAAAACCGATTGCAACAGCAAATGGCAGAGTTGCTTCCCCATTGTCGGCGGGTGATGGTCGCCGATGCCACCCATAATATGTTTACGGCCGACGATGCTATTTTACAAGCATATTATGATGCAATTTCATCCTTTTTACAAGGGTAAATAACATTTTAGCATATTTTGTCAATTTATTCAATATGAAATTGTTCGAAAACAGGAGGAAAAACCGTGTCCAAGCGAAAAGAACGGAATACGAAGGGAAAAATCATCGAGGCGGCGTGGCGGCTGTTTTATCAGTTGGGGTATGACAACACTACCGTGGATGAGATCATTGAAGAATCCGGCACCTCTAAGGGATCGTTTTATCATTACTTTGAAGGAAAGGATGCTCTGCTTGGCTCGCTGTCGGAATTGTTTGATGCCAAGTACGAGACGTTAGCAGAAGACATTGGGGAGGACGATAACGCCTTCGATGTGCTCATGATGCTCAATCGGGAACTGTTTTTGATGATCGAAACCACGATCGACATGGATCTGCTTGCTCAAATGTATTCCTCTCAGTTGATCACCAAGGGAGAACGACATTTGTTGGACCATAACCGTGTGTACTATAAATTGCTTCGGCAGATGGTGGTGCGGGGACAAAGTAGGGGAGAACTGACCGATACCGTTCCTGCCAATGAAATTGTCAAAACCTACGCCTTGTGCGAACGGGCGCTTTTATATGATTGGTGTATTTGTAACGGGCAATATTCCTTGAAAGAATACAGCGAAAAGATGATGCCTCGCTTTTTATCAACCTATAAACTTGAAAAAAATTAAATTTTATTTTTTATATATTTTTTAGTATAGACTTTAGTCTAATGAAAAGTTCCGCAAATATAAAAACTTTTGATTGACAACACAGAACGCAGTTTGTATAATAGTACAGACATTGTTCTGTGTTTTAGTCTATTTTGGAATGTGTTATAATGCCAAAGTATTGAAAAAAGGAAAGAAGGAAAATTTATGTCTACCACCAATTGGATCATCCTTGGTACCATCGTCGCATATATGAGTATGATGGTCGCCATTGGGATTGCTGTATCCAAAAAGAACAAAACCGCCGGTGACTTTTATTTGGGCGGCCGTAAACTCGGACCCTTGGTTACCGCAATGAGCGCCGAAGCCTCTGATATGAGCGGCTGGCTTTTGATGGGTCTGCCCGCCGTTGCTATGATGACCGGTCTGGCCGAAGCCTCCTGGACTGCCATCGGTCTTGCTATCGGTACTTACATCAACTGGCTGATTGTTGCCAAACGTTTACGGGTATATAGCCAACGGATCGACGCCTTTACCTTGCCCGATTTCTTTTCCAAGCGATTTGGCGATAAGGCAAAAATCTTAACCATCATCGCAGCCTTGTTGATTGTTATTTTCTTTATTCCTTACACTGCCTCCGGCTTTGCCGCTTGCGGCAAACTGTTTGCCAGCCTGTTTGGTATGGATTATGTGACCGCCATGGTGATTTCTGCCGCAGTTATCGTTTTGTATTGCACCTTGGGTGGCTTTTTGGCCGCTTCTACCACCGACTTTATTCAAAGCATTATTATGACCATTGCCCTATTTGTGGTGGTTGGTTTCAGCGAAGGCGTGGTAAACGGCTTTGGCAACGTATTTGCCAACGTGCAAGGATTGGACGGCTATTTGGATCTGTTTAAGGGATTCAGCGTAGCCGACAATGCTACCGGCAGTTACGGCGCATTACCCGTAGCATCTACCTTGGCTTGGGGTCTTGGTTATTTTGGTATGCCTCATATTTTGCTTCGCTTTATGGCCATCGAAGACAAAAACAAACTGAAACTGTCCCGTCGTGTGGCGTCTGTTTGGGTTGTTATTTCTATGGGTGTTGCCGTTTTGATCGGTGTAGTTGGTTACAGCCTGATGCAAAAAGGCATTTTGCCGACTTATGAATCCGCTTCTGCCGCCGAAACCATTATTGTGGATATTGCGAAATACATCGGCAAATTCGGCTGGATTCCTGCGGTAACCGGCGGTATTATCTTGGCTGGTATTTTGGCTTCTACCATGTCTACTGCCGACTCTCAATTGTTGGCTGCTGCCTCGGGTATTTCTCAAAACCTGTTAGAAGAAGCTTTCCATATTAAAATGTCAACCAAGGTTTCCATGTGGGTTGCCCGTATTTCGGTTATCGCTATTTCGGTTGTTGCTGTATTCTTGGCACTCAACCCCAACAGCTCGGTATTCCGTATCGTGTCCTTTGCTTGGGCAGGATTTGGTGCTTCCTTTGGTCCTGTAATGTTGGCGGCTTTGTTCTGGAAACGTGCCACCAAATGGGGTGCGATTGCCGGTATGGTATCCGGTGGCGCTATGGTGTTCATCTGGAAGTTTGTTGTTGCTCCGTTAGCGGCTCCTGAAAAGTTGGGTATTTTTGCACTGGGCATTTATGAACTGCTTCCTGCCTTCATCGTGGGTTGCATCGCAATCGTGGTTGTCAGTCTGCTCACCAAAAAGCCTGATGTTGAAATCGTGGAAACTTTTGAAGCAGTTAAAGCGGATAAATAAATAAAGCAAAAATCTTGACACCTCCGCATAGAATATTGCGGAGGTGTTTTCTGTCTTTTGATAACGGCACAGGACGATTGCTGTTGCGGTTTTTACGGGATTTACAGAAGATTTTGGAGTGATGAAGAAACACGAATAATGGGATATCGAATCCCATTGTTCGTGGCAATTTGCTCTTTTTTCTCCCTCTCGACGTACCAACGTACGCCTTCGGGTCGAAAAAAGGGCATCCTGCACCATTCTCAAAAGACAGCCCAATTTGCAGACAACTGCGTTGTCTACAAATCCGCACCTCCGCATAGTATATTGCGGAGGTGTTTATTATGAATTGTCGAATTATTGAAATGCGAAACCGAGAGGTGATCAACATCAGTGACGGGCGGCGTCTGGGTGTGGTGAGCGACGTGGAGATCGATACTTGTTCAGGCAAGCTGGCATCGGTTATTATTTACGGAAAACCCAAACTGTTCGGATTCCTTGGCAGGGAAGAGGATCTGGTGATTCCATGGGAAGATATTCAGGTGTTTGGCGAGGAAACGGTTTTAGTGTCGTATGCTCCGCCGTATGGGATAAAAAAACGGGAAAATCAGTGAAAAAACACTTGCAATTTGGATTCCTCTGTGTTATAATTCGTCAGTACGGTAAGAATCTATAACTATGCCGTATTGAATTCGCACATTTCGGGATTGTCCGCCCCCGTGGCGCCTTCAGCAGGGCGTTTGGCAGACGAGTTGATCGAAATGGAGGATGAAACGAAAGGAGAAATGAATCATGAGTGTAGTATCCATGAAACAACTGCTGGAAGCCGGTGTTCATTTCGGACACCAAACCCGCCGCTGGAACCCCAAAATGGCGGAGTACATTTTTACGGAACGGAATGGTATTTATATCATTGACCTGCAAAAAACCGTAAAGAAATTAGAAGAAGCCTATATGTTTGTACGGGACATCACCGCTGACGGTGGCGAGATCCTGTTCGTAGGCACCAAAAAGCAAGCCCAACTGTCGGTAAAAGAAGAAGCCGAACGTTGCGAAATGCCTTATGTTGACGCTCGTTGGTTGGGCGGTATGCTCACCAACTTCCGCACCATCCGTCGTCGTATCGACCGTCTGAATCAACTGCGCAAAATGCGTGAAGACGGCACCTTTGAATTGCTTCCCAAGAAAGAAGTAATCAAACTCAACGGCGAAATCGAAAAATTGGAAAAATTCTTGGGCGGTATTCAAAACATGAAGAAAGCTCCCGTAGCTATGTTCGTAGTTGACCCCCGCAAGGAAAAAATCGCTGTTGCCGAAGCTCACAAGCTGAACATCCCCGTGGTTGCTATCGTTGATACCAACTGTGATCCCGATGATGTTGATTATGTGATCCCCGGTAATGACGACGCAATCCGCGCTGTTAAATTGCTGGTTGGCGCTATGGCTGATGCTGTTATTGAAGGCCGTCAAGGCGCTGTTGGCTCTGCTGCTCAGGAAGAAGTAGCAGAAGAAGCTGCTGAATAATTCATACCTGATATAATAATAGGAGGAAAATAAAATGGCTTTTACTGCTGCTGATGTTAAAGCACTGAGAGAAAAGACCGGCGTAGGTATGATGGACTGCAAAAAAGCCCTTACCGAAACCGACGGTGATATGGAAAAAGCAATCGATTATCTCCGTGAGAGAGGTCTTGCTGCTGCTCAAAAGAAATCCAGCCGTATCGCTGCGGAAGGTGCCGTTGTGGTTTATTCCGCTAACGGCGTAACCGCTATGGTTGAAGTGAATGCTGAAACCGACTTCGTTGCTAAAAACGAAAAATTCATCAACTTCGCTAACACTTGTGCTCAAGTAGTTGCCGAACAAAATCCTGCCGACGTTGACGCTTTGATGGCTGCCAAACCCGCAGGCTCCGATATGGACGTTACCGCTTTGTTGCATGAATTGGTGCTGCAAATCGGTGAAAACATGAAAGTTCGTCGTTTTGCTCGTTATGAAGGCGAAGCTGTTACCTACATCCATGCAGGCGGTACCGTTGGTGTTGTTGTAGCATTTGACGTAGACAGTGCTGTGGCTGCCAAACCTGAGTTTGTAGCTATGGGTAAAAACATTGCTATGCAAATCGCTGCCATGAATCCCGAATATCTCTGTGAAGCTAACATTTCTGCAGAAGAATCTGCTAAAATGAAGTCTATCACCATTGAAAGTGCTCTTAATAAACCCGATTCTTTGCCCATTCCCATTTTGAACGCTTTGATCGCTGAAGCAATCGACGGTAAAAAATGGAGCGACGAAGACATTGCTACTTATCAAGGCCTTGATGCCAAACAAAAGAAGAACTTCGTTAACTTTATCTCGAAAGAAGCTTTGTCTATTCTTGCTGAAATCGCTGTTTCCAAGAAGGAAGAAATTTCCGAAAACAAGATCTTCTGCGGTCTGGTACAAGGACGTATTGCAAAGCAAGTAAAAGAAGTTTGCCTTTTGGAACAAGACTTTGTTCGTTCCGATCTCTTTGACGGCAACGTTGATGGCTATGTAAAATCGGTTGCCAAAGAACTTGGCGCTGACTTTAAGGTTGCAAGCTTTATTCGCTTTGAAAAAGGCGAAGGTCTGGAAAAACGCAACGACAACTTTGCTGATGAAGTTGCCAGCATGATGTAATTACTCATCAATCGACAGGTTACGAACATTACGTTCGTAACCTGTTTTTTTACGCACAAAAACCCCTGCCATATTGGCAGGGGTTTAATTGATGATAGCGTTACCGTTTGGGTAAGGGATTGCCCTTGGCAAGAGCAATTAAGTCACGTACCTCACGGTCATTTAACAGCCGCCATTTGCCTTGGGGCAACATTCCCAATTTTAAGTTGCCCATAGCAAAGCGTTTCAATCGAATCAGATTCAGATTAACTGCTTCGCACATTTTGCGAATCTGGCGGTTACGGCCTTCGTTTAGCACAAACTCCAATACTACACGATTATCTTCTTCTACAATGGTGTTGATCTCGCAAGGGCGTGTTTTGCGACCGTCGATTTCCACACCGTCACGCATCGTTTGCAGTTGCTCATCGCTGACGGGAGGACGTACCGTGACCCGATACCGTTTTTCAATATGATGTGAGGGGTGTGTCATTAGGTTAACAAATTCTCCATCGCTGGAGAAAAGCAACAATCCTTCCGAGTCCTTGTCCAATCGACCGGCGGGGAATACCTTGCAGGGAGCATCGCTGACCAGATCAGCCACGCACTTGCGACCTAACTCATCATTCATGGTGGTAACAAACCCTCGAGGCTTGTGGAGCATCAGGTATACTCGTTGTTGCTCCTCCCGTACCACCTTTTTTCCGCTCACGGTTACAATATCACCTCGTAAGCGCACTTTATCTCCCAAACGGGCAGGGTGGCCGTTGACCTTTACTTTGCCGGCCTCGATCAATTCCTCTGCTTTACGGCGAGAGCAATATCCGCATTCCGACAAATATTTTTGTAGGCGAATGGGTTCGTTTTTCATTAGCGTTGTACACGACCCGTTCCATCCCCGCCGGCCAAAGCGGTCACTTCTTCCACACTCATCATATTGTAGTCGCCTTCTACTGAATGCTTCAGGCAACTTGCGGCAACGGCAAACTCCAGAGCATCTTGAGGAGCATAATCCATCATATAAGCATAAATCAAACCGCCGCCGAAGCTGTCGCCGCCGCCTACACGGTCAACGATGTGCATGTTGTAGGATTTGCTGAAATGGGCCTTGCCGTCGGTATACAGCATGGCAGCCCAAATGTTATCGTTGGCAGAAATAGAAGAACGAAGAGTGATGGCGACTGCTTTAAAGTTAAAACGCTGGGTCAGTTTTTCGGCTACTTGAATGTAACCTTCGTGATTCAGCTTGCCGCCGGTCACGTCGGTATCGTCAGCGCGAATGCCGAATACTTTGTCAGCATCTTCTTCGTTGGCAATACAAACATCTACATATTGACAGAGTTCACCCATTACTTGACCTGCTTTTTCGCTGGTCCACAGTTTTTTACGGAAGTTCAGGTCACAGCTGATGGTAATGCCACGTTCCTTTGCTTTTTTGCAGGCGGTCAGACAAATGTCGGCTACATTGTCGCCCAAAGCGGGGGTGATGCCGGTAAAATGGAACCAGCCTACCCCGTCAAAAATAGCATCCCAATCAAAATCTTCTTGTTTTGCGGTGGCAATGGAAGAATCGGCACGGTCATAAATCACCTTGGAAGGGCGTTGGGAAGCGCCTTTTTCCAAATAGTAAATGCCGACTCGTTTGCCGGTACGGGTGATATAAGAGGTGTCAACCCCGAACTTGCGCAAAGAGTTTACAGCCGCCTGACCGATTTCGTGCTTGGGCAGACAGGTAACAAAGCGAGCATCCAGACCGTAGTTGGCTAAAGATACCGCCACGTTGGCTTCACCGCCGCCGTAGGTTGCCTGGAAGGTGTCGGCTTGCACGAAGCGCAAATAGCCTTCGGGAGCCAACCGAAGCATCAATTCACCAAACGTAACAACTTTTTTCATTTTTTCTTCCTCCTATTTATTGGGAACCAGATGGATACGGAATCCACCGAAGTCCTCTTTTAGATAAATAAAGGTCATATTGCCTTTGCCGTCGTATTTGGCGGTGTCATAGTCAAAGGCAACACCCTTTTGTTCCAGATAAGCCACAGCGCGAATTAAATTATTGCATCCAACAGCAAGGTGACCGTGGGTACCGGGACCTGCACCGAACATTACTTCGAAAATGTTGCCCGCAAAGTAGGATTTAGAGGTTTCGCGGGTCGCCAACCCAAAGGCGTTGCCAAGCAAAGCGGCAATGCCGTTAGCGTCGTTTTGGTCAGCCGAGTTGATACCCACGTGCTTCAGGGTGAATCCATGCATTTTTTGCACAGCGGCCGCTGTTAAGTCGCGGATCTCATCAAACTTATCATGATTGATCAAATCAGCCTTGGCCATCCAACTGCCGCCACAGGCAAGAATTTTGTTGAAGGCCAGATAGTCGTTCAGATTTTTTTCGTTAATGCCGCCGGTGGGCATAAATTTCATATTCACGTAAGGAGCGGACATTGCTTTGATCATGGCAAGACCGCCTGCTTGCTCCGCGGGGAAGAATTTAACCACCGAAAGACCTAATTCTATAGCGGCTTCCACGTCGCTGGGATTGGCGCAACCGGGAACGATGGGAATGTTCTTTTCTACGCAGTAGCGAACAACCTTGGGATTCAGACCGGGGCTGACGATAAAGGTAGCGCCTGCGGCAACTGCGCGGTCCACCTGTTCGGTGGTCAGCACCGTACCGGCGCCTACCAGCATATCGGGCACGTTTTGCGTGATATTGCGAATGGCTTCCTCAGCGGCGGCAGTGCGGAAAGTAACCTCAGCACAAGGTAGGCCTCCCTCTTGCAAAGCTTTAGCCAGAGGTACTGCCTTTTCGGCATCCTCAATGGCGATAACCGGAATAATACCGGTTGCGTGGAGCTTTTCATAAATGTTTTGCATATATACGATCCTTTCTTTCCTTAGGATTTTTCCTATTGTACGTCAGTAGGGGATACGGTTTGATCGGGAATGGCAGCCATTGTATAAATGTACCATTTGCCGCTGATCTTAAAGCAAACCACCCGCAGTCGTTCTTCTGCCTGGTTGCCTGAGCCCTTGGTGGTAACGGTACAGTCTACGGTAGATACGGCAGTTACCTTCATTTCAGCGAGATTCAATCCGTTATACATATTGTTTTCAATGGTCTGACCTTCGGTGTCTAAGTCGGAAACCGACAAGCGGATGTCATCACCAAAATCCGAATAAGGGGTGTCATCACCAAACATGGATTGTTGATTCTTTTCAAAAAACGCCTCACTGCCCCCCAGTTTTTCCGCCGCTTCTTTCAGCAGAACCTGATCCGACGGCATATAGCAACCGCAAAAGGCGTCAAAGTCCCGATCGTTAAAGGAGGTGAAAAAGGTCTTAACCACTCTGGCAGGACCACTCACGTGTTGCAGGGCAAAGGTAGCGGTTACGGTGACGATAATTGCTAATACAACCAGTACTACTGCCGCAATGATCTTTTTTGCTTTCGGAGAGAGCTTTTTCAATGGGAACACCTCAAGTTTTACATAATCATACATTATATAGTATACCACAAGACCGAATTTTCGTCAATCACAAAACAAAAGTCCATAAGAAAAAAACAAAAAAATATGGCTCTACTGTTAGTAGAGTGCACAAAACTACGGGTAGAGAATACAAACCAAACAGTGAATTGCCTTATTGGCGCTTCGGATGCTATAATGATGGCAAATCCAAAAAACAGATCAAAGGAGATTTTTCATATGTCTTACGTATTGAGCTGTTGCTCTACCACTGACCTTACCCATCAGCAATTGAACGATCGTAATATTTCTTACGCGTGCTTTCATTATATGCTGGACGGAAAGACCTACACTGACGACCTGTGGCAGAGCATGACTCCTCACGAATTTTTTGATGCAATGGTACAGGGGGCTGAAACCAAAACCTCTCAGTTGAATACCGATGAATTCTACCAATATTTCAAAAGCCTTGTCTCTCAAGGGAAGGACGTTGTACACGTTTGCCTTTCATCGGGATTGAGCGGCACCTTTAATTCGGCTCGCATCGCGGCGGATATGTTAAAGGAGGATTATCCCGACCGCAGGGTGTATCTGGTGGACTCCTTGGGAGCTTCGTCGGGCTACGGTCTGCTGGTGGACCGTATGGCGGATCTGCGGGATGCAGGGTATTCCGCGGAGGAGCTGTATCAATGGGCGAAGGACAATTGTCTGAAAGTCCACCTGTGGTTTTTCTCTACCGACCTTACTTTTTACGTGAAGGGAGGACGGGTGTCCAAAGCATCGGGCTGGTTTGGTACCATTTTAAAGATCTGCCCTCTGCTGAATATGGACGTGAACGGCAAATTGGTGCCTCGCTTTAAAATTCGGGGTAAGGATAAGGTGATCCACTCCATTGTAGATAAAATGGAAGAATTCGCCGACGATCGATTGAATTATGATAAAACCTGCTATATTTGTCATTCCGATTGCATGGAAGATGCCAACGCTGTTCGTGATCTGGTGGAAGAACGCTTCCCCAATCTGAAAGGGAAAGTGCAGATCTATTCTATCGGCACAACCATCGGCAGTCACACGGGACCGGGAACGGTTGCTCTGTTTTTCTGGGGTGACGAGCGGATCGACTAAAACAAAAACCACCGACACAGTTCGGTGGTTTTTATTTTAGGGTAGAGCGGTAAATCCGAACTGGGTTTTTAAAGGCGGATTTTCACTCTGATTTTGTTAAAATACTCGCCAATACGGCAAGTATTGGCTGCGTTTTTGCCGCATCAGACTCAAAATCCGCACTTGAAAAATCTTCGACCTCAATGGGAGGAGATTTTGAGGGATT
>JAFSIW010000072.1 GCA_017439545.1 Clostridia bacterium | reverse complement strand
GTTTTAGTCCCGCTTGAGCGGGGTTTCGTAACAAATGCATGGCTGACAGGCCAATAAAAGACGCACTTGTGCGTAGCCTGTAGTATTAGGGCTATGCCCGAAACTGAAATACCACCCGCTATGCGGGTGGATTATTATTTTGCTTGTTATTTACAAGATGTGATAGGTGCCTTCCACGCAGGCGGCAACGGGGGTGAGGGAATCATCGGTTACCACAAAGTCGGCATCATAGCCTGCGGCCAGCTTGCCTTTGTTTAGCCCCATCACAGCGGCGGGGGTGGTGCTTGCCATTGTTACGGCGTCGGCTTGGGGAATACCGAATCGGATGGCCTGCTTGACGCAGGTGAGCAGGGTAGCGGTAGAGCCTGCGATGGTGCCGTCGGCAAGGCGGGCGGTGCCCTCTTTGACAAACACCGTTTGACCGCCTAAATCATACTCGCCGTCGGTCAGCCCCGTGGCGCGCATGGAGTCGCTGATGAGGATCATCCGCTGTGGACCAAAGGCTTTATACAGCATCATCACCACGGCGGGATGCAGGTGGAATCCGTCGCAAATGACCTGCACGTAGGCATCCTTTGTGAGCGCCGCCCCCACGGGACCGGGGTTGCGGTGGTGGAGAGGCTTCATGGCGTTAAAGGTGTGGGTCAGTCCCACAGCGCCTGCTTCAAAAGCCCGGAAAGACAAATCGTAATCGGCGGCGGTGTGCCCCAAAAACACGGGGATAGAGGAATCTTTGATGGCTTGCAATGCGCCCTCTAACTCGGGAGCGAGAGTAATCAGCCCCAAGTGATGATAATCAGATAAATGCTCAAAACGGGCGGCGGTAATGGCCTCTTCTGCCTGCGCCCCCTTATAGGCGGGGTTGATGAGCGGCCCTTCCAAATGATACCCCAAGGCTTTTGCCCCGTCGGTGTCGGGAAGGTTGGCGGTGACCGCCGCAACGGTGTCCTTTGCCATAGACATGGTGGTGGGATACCAGGCGGTAACGCCGTTTTTCAGATAAAACCTGCTCATTTCATTCAGATGAGCCGATCCGTCCATCACGTCGTGTCCCACACAGCCGTGGGTGTGAATGTCAATGAGTCCGGGAATGACCGTTTGACCCATCAGGTCAATGCCTTCTTTGGCGGAAGTTCCGAAAAAGGTGAATTTGCCCTTTTCTACCCCGAAATCGGTGAGAATCCCGTTAATGCGAGCGTTTTTATATACGGTCATCCTTCATACGCCTCTTTATCGCACAAAATGGTGACGTTGGGATGCATTTTTAAGAAGGTGGCAGGGCAATCGGTGGTAACCAGATCGTTTTGCAAGGCTTTGACCACCTCGTGCTTGTTTTTGCCCGAAATGATGCATACGATCTGCCGCGCTTTCATAATGGTGCCCATGCCCATGGTGATGGCTTTGGTGGGCACGTCTTCTTTCTTTTCAAAGAAACGGGCGTTGGCATCAATGGTGTCGTCGGTCAGATCGGTGACGTGGGTGCCTGCTACCAAAGCGGTGTCGGGCTCGTTAAAGCCGATGTGACCGTTGCGACCTACGCCAAGCAGTTGCAGATCAATGCCGCCGTGGGCTTCAATGGCTTGGTCATAAGCCGCTCCCACTTTGGTGCAGTCTTTGGCGGTGCCGTCGGGCACAAAGGTGTTGGCTTTGTCAATGTTAATGTTGTCGAACAGGTTTTTGTTCATAAAATACCGATAACTTTGATCGTGGGCGGGATCCATGGGATAATATTCGTCCAGATTAAAGGTGGTCACGCGGGAAAAATCCACCACCCCTTTTTGATTTTGTTCTGCCAAAAACCGATACAGCCCCAAGGGGGTACTGCCGGTGGCAAAGCCCAGCACACAGTCGGGCTTTTGCTGCAGCAAGCGGACGTACATTTGTCCTGCGGCGGCAGACAGTTCTTCATACGTGTCAAAAACCAATACGTTCATTTTCGATCCATCCTTTTTTATAAAGCGGGGACTTTCCCCACAATGTATTGCAAAATCAGTAAAGCGTCGGCGGCGGAGACCACACCGTCCATATTTACGTCGGCGGCGGTAGCCTGACGGTCGGTCAAGGTCACCTTACCCACCACACTTTTCAGCACCTCCAGCCCATCGGCGGCGGAAATGGTTTCGTTTTGATCCACGTCCCCTGCCATAGGCGGCTCTGTGGGGGGTGAGGGCGGTTGCTGGGTAGTCCTCACCTGAGAAAACAGCCATGAAACTTGGTCTGTGGCGCGGAAAGCGCGGCTCCAGCAACTGTGACTTAAGTTGGTGTACTCGGTGTAGGAGATGTTGCCGTTTGCTTTTTGTACCGCTTCCACCATGGCACGGGTGCCTGTGACCGGCACAATGGGGTCGTCGGCACTGTGATAGGTGCGAATGGCCACGTCGGTCATCAGGGATGCTTTGGTGGGATCGCCCCCGCCGCACACGGGAATGGCCGCCGCAAAGGTGTGAGGGTAGCGAGCCAGCAGATCCCATACGCCGTAGCCGCCCATAGACAGACCTGCCACGTACAAGCGGTTGGCGTCTATTGTGTAGGTTTGTTGCATTTGGTTCAGCAACTCCATGACCGCCACGAGATAAGGGGAGGGGGTAGTTTTGTCTACCGAATAGGTGCCGTCGGACGGCATACAGTTCACCCATTTTTCGGGGGATTGGGGGACGATGATAATGGTATCCTCTCCCTGCTTTGACATGATCGACTTTACCAATTCCATCCCCGTGGTAGTCTGGGCTTCGTTATCAACACCGCATTCGCCAATGCCGTGGAGGTGAATGAACACCGCATAGCCATCGGCGGGGACCTGTGCTTCGGGCAGATACAACCGATAGGGTAACTCGGTCAGGTCAGCGGCGGTAAAACTTTGGGCAGACATTCCTAAAATAAGGTCTTCAGCCGATGCCGCAGGCAACCACAAAACCGATAAGAGTCCGATTGTGATGATGACAGCAAGGAAACGACGCATATTACCACTCCTCTACATTGAGTATACCATATTTTTTTGGCAAAAAAAGATAAGAAATCATCGTGTTTTGTGAAAATTCATTCATATTTGACCTTTTTAGCAAATTGAGTGGGGGTGATGCCGTGAATGTTAAGAAAAGCGCGGTTAAAACTGCGAATGGTGGAAAATCCGCTTTGGTCGGCCACTCGGGTCATGGGAAGATCGGTGGTGCGAAGCAGTGTGGCGGCGCGGTCAATGCGATAATGATTCACCAACGTGCAAAAGTTCATACCGAAATGGTCTTTCATGCAGTTGGAAAGATAGTGATAACTGTACCCCAACTCCTCTGCCAACTGCTCCATAGACAGTTTATCCTGCAAATGATCGTGAATGTAGGCGATCACCTTTTCGATCAGGTCGCTGTTTTTGCGGGTGGCTTGCCGCAGGGTGCCTTGTTGGTTGGCTTGGGCGCACAAGGAATACAGCAAACTTTTCCAACCAAACACGTCCTTTTGGTGGGGCAGTTGCTCCAACAGCCTGCCGTCGGGACGGTACACGGGACAAACAAACTCCTTGTTACGGGTATATTGAAAGAATTCGTTGACGTAAATGGGGTCAAAAATCAGCATCACCGCATCCGAAAAGATGGGGGTATGATAACTGTGGGGTTGATTGGGCAACACCAGCACAGCATCTCCCTCTTGTAAGGGATAGGTTTCGTCTTCTACCGTGCACAAAACCTCTCCCTTTTTTACGTAAAAAAACTCAAAACTGTATTGCATATGCCGACCAAAGGTCATCCCCTGCACCCGCTCGGCGCGAATCATATGGTTTAAGTGAGAAGCAGTCGTTTCGTATTGCATAAAATCACCAGCCAAAATCTTAACTTTTGTCTATAATGATACAACCAATGTCTTGCCTTGTCAAGAGGAATGGTTTACAATAAATACAAAGGAGGACGATACTATGCTGTGTAAACGAGGATTATCCATATTGTTGATGGTGGCAATGATTCTGTCCATGTTCATCACAACCGTTCCAACGGCGCTTGCCGCCAACACGACCAATGAGGAGTTGGATTACATGTACCTGAAGAATGCAAACGGCCCGTCGGGTGTTGCCTTGGGCGGCATCGGGGTCGGCTATTACGAAATTGATCCTACGGGGAAATTCACCCGTAACTGTGTGAACAATATTCACAAATCCTTTGCCGATAAACCCAATGGCTTTTTGGTTGGGGTGTGGGACGGACAAACCGCCACCCGTCTGCAACGGGACAACACCACGGTATACGGTATGAAAGGCTATACCGACAGCTACTATACCGGCTTGTGGCCCTATATGAACATCGACTTTAAAAACAGCCAATCCGGCACGGCGGATATGGGCTTTTCGGCTTATTCGGGTCTGACCGCCCATAACGTAAAAGACAGTTCTCTGCCCGTAGTTTATTATGACGTGGTGCTGAAAAACGACGGCACGTCTGCCAAAACCATGTCTACCATTATGACCTGGGGCGACCTGATCGGTCGTGGTATGCGGGATTCGGATAAAGCAACCCTTACCGACTTAAACGGGGAATCGGCGGATTGGTATGATATGCCCACTCCCCAAACCTACGCCAAGGGCGTGCAGGTGCAAAACGGCGGCACCACCTACACCGGTGTTATGCAATACGCCAAAGACCAGTTGCTTCCCAAGCGTGCTACCTTCCAGAACTATAACAATGCCTTTATGATTTTGGCAGAAGATACCGCCGCTACCGACGTTACCATTTTAAAGAATTTTGACGTAAACAACAGCAACGCTTTGTCTGCCTATACTTCTTCGGGTAAACTGAACGGATACGATACCGCGGAAGTAGCCTTGTCTGCCCCCACCAACGGAAGCCGCTCCACCACCAACGGCAGTGCCGTGGCGGTTTCTGCCACCGTGCCCGCAGGGCAATCGGTGACCGTGAAGCTGATGGTTTCTTGGTTTGCCCCCGAAATCACCGAGGCGCAATATGCCAATATGCATCGGTTCTCCACCTGCGATTTCAACAAATATTATCACAATTATTTTTCTACCATCGACCAGATGACCGCTTACGCCATCGGCGCACGGGATGCCCAACGAGCCGGCATTGCCCAGTGGCAAGATCCTATTCTGAACAGTTCCATGCCCGAATGGTTGCAATTTAAGCAGATCAACAGCGGTTATACCCTGTATAGTTGCGGTGTACTGAACAAACGGGGCAACTTCTCCACGCTGGAAGGGGAAATGGGCGGCTACGGCGGCACCATGGACCAAAAGATGAGTTCTTATCCCGTTTACGAAAAACTGTTCCCTGAACTGAACCTGACCGAAAACCGTCAGTTTGCCAACGTAACGGGTGCAAACGGAGAAATCCAGCACTTTGACATTCACTATTATTACGGGATGTCCGACTATGAAAACAAAGACAATCCCACCCCCGCCGGCAGTATGATCGACAACTCCGGCACCTGGATGATGCAAATGTGGAATCACTATCGGCATACCGCCGACGTGACCTATCTGCAAGAGTATTATCCCGTGATGAAGCAGTCTATGAACTTCCTGCAGGCACGGTATCCTGCAGGCACCCATATTCCTTCTTATAACACCACCTACGACGATTACGCTCATCCCCAAGTGATGGTCTATTCGGGTACGGTGTGGCTGCATATGCTGGACTTGGCACAGCGTTGGGCAACCTTGATGGGCGAATCCGACCAAGCCGCAGCCTATGCCGCCGAATATCAAGAAGCCTTTGACGACGTGAACCTTTATTATAACGCTTGGTCAGCCGACCTTGGTTACGATGGGTTTTATGCCTACGGCAGTAACGGAGAGTTCCTTTCTTCCAACGGACAAAGCGGCGACGTGGAAAGCGCCATTATGTTCTCGGGGGCCATGGCGGGACAGTTCATCAGCCGTATGAACGGACAAGGGGACGTGCTTCCCTTTGATCAGTTCGTTTCTCATATGAAGACCTTCCTGCAAACCTCGGTGCAACAAACCAACGACTATATGGCACCCAAGGTATACAATATCCGTACCGAGCAAGGATTGGACTGGCTCAGCTCCAACTGTTGGCCTTTCTATTTGGAAAGTTACGGCGGTATGGCGGCCATTCAGGCAGGTTATCTGGAAGACGGTCTGGAAATTCTGGAACATACCTCTCTGGTAGACCTGCGGTTGGGTTACACCTGGACTCGCAGTCTGTGGACTCGCAACTACATCACCTATATGACCGCACCGGTCAGTTGGATGATCGGTGACGTGCTGGCAGGCGCCAGCGTGGATGCTCCCAATCATACCCTGACCTTGGGACCCTCCTGCGTTGCTAATGAGGGGGTTGGCGTTAGTGATAATCTGACCGTTACCCTGTATTATCCCAAATATTGGGCAACCGTCAACTATAACCAAACCAGCGGTTCGTTCACGTATAAGATCATCAAGACCTTCTACGAAAACGGAGAACAACCCATCACCATCAACAAGGTGATTGCTTCTCCTGCCGGCGTACAAACCACCGATGCTCAAACCGTTACCCTTGGCAGCACCTTTACGGTGACCGAAGGCGCGGTGCTGGATCTGTCGGCAAACGTGGGCAAATTCCAAGGGGTGACCAAAGAAAAACTGTTGCAACCCGTAGCAGAATACGAACCTCCCCAAAAGGAAGTGGTGGCCAACGGTACGGGGCTTACCACCCGTCTGACTGTGGACGGTCAAACCATGTCCCTGCCCAAAACCGAAAGCGTTAACTTCCGCTTTAACAAAGACAATTTGCCTGCCGACAACGTAACCGGCGCTTACACTTTGGATCTGAAAGGACGCATTTTGCCCAAATACAGCCAAAAATATCAGTTGCTGTTCGAATATACGGGCAATCCCGACGATCTGATCATTGAAATCGACGGCAAAGTGGTAACCGACTACGGCACCGACATTTCGGCGGTGGAATCTCAACAGTTCACTCCCACCCCAGGGTGCGCTCTGCGTGTCATTACCATGGGGCTGGAAGGGGGCACCTTCTATTCGGTGAAGATCACCTATAAAGGGGACGTGTCCGATGCCACCGACGACGTGCTCCGCTTCCTTTGGTGGTCCACTACCCAACAAATGGGATTGGTCATTAAAGAACGGATGTATCCGGTGATCCAACACAACGACATGATTCGTGGCGTGGAATTTACCGACGGAACGGTGCAAATAGAAAACGAGCACGTGGCCTACACCAACCCCGGTACCTATGCGGTGTATTCCGGCATTGACTTCGGTGACGGCGGCAACCACTATATCTTTAAGATCCACGCCGCCGCCATTCGCAACGAACTGTCTCAAGGGGGCACCTTGCAAATCCGTCGGAATAATAAAGATGGCGAATTGTTGGGTACTTTGGAATTTGAACCCACCTCCGATACCGGTTGGGGTACTTACGTTTGGAGTTCCACGCTTATGCATATCCCATCGGGCTTAAAAGGAACCGTAGATATCTGTCTTGTGTTCCAACCCAAGGTAAGCAACGGCTTTTTAATGAACTATGACCAGTTTACCTTTGCCCGAGCGGGGGACGGCGGCGCTATGGCTTTGGCTACCTCTATCATTGACGGCAAAAGCTTTACCGACGCCACCGCTGAAATTGAAGGGGACCACATGGCTTGGACCCGACCGAATGCCTACGCTTTGTATACCAATCTGGATTTTGGAGAAACCCCTCAAAATTACACCTTCAAAATTATGGCAGGCGCTATTAATAACGAGCACTCACAAGGCGGCACCATGGAACTGCGTTTGAACTCTCCCACCGGTACGGTGATTGGTGTGCTGGACTTTACCCCCACCGGAGATTGGGCTAAGTATGAGGAACAAATCGTAAAATTAAGCCAACCCCTTTCGGGCGTGCAAGATATTTGTCTGGTGTTCCACCCCAACAGCGATTTCTTGTTTAATTACACCACCTTCACCTTTGAAAAGGAACGAATCCTTACCCCCTTTGACAAGTTTACCGACGTGGCAACCCCCATCTATCATTTGGGATTAGCAGGAGCAACTGAACAGGATGCTCATTGGACCGATTACCGCTATATCGCCCAAGAAGTCGTGCCGACCAAGGCAGATTTGTACGGTGCGGCGTTGGCACTGAATCTCACCGCAGGTAAGGCCACCGTGCATATGGAACTGCGCAATGAGCCCAACGGGCAAGCGCTGGCCACCACCGAGCAAATGATTGAAAGCAAGGGCAACGGCGTAGCGTTTTACGACGTGCGGTTTACTGAAAAGGTAACGGTCGAGCCGCAAAAACTGTATTATCTGGTGTATTATCTGACCGCCAGAGAAGCCGGCAACGTGTGCATTGCTCACGGTGCCAACTTGGGAGCCAATAAGGCAGAGTATGTGGGTTACGTGTGGAAAATGGCAGACGGTCAACCTGTAGTGTATTCCGCAGGGGATAAGAATCTGACCTTTGGCTTCCAACTGATCACCACGGAGGAGGAACCCACCGATCAAGAAATTGCCGATGAAGTCATAGCGAAGATCGATGCCCTCAACGTGCAATCTTTGGAGGATGCCTCTGCCGTGGCCGCCGCCAGAAGAGCCTATGATGGGCTGACCGATGCTCAAAAGGATCTGGTCACCAATCTGCAAAAACTGACCGATGCCGAAGCTAAGATCGACGAACTGAAAGCACAAGCCGATCAGGAAGCCATCGACAAAGCCGCCGCCAAAGCGGTGCAGGATCAGATCGATGAACTGAACGTGCAATCCTTGGACGACAAGCCCGCCGTGGTAGCCGCTCGCACCGCCTATGATGGGCTGACCGACACCCAAAAAGACTTGGTCACCAACCTGCAAAAACTGGTGGATGCCGAAGCCAAGATTGCCCAGCTGGAAAAACCTGTGGATCCTCCCGTAACCGTTACCTACGGTGACGTGGACGGCAACGGCAAGGTAGAAGCCACCGATGCTTTAGAAGTACTCAAGAGCGTGGTCGGTAAAGTCACCTTGACCGATGAACAACTTGTGAAAGCCGACACCGACGGCAACAGCAAGATCGAAGCCACCGATGCCCTCAACATCCTGAAAAAGGTGGTCGGCAAGATCGATAAGTTCCCGGTGGAAGAATAACAACATGATTCCTAAAAAAGAAAGGTGTATCACGTTTGTGATACACCTTTCTTTTGATTATCTTTTATCCATTGCGTGGGGGATTTGCCGGTTACCCGTCGAAAAACGGTGGCAAAATAATTGGAGGAAGAAAAATCCAATGCCATAGCGGTTTCGGTGATGGAACGCCCCTCTAAAAGCATTTTTTTAGCTTCGTCAACCCGAAGTCCCAAAAAATAGTCGGCAGGGGTTACTCCCACTACTTTTTTGAATTTGGTATTAAAGTACGCATAGGTATATCCGCAATAGGATGCAAAAAAAGACAAGTCTATTTTCTCATAAACATGGTTTTTCATATACTGTAAAACGCGGTCGATTTCGTTGGTGTTTCGCGAAGATACAGCGGTTTTTTCCATCTCGATTAACTGATGCAGGAAGGAACACACCTGATTGGCAACACATTGCCGTTGAAATTCATTGGGGAAAAATGCTAAATTAAATGCATTGGTTAAACAATAATCCATAAATTGATTCACGGGAATTACCCGCTTTTGTAATTGGTGCAATTGTTCCGACAACAACCCAGTGTTCATAGCATCCATTTGCAAAAAGGTGTCCTTATCTTCCAGTTGAAAGTATAGAATAGTATGGCCGGAAGAGGAGCCCCCCGGAATCGAATGAACCTCATCGGGGAAGGTGACGAACACATGGCCGCCGCTGACTTCGTAGGTTTCTTCTCCTACGGCAAAGGTTACCACCCCGCTTTTTACATACTGAAATTCAAAGCGTCCAGGATGATAATGATTCCCCACAGGAAACTTGCCCATATTCAGATACCGCAGGCAAAAGCAGGCTAAACCATCCACCGCCATTTCATCAAACGTATAGTTGGTGGAATCAGGCAAAAATGGGTGACCTTTTCGAACGTGATAGGTTTCGACTGAGGCGACAGCGTGTTGTTTCATATGCACCAAACCTTTGAATTTATTTGACAGTAAAAATAGAATGCAAAAAAATCATATGCCAATTATAATGAAATTAATCTGGTTTGTCAACAGAAAAAGGAGGAGCACTCATGAAGAAAAATAATCTGAAAAAGTATATGGCGCTATTGTTGTCATTGCTTATGTTGGTTCATTTGTTTGCGGTGGCTTCGACCGCTGAAACTACCGCAGTAAATGTTCAGTTCAAAAGCATGGACACTACTGTCGACCTGAGCAACGAAGGCACGGTTTCCCGTTCGGTTTCTTCTACTTATATGGAAGGGGCGGGTGCCGTTAAATTTGAATGGACCGCCGCCCGTACCGGGGGACTGTTTTGGTATATTCGTTGCGATGACTACGCCAACTCCCCGGGGGTGGATATTACCGGTGCCACCCACATGACCTTTGATTTTTATATCAGTGATACCGCCAAGTGGGAACTGTTCCCCGGCGGCTCCGGCGGCACTCGCATCAACTTGAACAACAACGGAGACGGATGGGACAACAACGCCTGCGGTCAAGTGACGGAAGATACCATGAAAAGCGCATTTGCTACCGTAAAAACCGGTTGGAATCATATGATTTTGCCCATCGAAACTTCTGCGGCCACTTCTACGGCTTTAAATAATTTCCGTTTTTATTTTTCCGGGGCTACTTGCCAGGCCGGATTTTACGCCATTATGGACGATGTGCGGTTTGTCAATCAAGCCTATCTTGATAGTGCTGACTACACTGATACGGTGGCCGCCAAAGACGTGATTGCTCAAATCAGTGCTTTGACGAATACTTCTACCAAAGAAGAGATTGCCGCCGTCCGTTCAGCTTATGATGCCTTGACCGATTCCCAAAAAACTTTTGTATTTAATGCGAAAAAAATAACAAGCGAAATAGTGAACATTCCCTTTCGTGCTATGGACAACGCTTTGGGGCTTTCTAACGAAGGCACGGTAAGCCGCTCTGTGGTAAGCCCTTATACGGAAGGAACCGGTGCGGTCAAATTTGAATGGACAGATGCCCGTACTGGCGGGTTGTTTTGGTATGTTCGTTGCGACAATTACGAAACAACTTCGGTGGATATTACCGGTGCTACCCATATGATATTTGATTTTTACATCAGTGATACCGCCAAGTGGGAACTGTTCCCCGGCGGCTCCGGCGGCACTCGCATCAACTTGAACAACAACGGAGACGGATGGGACAACAACGCCTGCGGTCAAGTAACGGTAGATACCATGAAAAGCGCTTTTGCTACCGTAAAAACCGGTTGGAATCATATGATTTTGCCCATTGACACTTCTGCGGCTACTTCTACGGCTTTAAATAATTTCCGTTTTTATTTTTCCGGGGCTACTTGCCAAACCGGATTTTACGCCATTATGGACGATGTGCGGTTTGTCAATCAAGCCTATCTTGATAGTGCTGACTATACCGATATGGTTGCCGCCAAACAAGCCACCATTGCATTTAGTAAGCTGACCGTCCACTCTTCCCAAGATGAACTTGATGCAGCCTATGCCATTTACGAGGGGTTGACCGATTCCCAAAAAGCACTGGTGCCCAATTACGGCGGCGTGGGTTTGGAGCCGGTGAACGTTCAGTTCCATTCCATGGATTTTACGGAAGGGCTTGATAACGAAGGAACCCCCAGCCGTACCCTGTCGGCACCGTATACCGAAGGCTCTGCTGCCGTGCGGTATGAGTGGAAGTTCGAGCGTACAGGACTTTTCTGGTATGTTCGTTGTAAAAACTATGCCACCTCGGCGGGTACGGATATTGACGGTGCTACGCATATGATCTTTGATTTTTACATCAGTGACGTTGCGAAGTGGGACATTTATTTCGGTAGCGGCACCATCAATCTGAACTCCAATGCCGCCAACTGGGATAACAACCAATGCGGATATATCGATAACACTACTCTTCGTTCACAGTTTGAACATATTAAAAGCGGATGGAATCACATTGTGTTGCCGATCAACAACTCCTCTGCCGTTAGTACCGTTTTACATAATTTCCGTTTCTACTTTTCATCAGCCACCTTTGATGTAGATACGGTGTTTATGTTGGATGACGTGCGGTTTGTGAACCAAGCCTATTTATCGAGTGCGGCGTATGCCGATACCCTTGCCGCCAAGGACGTTATTGCGCCTTTGAGCGCGCTGACCGCCGCTTCCTCTCCTCAGGAGTTGTATGATACGTGGCAAGCATATACCGCTCTTACCGATGCGCAAAAGGCGCTGGTAACCAATGCCCACAAGTGGAATGCGTTGCCCACGCCGCCTGTGGAAGATCCCTCCGGCGGCACGTCCGACGGTGGCGGTTCTTCCGGCGGCACCGAACTTGAAAAGCCTACCTATGAACCGTTGGACAAACCCGACGTGGATATGAATTCTTTGTGGCGCTTTGATACCACCAACACCTATCAAACGGAAGATACCATCGACAAACTTCCGTTGACGGTAGAAGCCACCATTTGCTTGCCAAAGGATTTTGCCGATGATGCCCAAGGCGGTGTGATTTTTGGCAACTCTCCCGGTAACCTGCAGGTGTATTCCTTTGAAATTTATACCAACGGTCAGGTGCGGATGTATATTTCCGGCATAGCGCAACAACACTTCTTGTTTACACAAACCGACGTGCGCACCGGCGGACTGATGCATATTGCGGTGACCATTGATCCTGCCACGAAAACGGCGTCTTGCTACATCAATGGGGAATTGGCACAAACCATTTCCTCCCGCATTAAATATACCGGCAGTATTCACAGCCCGCTGTTTATCGGCGGTGACTTGCGAGGGGGCAATGCTTCTCATTTTAAAGGTCAACTGCTGAATGTGGCTGCTTACAGCGACGTGCGTACCCCCGAGGAAATCAAAGGGGATGTTGATGCCCCGGGATCCGATCGTTTGTTGTTTGCTTATGATTTGTCTTCGGCAGAGCAAAATGCCGCTGTGGTGCAAGATACGAGTGACAATCACAACGATATGATTCCTCTGAAAACTTCCTTCGGGTTGGTATCCCAAGAACCGCAAACCGACGACTATGCCTATACGATTGCCGTCATCGGCGACACCCAGTCGGTTTCCAACCGCTACCCCGAAAACCTGCCTCGCATATTTGATTATTTGCTGGAAAAGAAAGAATCCACTAACCTGCAATATGTGATCGGTCTGGGCGATATCACCGACCTTGACAGCGATCGGGAATGGTTGGCAAATCAAGAGCAATACCATCGGTTAGACGGAATAATCCCTTATTCCATTGTGCGTGGTAATCACGATACCATCCAGCAATACAATAAATATTTTCCTGCTTCGGATTTTTCCCACACAACCTTCGGCAGTTATGACGGCACCATGCTGAATACCTGGCAAACTCTGGAAATAGGTCAAATCAAATATTTGCTTGTTAATCTGGATTACGGCCCTTCGGACGCCGTTCTTGCGTGGGCTGGCAACGTGATTAAAGCACATCCTGAGCACAATGTAATCATCAATACCCACAGCTATTTGGATACAGACGGTACCACCCATGATGCGGAGGATAACGGCCCCACGATGAAGGGCGATTATGCCAATGGTACCCGAGGATATAACGATGGCGACGATATGTGGGATAAGTTGATTTCGCGGTATCCCAATATTACGATGGTATTGGCCGGTCACGTGTCTTCCAGCCAAATTGTGGTGAACCAAACCAAGGGTGTGCACGGCAATACCGTAACCACCATGCTGATCAATCCCCAAGAGATTGATACCAATCACAGCGGTCAGGGTATGCTTGGTATGGTGGCTATGTTGCACTTTTCACAAGATGGAAAAACCGTACAAGTACGTTGGTATTCTACCATTCAGCAAAAATGGTATTCTACCACCAATCAGTTTACGGTTGAACTGGATTTGGTGGGAGATGAACCGATTCTTGACGTCACCTACGGTGACGTGGACGGCAACGGAAAGGTAGAAGCCGTGGACGCGCTGGAAGTGCTCAAAAGCGTGGTTGGTAAAGTCACCTTGACCGATGAACAACTTGTGAAAGCCGACACCGACGGCAACAGCAAAGCCGATGCCACCGATGCCCTCAACATCCTGAAAAAGGTGGTCGGCAAAATCGACAAATTCCCTGTGGAACAATAACTTCCTCTCATAGTTAAAGCGGATCACCTTCGGGCGATCCGCTTTTTGTTGCATTGTGGGAAAAACGATGGTATAATACCTTAAAACAACCACAGATAGGATGAATCCGTATGAACCCTTCGGCAGAACAACTGCGTGAACAATATAAGGATAGCGATCCCTTTTGGATGGATTGGGTATACGACCACACCCCCTCACCGGGGGAGTACTCTATGGTAGTCATTCCCGACGTGCAAGAGCTGACCGCCATTTATCCCGAAAAGCTCAATCGTTTAATGGATTGGATCGTAGCCAACAAAGACAAAGAAAATATTCGTTTTGTCATTGACGTGGGGGACGTGACCTGGAACGGTCACGCCATGAATACGGTGGAATACCAAACGGCGGCGGACGCCTTTCAAAAACTGCGGTCGGCGGGGATCGAGTATTCGGTCTGCTACGGCAACCACGACTACACCCCGGGGAATGGGCGGGATACCCGACTGTTCAATCAGTATTTCCCTTGGTCGGTTTTGAGCGGGTTTGACTCCTACGGCGGTACTATGACTCCCAACAATTCCGAAAACACCTACTTTTGCTTTGAAGCGGCAGGCAATCGGTATTTGGTGGTGTCGTTGGAAATTTCGCCCGAGCCCAACACCGTGGCATGGGCAAACGAGGTGATCGCCCGCCATCCCCATCATCAAACCATCATAGTGACCCATCAATATCTCAGCAATCAGTACGGGCAGTATGCGCCTAACGGGCAGGCGCTTTGGAATGACCTTGTCAGTCAGCACCCCAACGTGATTCTGGTGATCTGCGGACACGACCGTATGGCCCACGATCCCGGCTCGCTGAATTATCGGGCCGATCGGGGTGTTCACGGCAATGTGGTGCATCAGATCATGGCCAACTCCCAAGACGTAGACGGTACGCGGGGCGGTGTGGGACTGCTGCTGATGTTGCGCTTTCGTGACGGCGGCAAAACGGTGGACCTGAATTATTTTTCCCCCGTGCACCACGATCTTGCCTTTAAACAGCAGAATCAGTTTACCATCGGTTGGTAAACCATTGATCATCCATTCATAATAAAACGGTAGGAAGGTTAATCCTTCCTACCGTTTTGACTTTTGTATGCCGATGGGGTCATATTGGTGACCCGATGAAACACGGTGGCAAAATAGTTTGGGGTAGAGAAATCCAGCGCATTGGCGGTTTCGGTTACGGAATACCCCTGTTGCAATAATTGTTTCGCTCGGTTGATTCGCAAACTGACGAAATAGCCTGCCGGTGAAATCCCGATCTCTTTTTTGAATTTTAACTTTAATGTGGGCAGGGAATATCCCACAGCGACAGCGATTTCGTTCAATGTGACGTTACGATGCAAGTGGTTCTGCATATAATCCAACGCTTGTTGGACTTCTGCGGACACTTTTTTCTCTTGGGAGGGAATATTTTTTTGAACCAGCTGATGAAGAAAATAAGCTAACTGATTGGCGGCGTATTGTTGATAATATTCGTCGCTTGAGCAGCTGTAACGAAGGACTTCTTCTATGGCGGCGTTCATTCCCTCGTCTGCCGAATAGATCCGCTGATTCAGTTCCCCCAATCGGTGCAAAAGAACCTGGCTGGCTTGGTCGGAGAGTCCCAAGATCTGCTTTTGCATTTTCAGATCAAACCAGAACATTTTGTGACCTACGAACAATTCTTGGCGGTCGGCACCGTGGGTCTCGTTGGGGAAATTAACAAACACCTGACCGCTGTTCACGGTATAGGATCTATCGTCCACCCGAAAGGTGATGCGTCCTTCCTGAACGTAATGGAATTCAAAACATTGCTTGTGGTGATGGGGGGGAATATACAGCTTGGTTTGCTTAAACCATTGCCAGCCAATCGCGTGTAGTCCCTCTACGGTCACATCGTGGCAGGTGTAGAGCTTGCGCTGATGGGAATTTTCATGAATATCCCACATTTCACCATCGGGATATAACGGCATGAGCTTTCACCTCTGAATTCGTATATAAAACGATGTTGAATGTTATACGGAATTATATGTATTATAATAATAGCAAAGCAATGATTTGTCAATATAGGAGGAATCACAATGAAAAGAAAACTCAGTTTGTTTTTGGTCCTGTGTCTGTTGCTGACGGCTCTGCCCCTGGGCGGTTTGACGGCGTCGGCCGCAACCGGGGTGGACGTGCAGTTTATGTCTATGGATACAGACGAATGCTCTACCTATTTTAAGGATAACAACGGGACGATTACCGCTGAAAACTATACCGAAGGTAGCGGTGCTTTTTCTTGCGTTACCAAAGACGCCGAGGGAAGCAATAACTTTCATATGTATGCCAGCGGCGTGCAAAATGCGGTGGATATTACCGGTGCCACCCACATGGTATTTGACCTGTGGTGTGAACGGGACGGTATGTTTGATACCTCCTCCGGCTGGTCGGATCTGTACGTCTGGACCAAAGAAGGAAAAGACGGCTACTCGTGGGATGGCGCACAGCCCAATGCTATTGCCACCGCCGGCAAATCCAATTCCAACACGTCGACCGAGCAAAACAATTTTCGTGCCAATTTTCACGGGTTAAAAGCAGGCTGGAACACGGTGGTCATTCCTTTGGATGCCGAAGTGACCAACGGAGCAGGTGCTCAGTATTTCCGCTTGCGGGTTTCTACGGTAGCCAGTCTGAAACTCAATGAAACCGTGATTTTTGACGATTTCCGCTTTGTCAGTCAGGATGTGCTGGAGCAAGTAGTGCCGGTGCGCGCACAGGCAAAGCAGGTGATTGCATTGTTTGCCAAAGGAATGAACACGGGCGACGTGACTGCTGCCATGGCGGCATATGAACAATTGTCGGCAGAAGCCAAAGCTTACGTACCGTCCGAATTGTTGGAAAACGCCGTTGGAATGAAAACGAACGTAAACGTACAGTTCCGCAATATGGATCAATGGAACGGCGGACAAATGGAAACCTATTACCATGAAAATACCGGCTATACCGACAACGAAAACTATCTGGAAGGAACCGGTTCGATCCGTTGTCTTGTAAAAGAAGACAGCAATGATCTTACGCTGTTTTTGCGCAAGAACGGCACAACGTGCAATGTGGCGGGAGCGCAGTATCTGACCTTTGATCTGTGGGTGCCTCGGGATAATTACTACGATGGCGCTTCTTTGATGTGGACCGATATGCGAGCGGATGATGCGGCTCACCCCAACAATTACAGCGAAAGCTATACCTCTACTTGTCAAGCGTCAATCAATACGGATTATACCCGCAAAGCCTTCACGGGATTGAAGGCGGGATGGAACCACGTGGCCATTCAACTGGATCAGGTTACCGACATTACCGATCTGGTCAGCCTGCGTTTGCGGGTGCAAGCCAACGGGCAGGATGAGTTTTATAACGTCAAGAAAGGCGACCTGATATATTTTGACGATTTCCGTTTTATCAGTGCCGACGTGTATTATGATCAATGGCAAAAAATCAATGCCGCCAAGGACGTTACGGTGTTGATCCGTTCTCTGCCTGCCGCCGAATCCTTAAGCCGTACCGACTACGACACGGTCAAAGCGGTGGTGGATGCTTTTGAAGGGTTGAGCGACGGATATGAATCTTACGTGATCGGTGCCGATAAGCTGATGGCGGTGAAGGAGAAAATGGCCGCAATCGTAGCCAATGACGTAGACGTGCCCTTTATGAGCATGGATACCGACGAGGTATCCACCTATTATACGAATAACGACGGCAAGGTGATTACCTATAACTATACCCAAGGTGACGGCGCTTTTGAATGCGTTGCCAAAGAAGACGGTAACACGTTTACTATGTACGCCAGCAGCGTGCAAACACCTGTAGATATTACCGGTGCACAGTATATGACCTTTGATCTGTGGGTGCCTCGTGATGGGGTGTTCGACGGAACTTCGGGCTGGTCCGACCTGTACGTGTGGTCTGCCGAAGGAAAAGGCTCGCTTAGCTGGGACGGAGCACAGCCTTATGCCTTGGCTACCGCCGGTGGGTCCAATTCCAACAATTCGGATGCCCAAAAGAATTTCCGTGCTTGCTTTGAGGGGCTGAAAGCCGGTTGGAATCATATTGTGATTCCGTTGGATTCCACCGTTACCGACGGGAAAGCCGCTCAGTATTTCCGCTTGCGGATCGGAAACGTTCCCGGTACAAAACAAGGCGACGTATATTTGTTTGACGATTTCCGTTTTGTCAATCAAATCGTTTTGGATGAAGTAGCGCCCGTGCGCAACCGGGCCAAGGCGGTGATCGCTTTGATGACACAGGGGATTGCCAAACGAAATACCGATGAGGCAAAAGCCGCTTACGCAGAGTTGTCCCTTGAAGCCAAACGGTATATTCCCGATGGGCTGTTAGACAAGGCAATGGCGATCCGTACCGGCGTCGACGTACAATTTGCCTCGGCTGATACCGATTGGTTTTCTACCTTCTTTGCCGATAACGACGGCACCGTCAATCAGGTGAATTATACCGAAGGCAGCGGCGCCTATCAATGTGTTGCCAAAGAAAATGCGGGACAGAATCAGTTTTTCTTGTTTGCGTCTCTGCCCTATAGTGTTGATATTTCCGGCGCGTATTACATGAGTTTTAACCTTTGGCTTTCCCGAGACGGCATGCTGGATGGCGCTACCGGTTGGACCGATTTGTACGTGTATGATCATGATACCAAGAGCACCATGGATTGGGATCAGGCGCAAGCGTATGCGGTGGCAAAATCCACCGATCAAGCCGCTTTCAAAACCTATGTTAACGGATTAAAGGCCGGTTGGAACCGTGTGGTCATTCCGCTGGATGATCTGACCATGGCCACCAATGCCCAATATTTCCGTTTGCGCTGGTCCACCGTGCCCAATATGCAAAAGGGTGACGTGCTGATTTTCGACGATTTTCGTTTTGTCAGCGCTGATGTGGCAACGCAAGATACGACCCATCAGCAAGCCGCTTTTTCAGTGATCCATGATATTGCTGAGGCTTATCAAACCAAGCAGGCTGCCGATCTGACAAAAGCCAGAAATAATTATGATGGATTGTCCCATACTGCCAAGCAACTGGTTGCCAATTTGAGCGTATTGGAACTGTTGGAAGAAGCGCGGGACGGTGTGGAAGGTATCACCTTTGCATCAACCTCGCAATATCGCATCAAGAACGAGCTGGGCAGCGCCTTTGGTACGGTGGAGGCAACCTTGTATATTCCCGAACGCATCCGCAATCAACAAAACGTTGTGTTGGGTACCGTGGGAAGCAACAACCCCGCCATGAACGTGGAGATCAATGGATTGGCGCAACCTCAGATCACCCTGTACGACCAATACGGTCAGTCGGTTCAATATGTGTTTGATCAGGTGGCTGTTCCCTATCGCACATGGACACATCTTGCCTTGGTGCGGGACCAAAAGGCGGGCATGATCCATTGCTATATAGAGGGAGAGCACAAACAATCCTTGACCATCGCAGATGACGGCTGGCAACCTACCACTGCCTTTTATCTGGGCGGTGACTATACCGATGGCAATGCCGGCTATTTCAAAGGTCGCATGAAATCGTTGGCCATTTACGCCGATGCCCGTACCGATGAGGAGATTCGGGCAGACAGAAATGCTTGGGATAAGGACGGTTTATTGGTGGCCTATGATATGAGCGGGCTTACCGATGGTTTTACCACCATCCCCGACCAAAGCGACAACCAAAATCCTGTGGTACAGCGTGTTCGCTTGGCCCAAGAGGGTCCTGCCATTCGGGACTATGCTTATTCCTTTGCCTTTGTGGGAGATACCCAATACTTAAATAAGAACAATCCCGACCTGTTCCCCAAGGTTTACAACTGGCTGACCGACAACGTGGTAAAGAAAAAGATTCAATTCGTGTTCGGTCTGGGGGATATTACTCAGGATGACACCGTGCGAGAATGGGAAACCGCTATGGAATCGATCCATACGTTGGACGGCGTGGTGCCGTACAATTTGATTCGTGGGAATCACGACAGTGTTAATCAGTTCAATCAATATGTTTCTGTCGACCAATACGGCGGTACCGTAGACGGTATGTACGGCGATATGCGCAACACGTACAAAACCATGACGGTGGGTCAGGTGAAGTATTTGTTGCTTACTCTTGACTTTAGCCCCACAGTGGATGCGCTGTCCTGGGCAGATCAAGTGGTGAAAGCACATCCCGACCATAACGTCATCATCACCACTCACTCTTATATGCTCCCCAATCGTGAATTGACCGATGAGGGCAAACGGATCTGGGAGGAATTGGTCAACGGCAACGAAAACGTTGCTATGGTGGTTTGCGGTCATGAAATCAGCGAAAAAGTGCTTGTGCGGCAGAAGCAAGGGGAAAAGGGCAACTGCGTGACCCAGATTCTGTCCGATCATCAAAACGTTGACCTGGAAAAACCCGCCGGTATGATCACCATGTTCTATTTCTCGGAAGACGGTCGACAAGTGCAGGTAGAAACCTATTCCTCGGTGCAGGATCAATGGTTCCTGGACGTGAATCAGTTTTCGTTTACCTTGGATTTGGTAGGTCCTACCGACGAGGAAACAGCCGCCCATGTGGTTGCGCAAATTGATGCTCTCAACGTGCAAAGTTTAGACGACAAGCCCGCCGTGGTAGCCGCCCGAACTGCTTATGATGAGCTGACCGATACCCAAAAGGATTTGGTTACCAACCTGCAAAAACTGGTGGATGCGGAAGCCAAGATTGATGCGTTGCAGGCACAAGCGGATCAAGAAGCCATCGACAAGGCTGAAGCAAAGAGCGTAACCGATCAAATCAACGCTCTCAACGTGCAAAGTTTGGACGATAAACCCGCTGTAGAAGCCGCTCGCGCCGCTTACGATGACTTGACCGATGCTCAAAAAGCTCTGATTGACAACGTAGCCGCTTTGGAAGCTGCCGAAGCTGCTATCGTCGCTCTGGAAAAAGCCGCCGAAGAATCCGCCGCTGATACCGCCGCCGCACAAGCAGTAGAAGACAAGATTGCCGTCTTCAAGACTGCCGCCAACAAGAAGGGCATTGCCGCCGCTCGCGCCGCTTACGATGCTCTGACCGACGCGCAAAAGGCAAAGGTTTCCAATCTGGCTCGCTTGCAAGAACTGGAAAATGATGCCAAACTGGTTGCCGAAGTAACCGCTATGATCGACGCGATTCAACCCGGCGATCAGGCCGCTATTTCTGCCGCCCGTGCCGCTTACAACGCCCTGACCTTTAACCAAAAGATGCTCATCACCAATGAACATCGTTTCGTTCAATTGGAAATGGCTCTGTAAGTAATACAATCAATCCGTTGATTGAAATCCAAGCCCCTTTGCCCTATGGCAAAGGGGCTTTTCTTTTGCAAGGAAAGCCTTGCAAAATGTCACGTAGTATGGCATAATGATTGGGTAACGACGAAATGAAAAGAGGAGTTTTTCATGAAATACCGATGGCTCGTATGGCTGGTTATTGTTCCTTTGATGCTGGCGTTTCCCACTTTGGTGACGGCGCAAGAGGAATACGGAGCGCATTACACCCTGTACGGGGATCTGACGCTGGATGGCAAGATCGGTGCGGAGGATGCGCTGGAAGTGCTGAAGCTGGTGGTGGGCAAGTCGGAAAACGACCGTATGTTGCCTGCGGCGGACGTTACCCGTGACGGGAACGTGGGCGCCAACGATGCGTTGGAGATCTTAAAGCACACCGTGGGCAAGCCGACTTTGTTGGACACCCCCGAAACGGTTACCGTGCATTGGTGGGAGGTGTGGCAAGAGGTAACGCCTGCCACTCGGGATCAGGCAGGGCTGGCACGGCGGGACTGCGCCTTGTGCGATGCTTTTGAAGAACGGGAGCTTCCCAAACTGCCTCCCATCGTAACCCCTGCCATCGGCGAAATGGAAGCTGAGGTACTGCGGCTGGTCAACGTAGAACGGCAAAAGGCGGGACTCTCGCCTCTTACCTACTACGTAGCGGGTCAGTCAGCGGCTGATATTCGAGCCCAAGAGACCGATCAGGTATTTTCTCACACTCGTCCCGACGGGAGCAGTTGCTTTACGGTGCTTACGGGCATTCCCTATTACGCCGCAGGAGAAAACATCGCCATGGGGCAGGTCACTCCTGCCCAGGTGATGGAGGCTTGGATGAATTCTCAAGGGCATCGGGAGAATATTTTAAGTGAAGATTTTACGCATATGATGGTAGGAGTTGTTCCTGCTACCCAAGAGGGATACATCGGCTACGCTTGGGTGCAGTTGTTCTTGGGACTCAATTAACACAGGGGAGAGATTTTGATGAAAAAACGAGGATTGGCATGGTGTTTGGCGGCGATATTGCTGCTTTCGGTTTTCTCCTTCGGCGTGCAGGCGGATGCGGCAGAGCTGGTTATTCTGTATGAAAATGACGTCCATTGCGCCATTGAGGGCTATGCGAAGTTGTCGGCGATGAAAAAGGAACTGGCGCAGACAGTACCTTACGTGGGGTTGGTTTCGTCGGGGGACTTTGTGCAGGGAAGCAGCCTTGGTGCCGTTTCGCAAGGGGAATATATTGTGAATACAATGAATCTGGTGGGATATGATGCCTTTACGTTGGGCAACCACGAGTTTGACTATAAGCTTCCCCGCTTACAGGAATTGACTGCTTTGATGAACACCAAGCCTGTTTGCTGCAACTTTGGCAAAATCGGGGAGGATGCCTCCTTGTTCCAACCCTATACCATCGTGTCCTACGGGGAGACCGATATTGCCTATATCGGCGTTACCACTCCCGATACCATTACCTCCTCGTCCCCCATTCAGTTTATGGACGAGCAGGGCAACTATATTTACACCTTTCACGGTGCCGATCTGTACCAAACGGTGCAGAATACCATTGATGCCGCCGTGGCAAAAGGAGCGGATTACGTGATCGCTTTGACGCATCTGGGCACCGAAAGTGTGTATGAGCAATGGAGTGCGCAAGCCTTGATCGCCAATACCGCAGGACTGGACGTGGTGTTGGACGGTCACTCCCACAGCGTGGTGGAAGCCTTGACGGTGGCTGATAAAAACGGAGATGGGGTACTTTTGTCCTCAACCGGTACGAAATTCCAATACATCGGTCAGCTTACCTTGTCGGGGGGCAAATTTACCACCCGATTGGTGGCGACCGAAGTCTATGAAGCCGAGGATCCGGCGGTGGTGGATTATATTGCTGCCATCAACCAAGAATACGGTAAGCTGGGCAACCGCAAAATCGGCGAAAGCAAGGTGGATCTGACCACTGTGGATGAAAACGGTCAGCGGATTATCCGCAATCGGGAGACCAATCTGGGCGACCTGTGCGCCGACGCTTACCGCGTGGTGATGGGGGCGGATATCGGCTTGCAAAACGGGGGCGGCATCCGTGCGGATATGGGCGCGGGAGACGTGACCTTTAATGATATCCTCAGCGTATTCCCCTTTAACAATAACGTATGCGTGGTGGAGGCAACCGGTCAGCAGATCGTGGATATGCTGGAATTGGGTGTGGTGAACTATCCCAACGAGGACGGCACCTTCCAACAGGTATCGGGCATCACCTTTGCCATTAACGGCGAGATTCCTTCCCCCGTGGTGCTGGACGAAAATCTGATGTTTGTCAAGGTACAAGGAGAGCGTCGGGTGTCTGACGTAAAGGTGCTGGACAAGACGACCCGTACCTATTTGCCCATCGACCTTGCAAAGACCTACACGGTGGCATCCCACAGCTATCTGCTGTTAGAGCAGGGCGGCGGCGCGACCATGTTCAAAAACGCCAAGGTAGTGAAAAACGACGGCGTGCTGGATGTGGAGGTGCTGGAGCAATACATCGTGGCGCATCTGGGGGGCGTGATCGGTGAAGAGTATGCCCACGCAAAGGGACGGATCGTAACCCAAAAGGCGCAATTCCCGTCGGTGGAAGAAAGCGAGCCGAAGGGAGAGAACCCCAAAACCGGCGAGTCGGCGGTTATTTTCGTCAGCGGCGGCCTGCTGTTGCTGTCGGCGGCGTGGCTGGTTGTGAGCAGGCGCAAAGAACAATAAAAAATCCGTGGGAGGCTTTGCTTGTCAGCCTCCCGCTTTTTTTGTGCAATCGGTCAAAAATTTACCGCTTAAAAGCGTGAAATTTTACTTGATTAAAGTGTGAAAGTGTTGTATAATGTTCCCGTATACGATTCTACCAACAGGAAGGATGACAAAAATGCAAGGATTGGCAGTGATGGGACACGGGGTTGTAGGCTCCGGTGTTGTGGAACTGTTTTATATGAATCGGGACAGTATCGAAGCGAGAGCAGGGGAATCTTTGGAACTGAAACACGTTCTTGACCTGCGGGAATTCCCGGGACTTGCTTACAGCGACAAATTTACTACTGATTTTAACGATATTCTCAGTGACCCCGAGGTCACGGTGGTGGCCGAGGTGATGGGGGGACTCAAACCCGCCTACGATTACACCAAGCAACTGCTGATGGCAGGCAAAAGCGTGGTCACCTCCAATAAAGAATTGGTTGCCGCCAAGGGCGCAGAGTTGTTGGCGCTTGCCAAGGAGCACAACGTAAATTATATGTTTGAAGCAAGCGTTGGCGGGGGGATTCCCATTATCCGCCCCATTCACCAATGTCTGGCGGCCAATACCATTACCGAAATTTTAGGTATTTTAAACGGAACCACCAACTTTATTATGACTAAAATGATTAAAGAGGGAATGGCCTTTGACGATGCGCTGGCTTTGGCGCAACAATTGGGCTATGCCGAGCGCAATCCCTCTGCCGACGTGGACGGTCACGACGCTTGCCGCAAGATCTGTATTCTGGCATCCATTGCTTATGGCAAACACGTGTATCCCGCGCAGGTGCGCACCGAGGGTATTACCAAGATCACCGAAACCGACGTAGCCTTTGCCAAGGTACACGGCAGCGTGATCAAGCTCATCGGCCGCACCCGTATGCAAGAAAACGGTAAGGTGCAATGCACCGTCAGCCCTATGCTGGTTTCTAAGGAGAGCCCGCTGTCTATGGTAGACGACGTGTTCAATGCCATTATGGTACGGGGGGACGCCACCGGTGACGTGATGTTCTACGGCAAAGGCGCAGGCAAACTGCCCACCGCCAGCGCCGTGGTTGCCGATATGATCGACTGCGCGCGGCATAAGGAAGCCCGCAAAGCCATTTTCTGGGAAGACGGCGCGCCCGATTACGTGGACGATTATAAGAGCGAACAAATGGCAGTCTACGTACACGCCAAAGCCGCCAACATTGAAACCGCTTATGATGAGGTAAATCAAGTGTTCGGCTGTGTGGAAGCCTTGGATTATGCCGATGCTCCCGCTCACGAGATCGCTTTTGTAATTCCCAAAGCCCCCGTTGGGGAAATGGAAGAAAAACTCAAATCATTAAGTATGCAAATCGAACCCATTAACGTATTCTGGGTTTGTGAATAGTCTGGAGGAATGAACTCATGTTAGTTGTTCAAAAATTCGGCGGCAGTTCGGTAGCCAATGCCGAGCGGGTACGCAACGTAGCCTCCATTATTGCCGACACCTACCGTGCAGGCAATGATGTGGTGGTTGTGGTTTCCGCTCAGGGCGACACCACCGACGATCTGATCGAAAAAGCGGCCGAGATCAATCCCCGCGCTTCCAAGCGGGAGTTGGATATGCTGATGACCGCAGGGGAACAGATGTCCGCCTCGTTGCTTACCATGGCCATTAAGGCGATGGGCTTGCCCGCTATTTCGCTGCTTGGTTGGCAGATCGGTATGCAAACCGATTCCAACTACGGCAACGCCCGCATCAAAAAGATCGATACCGAGCGGTTGAATATGGAACTGTCCCGCCGCAACATTATTATCGTGGCAGGCTTCCAGGGCATCAATAAATACGACGATATCACCACCCTGGGCCGTGGCGGATCGGATACCACCGCCGTTGCCATCGCCGCCACCCTGAAGGCCGATCTGTGCCAGATCTTTACCGACGTGGACGGGGTGTACACCGCCGATCCCCGTAAAGTAACCGGCGCAAAGAAATTAGATGTGATCACCTACGACGAAATGCTGGAACTTGCCACCTTGGGTGCCCAAGTGCTTCACAATCGTTCGGTAGAAATGGCCAAAAAATACAACGTAAACATGGAAGTATGTTCCAGTTTAGAGCGGGTGCCCGGCACCAAGGTTAAGGAGGTAGCAAACACTATGGAAAAAATGTTAATTCGCGGCGTAGCCAAAGACAATAACGTAGCACGTGTAACTATCGTCGGTATTGCCGACGTTCCCGGCATGGCTTATAAGATCTTCTCGGTTTTGTCCCAAGCCAAGATCAACGTAGATATTATTTTGCAATCCATCGGTCGTGACGGCAGCAAGGATATTGTATTCACCGTTTCTGCCGACCAAAAAGACGAAGTAGTAGAAGCCTTGAAAGACGTGGAATGCCTGCAAACCGCGCTGGAAGTAAAGGTTGATACCGACGTTGCCAAGGTGTCTATTGTTGGCGCAGGGATGGAATCTCACCCCGGCGTTGCCAGCCAGATGTTTGAGGCTCTGTTTGCTAACAACATCAACATTCAGATGATCGCCACCAGCGAAATCAAAATTTCGGTGCTCATCGACAAAAAGGATGCCGACCGTGCGGTGCAAGCCGTTCACGACAGTTTTTTTGATAAATAAGTAAAGGAACGTGGCACAAAATGGATGACAAAATGAAAATCTCCTCGGCCGAAGAGTTGTTTCGTGCCATTTTGACCTTAGAAACCGTAGAAGAATGCGCCGATTTCTTTGGCGACCTTTGCACCGTGCAGGAACTGCGGGCGATGTCCCAACGGTATCAGGTTGCGGTCATGCTGAAAGAAAAAAAGGTGTACAGCGACATTGTGAAAGCCACAGGGGCTTCCACTGCCACCATCAGCCGCGTCAATCGCTCCCTTGCCTACGGCAACGACGGATACGATATGGTGCTTTCCCGTCTGAATGACCAATGAGCGGTTACGGTAATTTTGCAACCTATTACGACCGTTTGATGGGTCGGGTGGATTATGAAGAGCGTGGGGATTACTTACTGCAGGTGTTCGCACGGCATAACATGACGCCCGACAGCCTCATTGACCTTGGCTGCGGCAGCGGGCGGATGACCCGTTTGCTGGTAGACAAGGGTGTGGATATGATCGGGGTGGACGTATCGGCTGAAATGTTGAGCATTGCTATGACCGAAACGCCGCCCGACAGCGGTATTTTGTGGGTTTGTCAAGACCTGCGGGAGTTGGATCTGTACGGCACGTCCAACGGTGCGGTTTCTACCTATGATTGTGTAAACCATTTGACGGGGGACGGAGATCTGCGCCGCTTTTTTGAACGGTTGTATTTCTTTTTGGATCCCGACGGGTTGCTGGTGTTTGATGCCAACACTCCCTATAAGCATCAGCAGGTGCTGGGCAACAATACCTTTGTGTACGATACCCCCGACGTGTACTGTGTGTGGCAAAATCAAACGGAGGCTCTGACCACCCGAATGACGGTGGATCTGTTTGTCCCTAAGGGGAACGGCTATGCACGTTCCACCGAGCATATCTGCGAGCGGGCGTATACCACGCAGGAGATCGCAACTGCCGCCCGTGGTACATTCACCTTGGTTGCGGTGTATGATGATTTGACCTTTGATCAACCGAAAGACGACAGTCAACGGTTGATTTATGTGATGAAGAAACAATAAAGGACTGAAAAAAATGAGCAAACAGCTGGATAAAATTTATGATCCCAAATCGGTAGAGGAACGCCTTTACAAATTTTGGGAAGAAAACGGCTATTTTCATATGGAGGCAGACGAGAGCAAAAAGCCCTATACCATTGTAATGCCCCCTCCCAACATTACGGGGCAACTCCATATGGGTCACGCGCTGGATAATACCTTGCAGGATATCCTCATTCGCTTCCGCAGAATGCAGGGGTATTGCGCCTTGTGGCTGCCCGGTACCGACCACGCTTCTATTGCCACCGAAGCCAAGATCGTTGCCGCTATGGCGGAAGAAGGCATCACCAAAGAAGATCTGGGACGTGACGGATTTTTGGAACGTGCCTGGCAATGGAAAGAAACCTACGGCAACCGCATTACCACCCAACTTCGTAAATTGGGTTCTTCTTGCGACTGGCAACGGGAACGGTTTACTATGGATGAAGGTTGCTCCAAAGCCGTAAAAGAAGTATTTACCCGTTTGTATGAAAAGGGTCTGATTTACCGTGGCGAGCGCATCATTAACTGGTGCCCCCATTGTAAGACCTCCATTTCCGATGCCGAGGTAGAATACACCGAGCAAGACAGCTTTTTCTGGCACTTGCGGTATCCCCTTACCGACGGCAGCGGTTATATTGAACTTGCCACCACCCGTCCCGAAACCATGATGGGGGACACTGCCGTGGCAGTGCATCCCGATGACGAACGGTACAAAGATCTGGTGGGCAAGACCTTGATGCTTCCCTTGATGAATCGTGAGATTCCCATCGTTGCCGACACCTACGTTGATCCCGAATTCGGTACCGGCGCGGTGAAGATCACCCCTGCTCACGACCCCAACGACTTTGAAGTGGGTCTGCGCCATAACCTGCCTGTCATCAATATTTTTGATGAAGGTGCGGTTGTTAACGAAAACGGCGGCAAATATTGCGGTATGGAACGGTTTGAAGCCCGTAAAGCGGTGGTAGAAGACCTGAAAGCAGGCGGCTTCCTGCTGGAAGTGGAACCCCATAAACACAACGTTGGGGAATGCTACCGTTGCCACACTACCGTAGAACCTTGGGTTTCTTACCAATGGTTTGTGAAAATGGAACCCTTGGCAAAGCCCGCCATTGAAGCGGTTCGCAACAAGGAGATCCGCATTATTCCCGAACGGTTTGAAAAGACCTATTACAACTGGATGGAAAACATTCGCGACTGGTGTATCTCCCGTCAATTGTGGTGGGGTCACCGTCTGCCGGTATGGTATTGCGACGATTGCGGCGAGATCGTAGTTACCAAAGAAGACAGCGTCACCGTCTGCCCCAAATGCGGCAGTGCCCATATCCGTCAAGACGAAGATACCTTGGATACTTGGTTTTCCTCTGCTTTGTGGCCCTTCTCTACCTTGGGTTGGCCCGACGAAACCAAAGATTTGAAATATTTCTATCCCACCAACACCTTGGTAACCGGTTATGATATCATCTTCTTCTGGGTTGCCCGTATGATCTTCTCGGGAATTGAAAATATGCAAGCCCCGCCCTTCAATACCGTACTGATGCACGGTATCGTGCGGGATGCGCAAGGTCGTAAAATGTCTAAATCCTTGGGCAACGGCATTGACCCCTTGGAAGAAATTGACAAATACGGCGCTGACGCTTTGCGCTTTACCTTGGCTACCGGTAACAGCCCCGGCAACGATATGCGGTATATGCCCGAAAAGGCCGAAGCTTCCCGTAACTTTGCCAATAAGATCTGGAATGCCGCCCGTTTCGTGCTGATGAATCTGGACGAAAAGGTCGCCGCTCCCCACTTGCCCGAAACACTTGCTTTGGAAGATAAGTGGATTCTGACCCGTTATAACGACGTGGTAAAAGAAGTGACCGATAATCTGGAAAAATTCGAACTGGGTATCGCCGTTGCCAAACTGTACGACTTTATTTGGGACGTGCTGTGCGACTGGTACATTGAACTTTCCAAGGTTCGCCTCAACGGGGACGATGCCGCCGCCAAAGCGGATGCCAAGGCAGTATTGGTATATGTGATGTCCAACACCCTCAAACTGCTGCATCCCTTTATGCCCTTCATTACCGAAGAAATCTGGCAAACCCTGCCTCACGAAGGCGAAACCGTGATGAAATCCGATTGGCCTGTATATGATGAAGCCCTCAACTTCGCCGCCGATGCCGCCGAGTTTGAACGGATCATGGATGGCATTCGTGCCGTGCGTAATCGCCGTGCCGAAATGAACGTAGCCCCCTCTAAAAAAGCGGCGGTGTACGTTGCCACCAAATATGCCGATACCTTTAAAACCGGTGGGGTGTTCTTTGAAAAATTGGCGTCTGCCTCCAGCGTGACCGTGGGCGAAAGTTTTGATCTGCCCGGTGCGGTTTCCATTGTTACCGCCGACGCTACCATGTACATTCCTATGGATCAGTTGGTGGACTTTGAAGCGGAAATTGCCCGTCTTACCAAAGAAAAAGAGCAAACCGAAAAACTGCTTTCGGGGGTTATGGCAAAACTGAACAACGAAGCCTTCGTCAGCAAAGCACCCAAGCCCATCGTTGACAATCAACGGGAAGCCGCCCAAAAATTGCAAGAAAAAATCAAACTCATCGACGAGAGCATTGCTTCTATGCAAAATCGGTAGTCCTATGAATATTCAGCAAGCATTAACTTATACCCATTCGTTAAAAAGGCTCGGCAAAACGCCGGGCCTTGCTTGCTTGCAGGCGGTGCTGGAAAAATTGGGCAATCCCCAAGAAAACTTGTCGGTCATTCACGTGGCAGGCACCAACGGTAAAGGCTCGGTGTGCGCCATGACCGCCGCAATTTACCAAGCCGCAGGCTACAAGGTAGGGTTGTTCACCTCTCCGTATCTGGTGTCTTTTTATGAGCGAATCCAAATAAACGGCGAACTGATTCCCGCCGAAGAGTACGCCCGCCTTGCCACCAAGGTGAAAGCCGTTACTGATGAGATTGGCGAAGAACTTTCTCAATTCGCCTTTATCACGGCTGTGGGATTTTGCTGGTTTTATGAGCAAGCCTGCGACGTTGTGGTGTTAGAAACAGGACTGGGCGGCAGATTGGATGCCACCAACGTGGTCACGCACCCCCTTGTTACCGCTATTACGTCGGTGGGATTAGACCATACCGATCTGTTGGGGGATACCTTGGAGCAAATCGCCGCCGAAAAATGCGGCATTATCAAACAAAACGTGCCTGTGGTGCTTTCTCCCGATCAACCACCCCAAGTCATTGCCGTAGCCATGGAGCGAGCGGCCAAACAACAAAGCCAAGTGATCTTGCCCAACCCGTCTGCCGTTGCGGTGAAGGAGATCAAGCCTGCCGCCACCCGATTTGCCTATGGGGGGCAGACCTATTCTTTGGCTCTTGGGGGCGGATATCAGCCCTATAACGGAGTCACCGCCATCGAAACGGTCAAAGCCGCCCGCTTGCCCGTAACCGAGCAGGCAATCAGGCAAGGGCTTGCCACGGCGGTGCATCCTGCGCGGTGTCAGGTGTTGCGAGCCCACCCCTTGATTTTGTTGGACGGCGCCCATAATCCTCAGGGGGCGCAGGCTCTCTCGCAAACCTTGACCGCCTTTTTGGGTGACCAAAAAGCCGTGGGGGTATGCGGGGTGATGAGTGATAAAGCCGCCGCCGATTTAGCGGGGGCGATGGGCGGACATTTGTGTCAACTGATTGGTGTTGCACCCCATAATCCAAGGGCGTTGCCCGCCCGACAGGTGGCGGACATCTTTGCCCCTTACTGTGAAACCGCCACCGCCGAGGTGGATGCAGATTTATTGAACACGCTTTGGGGCGAAACCCGTCCCGTGGTGATATTCGGCTCGTTGTATTTGGCGGGCGAGATCTTAACGCTGATCAAACCAAAAGGAGAAGATAGCCATGAATAACAAAGTCATTCTCATTTCCATTGACGGCATGCGCCCCGACGGGTTCATGCAATGCGGCAACCCCTACGTGGAGGAACTGATGAAAATAGGCTCCTTTGCGCTGGACGCCCAAACCGTGTTCCCTTCGGTGACCTTGCCCTGCCATATGTCTATGTTCCATTCGGTTACTCCCGAACGCCACGGTACCACCACCAATCTGTATATGCCGCAGGTGCGCCCCGTTGACGGGCTGTGTGAACAGATCTCCCGCGCAGGGGGAATTTGCGGCTTCTTCTTCGGCTGGGAGCCCATTCGGGATCTTTCCCGTCCCGGTAGTTTGCAAATTGCCAACTATCGGAATGCCTATTCCTTTGACCATTCCGATGCCATTCTTACCGATCAGGCGCTGACGTATATTGATCAGGTGCATCCCGACTTTGTGTTCTTGTATCTGGTAGAGACCGACGAAAAGGGCGGTCACGACGTGGGTTGGATGAGTGACACCTATCTCAACTACATTTCTTGGGCCATCGATAACGTAAAACGGGTGATCGAAGCCTGCGGCGAGGAGTATACCGTGCTCATTACCGCCGACCACGGGGGGCACGACCGTATGCACGGCACCGACCTTCCTGAAGATATGACCATTCCCATGATGTTCGTGGGCAAGGAATTCACACCGGGCAAAGCATTGGAGCGGGTGAGCATTTTGGATCTTGCTCCCACCATCGCCACCCTGATGAACCTGCCCATCCCCCGAGAATGGGAAGGCAGATCCTTAGTATAACAACAAGGAAGCGCGGTATGAGGCGCACTCCGTAAGGAGGTGCGCCTCAGTTATATTCGCCTTACGGCGAGTGATATTGCTTCGCAGTTATATTATGCTACGCATAGTGATATTGCCCTTCGGGCAGTTTTAAGGGCGAATATAATACAACTGAAACCGCAAGGTTTCAATATCACTTTTGCCGCAGAGCAAAAATATCACTGCAAACGACAGTTTGCAATATAACTTTACCAACCGAAAAAGAAAAATTGTTTTCTCGGAAGATATAAACTTTCTCAAAGTATGTAACCCACTATGACACTTTCAAACCGAAAGTGTCATTTTCTCTTTACAGCAAAAATAGGAGAGCACTTCTTTACGAAGTGTCTCCCATATGCTGCATTTTTTTGTAACAATTTGCCTTGCCATCTTGCAAAAGCGGATGAAGCGTGATATACTATACAGTTAGAAAAGAAGGTGATGAGAATGAATGCCAATTGGGTCGGTGCCCTGCTGTCGTTTTTGGTGGGCGTGGGCATTGGAGCAATCTGTTACGCCATTTCCCGCTATATGCTGCTCCACCACCCCCGTCACTATGCCGTTTCGGACGTGGCACGGCGCATCATTCAGGTGGGCTTTCTGGTGGCGGTGTTTTTTCTGGGGGATTATACCCCGTGGGACAAGCTGTGGCTGCTGGTGGGCGGCGGATTGGGCATCACCTTGCCTATGATCTGGTTTACTTACCGTTTGGTCAAACTCAACGATTCTCTATCCAAAAAGGAGGATGAGCAGGATGGGTGAAAAGTCCAAAGTGTTGTTTTCGCTGTTTGGCGTGCTGGACGTCACCGGTGAAGTGGTCACCATGTGGATCATTTTAGCCTTGCTTACGGTGATCTGTCTGATCGTGAAATGCAATTTAAAGGAGCGCCCCGGTGTGTTTCAGAATATGATCGAAACCGGTGTGGAATATTTAGACAACTTTTTTGAAGGTCTGCTGGGCCGTGAAAAATCCCGTCAGTATTTCACCTTTTTGGCATCCTTGTTTATTTTCATCATCATTGCCAACTATTCGGGACTGGTTCCCGGAGTGGGTCTGACCGATTACGTCAAAGCCCCCACCGCCTCTTTGTCGGTCACCTTGGGACTTGGCGCCCTCACCTTCATCTTTTTGCAGGTGGCAGGGTTGCGTTGCGGGGTTAAGCATTACGTCAAACGGTTTTTCAGCCCCATCTTTATTATGTTTCCCTTGCTGGTGCTGGACGAATTCATCAAGCCCGCCTCTCTTGCGTTGCGGTTGTTCGGTAACGTATTTGGAGAAGAAATGGTCACCGAAGAACTGTATCACCTGATTCCCATCGGCGTGCCCGTGGTGATGATGGTGCTGTCCATTTTGTTCTGCGCTTTGCAAGCCCTTGTGTTTACTATGCTTACGTCCATTTATCTGGACGAAGTAACCGAAATAGAAGAATAAAAAAAGGAGAATGTTATTATGAATTCTGCTATCATTGCTATCGCGGCGGCGGCTGCCATTGCCATTAGTACCCTTGGCCCTGCCATCGCCCAAGGTATGACCGCCAAAAGCGCTATGGAAAGCATCGCCCGTCAACCCGATGCCGCCAAAGACATCCGTTCCACCCTCATCATCTCGCTGGCTTTGATGGAAGCCTTGACCATCTACGGCTTGCTCATCGCCTTTATGTTGGTGGCAAAGGTATAACCGCAGTATGAACATACAACTTTCGGTTACTCTTTGGACGGTCATCTGCTTTTGCTTGCTGATGATCATCTTGCGCAACCTGCTGTTTAAGCCCATGCTGTCCCTGATGGATGCCCGCAAAGAGAAGATCACCCTTGCCCAAAAACGGCAGGCGGAGTTTGCGGCAATGGAGCAGGAGCATCAGGCTGCGATGGAACAGCAGGCCGCCGATTATGCCAAAGAACAAAAACAACAGGCCGAACAGCAGTTGGAAGAAATTCGTGTGCAATCCAAAAAGGCATTGATCTTGGCGCAGGAGCAACGCTTGCAACAGGTAGAAGACTACCGTGTACAGGCGGAGCAAATGCATCAGGATATTTTGCAGACCTTGCAGGGTCACACCGCAAAGCTGGCGGCCGATTTTGCCCAAAACCTGATAAAGGATTAAGATTATGGCAATTGAGTATGTAATTATCAACTTTCTGATTTTGGCAGGCATTATTGTGCTGTTCTGCCGAAAAACCATTGTGCGGCTGTTTCGGGACCGTCGGCAGAATATTCTGCGGCAGTTAGAACAAGCCGAGCAGTGGGAGAAAATGGAGCCCCCTACCTTGTCGGAGGCTCATTTTGACCAGCCTGCTGTTGGCTATCAAGAAGAGATTGCCGCCGAGCAGGCGATTGCCCAAACCAAGTTGGAGCAGATCCACGCCTTTGGTCATCGGGAGTGCAACGAGATCCACCGCATTATGGTAGAAAAAACCAAACGGCAGTTTTTTGCTCAAATCAAGCAAGCGGTGGCCGACGTGTTTTTAACCGAGCCCTATCACACCAAAATTCGGGAAAAAGAAGCGGCTTTGGTAGACAAGATCTTGTCTATGATCCATTTGACCCCCGGTGATATGGCTTATTTAAAACGGCATAACGTGCTGTACGTCACCCTGACCTCGGCGTTTGAGTTAGACCCCGCCTTGGTGCAAAAGGTGGACGAGGCAACCACCCAACTGCTGAACACCGTGGGGGGCAAGACCTCTCTTTGGGTGTTGCAAGATCCCGCCTTTATAGGCGGTTTGCGCCTGCGGATCGGGGATACGGTGTACGACGGCACCGTGTCGGAGCAACTGTATCATTACGAGCAAAGCATCAACAACCAACCGGTTACCCCCGAAGAGGCGGCCACTGAAGTGCTGGCTGAATTCTCCCAAAAAGCCGCCGAGTTCACCCCTATGATTCGGGTATATCAGTTGGGACGTGTCATGCAGATCTCCGACGGCATCTGCTGGATGGACGGCTTGGCTGACATTATGTACGGCGAAGTGGTGGAGTTTGAATGCGGTGAAAGCGGTATGGTGCTGGATATTCAGCCCGACCGCATCGGTTGCGTGGTGTTCGGCGAATATGAGAATATTGAAAGCGGCAGCCGTGTGCGCCGTGTAGGTCGCATTGCGGCAGTACCTGTGGGCAATTCCTTGCTTGGTCGGGTAGTGGATGCCGTGGGCAATCCCGTTGACGGGGACGGCCCGTTGTACGTGGACGAGACCCGTCCCATCGAGTGCGGCGCGCCTGCCATTTTAAACCGTTCTCCCGTCAGCCGTCCGTTGCATACGGGGCTGAAAGCCATTGATGCGCTGGTGCCCATCGGTCGGGGTCAGCGTGAGTTGATCATCGGTGACCGACAAACGGGTAAAACCGCCATTGCCATTGATGCCATCATCAATCAAAAAGGCAAAAATACCGTGTGCATTTACGTTGCCATCGGGCAAAAAGAAACTTCTATTGCCGAGGTGCGGGAACGGCTGGTTCAGCACGGGGCAATGGACTACACCATTATTGTGGCGGCCAATGCATCCGGTTCGGCGGCCACCCAATACATTGCGCCTTTTTCCGGCACGGCCATGGCGGAGCATTTTATGTACGCAGGGCAAGACGTGCTGATAATTTACGACGACCTTTCCAAGCACGCGGTAGCCTATCGGGAGCTGTCCTTGCTTTTGCACCGTCCTTCGGGGCGTGAAGCCTATCCCGGTGATATTTTCTATCTCCATTCCCGTCTGTTAGAACGCTCTGCCCAGCTTTCGCCCGAATGCGGCGGCGGTTCGATTACCGCTTTGCCCATCATTGAAACCTTGGCAGGGGATATTTCGGCTTACATTCCCACCAACGTCATCTCTATTACCGACGGGCAGATTTTCTTAGAAAGTGAACTGTTCCACGAAGGGCAACGTCCCGCCATTAACGTGGGGCTTTCGGTGTCCCGTGTGGGGGGCGCCGCCCAAACCAAGCTGATGAAGCAAATGGCATCCAGCCTGCGTACCAAATTGGCGCAGTATCGGGAACTTTCGGACTTTACTCAGCTGGGTAGTGAAATTGATGAGGTTACCAAAAAAGCCTTGGACGATGGCGCCCGATTGATGGAAGCCTTAAAGCAGGGGCGGTATCAGCCTTTAGCGGACTGGAAGCAGGCCTTGCTGTTATTTGCGGTGTCCGAGGGATATGCAAAATCGGTGGAACTGACCGAAATGCCCCTCTTTGAAAAAGAACTGTATGCCCGCTTTGAGCAAGAGTATCCGTCTTTGGTGGCGATACTGCGCAGCGGCAAAAAGGTAGAGGTCGACGGTCTGAACGACCTGCGGGCGGCGTTGAGCGCCCTCTTTGTGAGGAACTGATTATGGCCGCCATTCAAACCTTAAAAAAACAGTTACGGGGAATCCGTTCCACCCAAAAACTCACCAAAGCCATGAAAACCGTGTCCACCGTAAAGTTTTCCAAACTAAACGGAATGTACGGCGGCTATGCTCCTTACGGTGACCATTGCCGCCGACTGATGGCGCAATACGGCGCTCGCCTTTGCAAAGCGATGGGCTCCGTGCAGGAGGATGCGCCGGAGTTGGTGGTGATTTTGGGGAGCAATAAGGGATTGTGCGGCAGTTTTAATGCCGAGGTGTTTCGCTATGCCGCGCAGGTGTTGGCCGAAAAACCCAACGCCTTGGTGGCCGCCGTGGGCAAAAAAACCGTGTCCTATTGCGACTATAAGCAGATCCCCGTGGTACTGAAAGAAAGCCTGAATGACCTGCCCACCTATGAAGAAAGCGGCGCGCTGTTTGACCGCCTGCTGGCTTTGCGGCAAACGGGCAAGGTCTCCCGCATTACGGTGGTGTATCCCCGTTATAAAAATATGATGGTCCAGACCCCTTCGTCTTGCGAACTGTTTGACGGAGAAACGGGGGACGAAACCGACACTGCTTTGTTTGTGCCCGATGAAGAAACGGTGGTGGCCACCGTCGCGCAAACCGCTTTTCGGGCCATGTTTTATGATCTGGTGTTGCAAACCGCGCTGGGGGCGCAAGCCGCCACCTTAATGACCATGCGCTCGGCTTACGACACCGCAACCGGCTATTGCGCCGAATTAGAGGGGCAGATCAACCGTCAGCGACAAAGCGCTGTCACCGCCGACGTGCTGGAAACGTCGGTTGAACGTTGAACAAGGAGGAAACCGCTATGGCAAAAGGTTCACAAGGAATGGTTTTGCGCATCACCGGACCGGTGGTGGATATTCTGTTTGAATCCACCGATCTGCCGGATATTTTTCACGCCGTGACCATTGAACACAACGGCGAAACGTTTGTGTTAGAGGTTTCCCAACATTTGGGCGGCGGCGAGGTGCGGTGCATCTCCATGCATCCTACCGACGGGATGTCCCGTGGATTGACCGCTATTGATACCGGTGCGCCCATTTCGGTCAGCGTAGGGGAACAGACTTTGGGTCGTATGGTTAACGTGATGGGGGAACCCATTGACAAAAAGCCCCCCATTGTTTCGGAAGAAAAATGGCCCATTCACCATCCTGCTCCCCGTTTTTCTGACATTGTGGCGGCCGACGAGGTATTGGAAACCGGCATTAAGGTCATTGACCTGATGACTCCCTACGTGCGAGGGGGCAAGATCGGTCTGTTTGGCGGCGCAGGGGTTGGCAAAACCGTGCTGATTATGGAACTGATCCGCAACATCGCCTTTGAGCACGACGGATATTCGGTGTTTGCCGGCGTGGGCGAACGCTCCCGCGAGGGCAACGATCTATATAATGAAATGATGCAATCGGGGGTTTTGGAAAAAACCGCGCTGGTATTCGGTCAAATGAACGAAACCGCAGGGGCTCGCCTTCGGGTGCCGCTGGTGGGGTTGACTATGGCGGAATATTTCCGTGAAAACTCCCATAAAGACGCTCTGTTGTTTATTGATAATATTTTCCGCTTTACTCAGGCAGGCTCCGAGGTTTCGGCGCTTCTCGGGCGGTTGCCCTCGGCAGTTGGCTATCAGCCTACGCTGGCCAGTGAAATGGGCAAACTGCAAGAACGGATCGTGTCCACGGGCAACGGGTCCATCACCTCGGTGCAGGCGGTTTACGTGCCTGCCGACGACCTGACCGACCCCGCCCCTGCCACCACCTTCTCCCACTTGGACGCTACCACCGTGCTGTCCCGTAAAATCGTGGAGTTGGGCATTTATCCTGCGGTAGATCCCTTGGAATCCTCCTCCCGTATGCTCACCGCCGACGTGGTGGGAGATCGCCATTATCGGGTGGCAAAAGAGGTGCAACGGGTACTGCAAAAGTATAACGAACTGCAGGATATCATCGCCATTTTGGGAATGGAAGAACTGTCGGAAGAAGACAAGATCGTGGTGCGCCGCGCCAGACGGATTCAGCGGTTCTTCAGTCAGCCCTTCCACGTGGCCGAAAGCTTTACCGGCTATAAAGGGGCATACGTGCCATTGGAAAAAACTATCGACGGCGTAGAAATGATCTTGAACGGCCAATGCGACCACATTGCCGAACAGCATTTCTTAATGTGCGGCACCATTGACCAGGTGTTTGAAAAAGCCGCCGGGAGCGGGGTGGGCGTATGAGCCTGACCCTGAAGGTGGTAACCCCTAACGGTGAAAGAGAAGCGGTGACGTGCGATTCGGTGCATTTGTCGGTACAAGATAACGGGCAGGGCAAAGGCGGCGGTCGCTACGGCATTCGAAGCGGTCACGTGCAAGCCTTGCTTTCGGTAGCCGCCGATCGGGTGGAAGCCTTGCAAAAGGGCAAGGTGGTGCTGGCAGGCCAATGCGGTAACGGCTTTGCCACCATAGAAAACAATACCGTCACCTTGGTGGTGGAACAATTTATGTAAAAAATAAGGATGTGTTGTTGTACTGTTTTACAACAACACATCCTTTTTTAGTGGAAGTTAATACCCATACCGTTTTCTGTATTTGACGACACAGATCACCGTGACGGCAAGGGCAAGCAGTTCTGCCAGCACGTTAGAAAGCCATACGCCGTCCAGTCCCAACCAAAGGGGCAACACCATAATGCTGATCACTTGGAACAAAAGCGTTCGCAAAAAGGAAATAGCCGCCGATACGCCGCCGTTGTTCAGCGCGGTGAAAAAGCCGGAGCCAAACACGTTGAAACCGAACAATAAAAAGGTGGGAGCGTACAGTTGAAATCCCCGCACGGTCATTTGATAAAGCAGGGGATCGTTTTTAATAAACAGGTGGGAAAAGGGGGACGCCATAGCAAAGGAAACGGCGGTCATCAATAGCCCCAAACAGCCGATCATCCCCATGCTTTTGCGAAATAGGTTGTGCAGTTCGTCTTTGTTGCCTGCGCCGTAGTGAAAACTCACCGCAGGCGCACTGCCGAGGCAATATCCGAAAAATACGGCGGCGAACAAAAAGTTCACGTACATAATGGCGCCGTAGGCGGCCACCCCATCTTCTCCCGCCAAGCGAAGAAGCTGGAAGTTATACAGCATGGTCACCACCGAGGCAGAAACGTTGGTCATCAGTTCCGAAGAGCCGTTGGTGCAGGCTTTCAGCAGCGCTTTGCCGTCAAAACGGGTGCGGGTGAGCCGCAACAGACTGTTGTTGGGCAGAGCAAAATAGATCAGGGGAATCACACCGCCCACCACCTGACTGATGGCGGTGGCAAAAGCGGCACCCTCCACGCCCCAAGCAAATACCCCCACAAACAGAAAGTCCAGCACCATATTGGTCACGCCTGCGAATACGGTGATGAGCAATCCGAATTTGGGCTTTTCGGCGGCAATCAAGAAATTTTGAAACACGTTTTGCAGCATAAAAAAGGGATTGGCAATGAGAATAATGCGGGCGTACCGCAGGGAGAGGGTAAGCAGTTCCCCTTTGGCGCCCAAAGCGACGGCGATAGGCTTCAACACCGCCACGCTGATCACCGCAAGCACAATGCCACCTGCCATTAAAGCGTAGATCATCAGCGAGAACACCCGATTGGCGTCGTCGGGGCGTTTTTCGCCCAACAATTTGGCGGTCAGGGCAGTACCGCCCGCCCCCACCATAAAGCCAACCGAGCTGACGATAATAAAAATAGGCGCCATTAAATTCACCGCCGAAAAAGCGGTGGTGTTCACGTAATTGGATACAAAAAAGCCGTCCACAATGCTGTAAATGGAGGTAAAGATCATCATCAGCACCGAGGGAAACACAAACCGAATCAGTTTGGAGTAGGTGAAGTGTGAGGATAAGGGAATGCGCATAAGGACGGCTCCTTTCATCATATCCTTGCTATGGTAACAGAATGTAGGGGTAATGTCAAGGGAATGGGGTAAGATAACAAAAAACGAGATACGTTTATGTGACGTATTTTCTTGACATTACCACAGATTTTGCGTTATAATGCGTTACATAAACGGAAAAGAGGGCATTATGAAAAAGATTGAATTTGACGAAAACAAAAATGTTGTATCAGCTATGGTACGGAGTTATCGCAAGCAAAGGGGATATACTCAACAGCAGTTGGCATTTAAAATGCAGTTGATGGGTGTCAATATGGACCAACAAATGGTCAGCAAGATTGAGCAAAATCGTCGCATTGTCACCGACTATGAATTGGCTTGCATTTGTGAAATATTAAGCGTGTCACCCAATGAACTGTTGGCAAAATTTATCAATCGCGACAAATAATCACGATTCGGCAGAACACAAGGAGATAACCAAAAAGGAGAATGGCTTAGGCGTTGTGCTCTTAGGGATAGTTTTGATATTGTTCTCATTGCCAGTTGTACTGCACCACAGGCTGCAATTGGTAGTGAGCAAGGTTAAGGGTTTTAGGTTCTCCTAAAAAGTGGAAAATGTGATATACATTTTCCCTGCTTGTTATGGTGTGAGACAAAATTTTAAACGGATGTACAGAATTTCTGCACATCCGTTTTACTATCTCAAAATAAAAAATTTATTAGTGATATTGTGAGACAGGTCTCACAGTGATATTTTGCCTATCGGCAAAGTGATATTAAAACCTTTCGGTTTTAGTGATATTTTATTCGCCAATAAACTGCCGAAGGCAATATAACTTGAACGAAGTTCAAATATAACTGCGAAGCAATAAAACTCGCCTTGGCGAATAAAACTGGCGTTGTATCCTTACGGGTACAACGCCTATACCATTCTCCTTTTACTTTTTTAAGCACGATTTGCCTCTTACTGCACCGTAATGGCGCCCCGTTTGCAGGCGTCCTTACACTTGCCGCAGGCGGTACATTTCGTGGAGTCGATGGTAGCGCAGAAGTTTTCTACCTTCACTGCTCCCGACTCACACACCTTGGCGCACAGTCCGCATCCGATGCAGGAGGTCTTGCAGATCTTCACGCAGGCCGCTCCTTTGGATTGATTGCGACACCGCACGGTGTAGGTTGCGCCGCATTCTTCCAGCGTGATCAGCCCTTTGGGGCAGGATTCTACGCACATACCGCACCCCTTGCACAGGTCTTTGTGCACCGTGGGAAAGCCGTTTTCCATGGTGATGGCGTCAAAGGGACAAAACTTTTTGCAGTCTCCCAAGCCGATGCACCCGTAGGGACAGGCGTTGTCGCCGCCGTACAGTTGCTTGGCGGTGCGACAGCTTTTGGTGCCGTGATAATGCATTTTGGTATCGGCGTTGTTATCCCGCCGACCGATGCAATGAATGACCGCAATCATTCGTTTGGCGTCGTCCGCTTCCACCCCCAGCACCGAGGCGATGTGTTGCACTGTATCGGCACCGCCGGGAGCACACAGTCCCGTTTTGGTGGTCTCGCCCGAGGCGAGAGCGGCGGCATATCCGTCGCAACCCGAATAGCCGCAAGCGCCGCAGTTGGCGCCCGGCAGACATTCACGGATGGCTTCGTATTTTTCGTCGGTGGGAACGGCCATGAGCACCGAAGCAATGGCAAGTCCTGCCCCTGCAATCAGGCTGATGCCCCCCACAATTAAAATCGGGAGTAAAATTTCTGTCATAGTATTATCCTCCCAGCAGTCCGTTGGCGATGCCCGAGAATCCCATAAAGGAGAGGGACACAATGGCCGCCGCAATTAAGGTGATGGGCAGTCCCTGCAAAAACTTGGGTACGTCGCAGGATTCCAGCCGTTCCCGCACCCCCGCAAACAGCACCATCGCCACCAAAAAGCCGATGCCCGAGCCCAAAGCATTCACCAAAGCGGCACCGTAAGAGTAGCCTTTGGTAAAGTGCAGAATGGTTACCCCCAGCACGGCGCAGTTGGTAGTAATGAGGGGCAGATAAATGCCCAGCGCCTTGTGCAAGGAGGGAATATATTTTTTCAGTACGATCTCCACCAATTGCACCAGCGCGGCAATCACCAGAATAAAGACAATGGTTTGCAAATAGGCAAGTCCGTTTGGCGCTAACACGTAGGCGAACAGGGGATAGGTGACGGCGGTGGCAAGCACCATAACGAAAATAACCGCAATGCTCATTCCCACGGCGGTGTTCAGCTTTTTGGATACCCCAAGGAAGGGGCAAATGCCCAAAAATTGGCTGAGCACAAAGTTTTCGGCAAAAATAGAAAGGACTAAAATACCCATAAAATAACTCATTGCCCGTCCCCTCCTTTTTGGTCACAGCCGTGGCAGTTGGCGGCATTGGGACACCCCTCGCACCCGATTTGGGTGACCGGCTGTTTGCCCATTTTTTTGGCGAGGGCGTTGGCGGCGGCAATCAGCAGACCGAACACGAAAAATCCGCCCGGCGCCATAATAAAGATGAGCATGGGCTCTTTCATCAGGGGAATACCAAGCAACGTGCCTGCTCCCAGCAACTCCCGAATGCCCCCCATCAGGGTGAGGGCAAGGGTAAAGCCCAAGCCCATTCCCAAGCCGTCGGCGGCAGAGAGCAACACGGGATTTTTCGAAGCAAAGGCTTCGGCACGTCCCAAAATAATGCAGTTGACCACGATCAGAGGCAAAAAGATGCCCAGCGCATCGTTCACCGCAGGCAAAAAGGCCTGCACCAGCATTTGCACCATGGTCACAAATCCTGCAATGATGATAATATAAGCGGGAATGCGCACCTTGTCGGGAATCACCTTGCGCAGCGCTGAGATCACCACGTTAGAGCAGATGAGCACCAAGGTGGCGGCAAGACCCATACCTATGCCGTTGAATACCGAGGTGGTAACCGCCAGCGTGGGGCAGGTACCAAGGCACAGCCGCAACACGGGATTTTCGATCACCAACCCTTTTGTGATGGCTTTTGCATAGTTGTGCTTCACTGACCCCCACCTCCTTGTTGCATATAGGCAACCGCCTGATTGACCGCTTCGGTGACCGCGTCCGACGAATAGGTAGCGCCGGTAATGGCGTCCACCGTATCCCCTTGTTGATACCCTTTGTATTGGTTCAAAAAGGCTTGGTCGGTGCCAACCTTTTGCCCGATACCGGGGCTCTCGTCGGCACAGTTGGTAACCACTACACCGGAAACGGATTGTTGTAAATCAAAGGAAACCAGCACTTCTACCTTGCTTTTGTAGCCCATGGCGGCGGTGCGAATGATGTGTCCCACAGTCTTTCCGTCGGCAGTGGCAATATAGTGCAGAAGGTCGCTGTCCATTTCGCCGCCCACGCAATCAAAGGCGGCGTCGGGGAACAGCTGATTCATCGAATCGGCAATAGCCTGTTCTTCTTGCGCGGCAATGCGGTCTTTGGTGAAGGAATTGGTCACGCTCAAAGCGGCGGTTACTACCACCCCAATGAGAAACAGGGAAAGGGTGGGAATCAGTAAAGGTTTTAACCGTTTCATACGTTCCCCTCCTTACGCTCTTTTACATAGCCAAAGGGCTTGGGAGTGGTCAGTTTTTCAATGTGGGGTACTAAGATGTTCATCAGCACAATGGCAATGGATACCCCTTCGGGCATGCCCCCCCACAAGCGAATGACGGCGGTGATCACACCGCAACCGATGGCGTACACGATCTTTCCTTTCAAATTGATGGGGCAGGTGGTGTAATCGGTGGCCATAAACACGGCGCCAAGCACCAGCCCCCCTGCCATTAAGTTGTAGTAGGGGTTTTGCCCGAAGATCCAGGTAATGCCCACGGTGGTGCCCATAAACACCAAGGGGATCACGGGGGAGATCACCTTGCGAACACACAAATACAGTCCCCCCAAAAGCAGGGCGGCAATGCAGGTTTCTCCCATTGAGCCGGGGCGCAGTCCCAAAAACATAGAAAGAGGATCCACGTCGGCGGTTTTGGAAAACATCTCGGTAATACTCGGCAGATCGCCATTGGCAATGGATGCCAACGGCGTGGCAGAGGTGACCGCATCGGTAGTGGGCACAGCCCATTGGTTGGCGGTCATATACTGGGGAAAGGACACCATCAAGGTGATGCGCCCTACCAAGGCGGGGTTAACAAAGTTTTGCCCGATCCCCCCAAAGAACTGCTTGACCACTACAATGGCCACAAACGCGCCGATGATGGGCAACCACCAAGGCACGTTAGAGGGGAGATTCAGCGCAAGCAACACCCCCGTGACCGCCGCCGACAGGTCGGCAAGGGAGTTGGGACGCTTGAGCAACAGGCGGGTAACGTATTCAAACACAAGGCAGGCGGTGACTGAGACGGCAATCAGCAAAATGCTGTGCCAGCCAAACAGCACGCCCGACATGACCACGGCGGGGAGCAAAGCCAACAGCACATCTCCCATTAAAGCGGCGGTGGTTTCGCCGCAATGAAAATGGGGAGAGGCAGATACGGTTAATTTGGATGAGTCAGCCATCAGGTACGCCCCTTTCGTTCAATTTCTTTTGCCAGCCGCATATATTGCACCAACGGTCGGTGAGCGGGACAGGAGTAGGCGCAACTGCCGCACTCCATACAAACTCCCACCCCTACCCGACGGAGATTCTCAATATCGTTGATCTTAGCGTACCGCTCAATGAGGGTGGGCATCAGCGACATGGGACAAGCGGTGGCGCATCGACCGCATCGGATACAGGGGGCTTGATGGCGGTCAGACAGATCGTTTTTCTTGTCAAAGGCCAGAACGGCGTTGGTTTGCTTGACCACGGGCATAGCGGTATTCAACAAGGCACTGCCCATCATAGGGCCGCCGCTGAGTACCTTGGCGGGGGGTTCGTGTACCCCCACAAAATCCAATAACTCCTGAATGGCGGTGCCGATGGGCGCCAGCAGGTTTTGAGGGTTGATGACCGCAGGACCGTCTACCGTGATGCGGCGATGGGTCAGAGGCATTCCCGTTTCAATAAAGTTTTGCAACACCGCAAGACTGGAAACGTTGAGCACCGAACATCCCACAAAAGAAGGAATCTTGCCTGCGGGCACTCTGCGACCGGTTGCCACCTGCACCAGAATTTTTTCCGCCCCGTGGGGGTAGTGAGAGGGCAGGGGCATAACTCTCAGCCAATTTTCGGCATCGGGATTGCCTTCAATCTCACGAACCAAGGCTTCAATGGCCTTCGGTTTATTGTTTTCAATGCCTACGATCACCTGCTTGGGTTGCAAGGCGGCAAGCAGAGTATGCATCCCCCGCACGATCAGCGGGGTGTCCTCTAAGCAAGCCCGATCGTCCGACGTAATGTGCGGTTCGCACTCGGCGGCATTGATCAGAATGGTATCAATGGGCTGTTCGGGAGAGGGGCGTAGCTTGATATGGGTAGGAAAGCCTGCTCCCCCCAGTCCCACCAGCCCGCAGGCGCGGGCGGCGGCTACCAGATCCTCGGCAGAGGAAACGGGGAAGGGCTGTAAATCGGGATCGGGGGTCTGATTTCCGTCGGTCTCAATGGTAACGCCGTCTGCCAGACGACCGCCTGCGCAGATCATAGGGCCGATGGCCTTGACGGTGCCCGAAACACTGCTGTGAATGGGAGCGCAAAGAGCATCGGTACGGTCGGCAAGCAACGTGCCCACAAACACCTGCTGACCGACGGAGACCACGGGCAGGCAGGGCGCGCCGATGTGCTGTGCCAAGGGGATGGTCACGGCAGCGGGCAGGGGAAGGGTTTGGGTAGCCGACTGGGCGGTAAACTTGTTGTGAGGCGGATGCACGCCGCCTCTGGCGCGGCAAACCGGCTTGCACAACACCGAAGAGGGAAGGGGTTTTGCCATGGGTTCAACCTCTTTTCTTTAAAAATTCAAGTCTGACAAGATTGTCAAGAGCAGGATACAGCAATTTCAGTAACACGCCGGTCACCGTGCCGGCGCAAAGGGCAAACAGCAGCAGGGCAGGCAGATACCCCACCAAAAGGGGCGTTTCGGTCAGGACCATGGCCACCACAAGTTGCAGGGAGTTATGAGCGATCGCCCCCAGCATCCCCGTAAGGATCAGGGAAGCGTGCCGTCGCACGCACAGCCACATCACAAGGGTGGCGCCCAGTCCCCCAAACAGGCTCATCGCCCCTGCTACGCCCCCACGGGTGAGCAGAGCAAACAGCGCCTTAATGACCGCCAGTACCAGCGCATAGGGTCCGCCTAAGGTCTGGGCGGCGAACATTACAATAATATTGGAAAATCCTGCTTTCGCCCCGGGGGGTAAAAAGGGGAGGGGAGGCAACCACCCCTCCAGCGCCGACAAGGTCAGCGCAAGAGCGGCAAGAATGCCCATCAAAGCCACCCTGCGGGCGGCGGTGGAATGCATCATAACGTCTCCTTTAATAGGTCACGGCGTCATATTCGGCGGCGCCTTCTACGGTGATGGAGCAGGCCATAGGCAGGCAAACAATGGATTGCCCCTGCCTTGTAATGGGAGGAGTGTTGCGGCAAATGCCGTCAGGACAGTCGCTCTCCCTTACCCCCACCGCACCTTGCCGCACCTGTATCGTCAGGGTGTGACCGTGGGCGTTCACCGTCAGTGTTTGCTCCTGATTCAGCGGGAGGGTGTGAGTTTTTTCACCGTCAATCCGCACCACGGCGGTTTGTCCGTGGGGCAGAGCGGTCAGCAGGAACAACGCCGCCGCCAACAACAGAATTACCAAACAAATCGGCCATTCCTTGCGGCGAAGCAAAGGCGGTGCTTGTCCCATAAAAAAACTCCCCTCCATCATAATCTCTTACATTATATAGGCAAACACAAATCTTGTCAAGAAGGGGATTTTTGGGGGCTTGACAAGGAAAACGTGTTCAGTTGTGTGATTTTTAAACGCCGATTCACAGAATTTGTGAGTTTGTAACACCATATTGACAATCCGTGAGGGAGATATTATAATGCAGATATATGATTTTGCACATAGCGGATATAGGAAAGAATATCATAATCCCGCAAGAAAGAGGGGCATTTTATGAATACCTTACACTTTAAATATGCAGTAGAGGTGGCAAAAACCGGCTCGATCACCCAGGCGGCAGAGAATCTGTATATGGCGCAACCAAACCTTTCCAAAGCCATTAAAGAACTGGAAGAAACCCTTGGTATCACCGTGTTTCGCCGCACCTCCAAGGGGGTGGCACCCACCGAAAAAGGGGAGCAGTTTTTGGTGTACGCCAAACGGATCCTCGCCCAATTGGATCGGATGGAGCGCCTGCAACATCACCAAAGCGAGGACGGTCATCGCTTTAGCATCTGCGTGCCGGCGGGCAGCTATATTTCTCACGCCATCACCAATTTTGTGAAAGGCTTGGGAGGCGAAAAAGAGATGGATATCCACGTGAACGAAAGTAGCTCTATGGACACGGTGCACAGTGTGGCAAACGGGGAATTTAACCTTGGTATCGTGCGTATTCCCAGCCATTACGACCACTACTATCAGGCTTATTTCAAAGAAAAAGATTTGGTGGGACAACTGATCTGGGAGTACGAATATCCCGTGCTGATGTCCAAAGATCACCCCTTGGCGCAGGGGGAGATCACCTACGAGGCACTGGGGGATTATATTGAGATCTGCTATGAAGAAATTGCGGTGCCCTACCTGCAGATTGAGGAGTTTCAAGGGCAAAAAGAGACCCCTCACGCCCGCCGCCGCATTCACGTGCAGGAGCGGAGCAGTCAGTATAATATGCTGTCCAACGTGACCGACTCCTATATGTGGGCGCCTCCCGTGCCCGCCGAGGTGCTGTCCCGTTACGGTTTGGTACAGCGCAAATGCCAAAGAGAGAACAACACCTTTCGGGATGTGTTGGTCTATCCCAAGGACTACACCCTGTCCCCCTTAGATCGGGAATTTGCCGACGTGCTGTTTATTACCAAGAATCAAGTTGCCTTTGGACAGGGTTGATAAGAATTTATCAAAAAAGCCGAAAACACATATTGAAATCAATATGTATATATGCTATAATCAATATGCTACAGGTTTTGTCCGAGATTGTGAAAAAATGTTGCAAGTTTTGGCGAGAAGAAAGGAAACCCTTTCAAAATTGACGCAAAAAATCAATGTTTGGCATCGAGTGTGGAAAAATGAACGAAAAACACTCCTCATCTCCTTGAATTTTCGGTCAAGGGGTGCAACAAAAAAATTCTGTTCGTTCCTCTGCTTGTGAAATCCAACGACTTGTTCGCTGTGGATGAGAAAACAGAATTTGTTCTGTTTTGAAAAGTTTGACAATTCTTGCAACAAGTTCCTGAACGGACGGGCAAAAACATATAAATTACCGAATGAAAATATTCGGTTTTTATATTTCTAATAAGAAGCGATTTTTGATAAAATCAACAATGGAGAAACTTGCGAACAGCAGGAAACAGATTGATGAAGAACACGGAAGAAAGGTTGATTCATATATGAGCAAAATTACCATCATCGGCAGTGGCAGCGTTGGCTCTACCATTGCTTACACCATGGCGGTGTGCGGCATCGCATCCGAGATCGTGATGATCGACGTGAACGAAGCCAAATCCTTGGGCGAAGCGTTGGATATCCGCCAAGGCACCCCCTTTTGCCCTCCCGTTTCGGTGTACGCCGGCAGTTATCGGGATGCCAAAGATTCCGACATTGTGGTGCTGACCTCGGGTATTGCCCGTAAACCCGGTCAATCCCGTTTGGACTTGGCCCAAACCAACGTGAACATCACCAAATCCATTATTCCCGAGATCACCAAATACGCTCCCGATGCCAAATACATCATCGTCAGCAATCCGGTGGATATCCTCACCTACGTATTCCACAAATGCTCGGGTCTGAAAGAAAGTCAGATCATCGGTTCGGGTACGATTCTGGACACTGCCCGTCTGCGTTCCCGCATTTCGGAATATTACAGCCTGAATCAACAAAACGTGCACGCTTACGTGTTCGGTGAACACGGCGATTCTTCCTTTGTTCCCTGGTCGGTGGCAAATATTTCCAACATTCCCATCGACGATTTTCAAGCCTTTATTAACGACGGTACCAAAGGACCTTTCCCTCCCTTGGACCACGAACAGATCGAAAATTATATGCGCAAATCCGGCGGTCGTATTATTGAACGCAAAGGGGCAACCTTTTATGCCGTTGCCATTTCGGTTTGCCATATCTGCCGTTGCATTTTAAGCGGCATTGACACCACCCTCACCGTTTCCAGCATGATGCACGGCGAATACGGCATTGACGATGTTTGCCTGTCGGTGCTCAGCATTGTGGGGCAAGACGGGGTGACCGGCAAGGTGCTGATTCCTCTCACCCCCGAAGAAGAAGCCTTGCTGCAAAAATCCGCCGGCTGCCTCAAAGAGATCATTGCCCAGCTGGATATTTAATTGCATACTTTCGGGAACTTGCGGATTATCCCAAACGGGGTACTCCGCTTGACCTGCGTAATAGGACATTATGAAACCATAACTAAATCTGTAGAATCGAGGAGACAACAGAATGGAATATCGTATTGAACATGACTCTATGGGCGAGGTAAAAGTACCTGCCGACAAGTATTGGGCGGCACAAACCCAACGGAGCAGTGAAAATTTCCGCATTGGTGTGGGCAACGAGGTAATGCCCCGTGAGATCACCCATGCTTTCGGGATTCTGAAAAAAGCCGCCGCCATGGCAAACCACGCTTTGAAGCCCGAAAAAATGACCGACGCCAAACTTGCCGCCATCAGCAAGGCCTGCGATGAGGTGATGGCAGGGGAACTGAACGACCACTTCCCGCTGGTGGTATGGCAAACCGGCTCGGGTACCCAATCCAATATGAACGCCAACGAAGTCATCGCCAACCGTGGCAACGAGATCGCAGGAGAAAAACTGCTGCATCCCAACGATGACATCAATATGAGCCAATCCTCCAACGATACTTTCCCCACCGCCATGCACATTGCCGCGGTGTTGGGCATGGAAGATAAACTGTTCCCCGCCATCGACCTGCTGGTTGACACCTTTAAACGGTTGGAACAAGAAAATGAAGGCATTGTCAAATCCGGTCGTACCCATTTGCAGGATGCTACCCCCATTTCTTTCAGCCAAGAAATCAGCGGTTGGCGCTCCTCTTTGGAAAAAGACAAGAAAATGCTTCAAATCGCCCTGCCCACTTTAAAAGAATTGGCTTTGGGCGGTACTGCCGTTGGTACGGGGCTCAATACCCCCAAGGGCTTTGACGTTGCCGTTGCCAAAGCGGTGAGCGAGATCACCGGCAAGGAATTTGTCACCGCCGACAATAAATTCCACGCTCTCACTTCCAAAGACGAATTGGTATTTGCCCACGGTGCTCTCAAAGCCTTGGCCGCCGATATGATGAAGATCGCCAACGACGTGCGGTGGCTGGCTTCCGGTCCTCGTGACGGTCTGGGCGAGATCTTCATTCCCGAAAACGAACCCGGTTCTTCCATTATGCCCGGCAAGGTCAACCCCACCCAATGCGAAGCGGTTACTATGGTTGCCGTACAGGTAATGGGCAACGACGTGGCGGTTGGTATGGCCGCTTCTCAAGGCAACTTTGAACTGAACGTGTTTATGCCGGTGTGCATTTACAACTTCCTGCAATCGGTTCGCTTGCTTGCAGACTGCATCGTGTCCTTCAACAACAACTGCGCGGTAGGCATCAAAGCCAACAAAGAAAAAATGCACCACAACCTGCACAACTCGCTGATGCTGGTCACGGCGCTAAATCCCTATATCGGATACGAAAACGCCGCCAAAACCGCCAAAAAGGCGTATAAAGAAAACATTTCGCTGAAAGAAGCCTGCGTAGCCCTCGGCTTCTTGACCGAAGAAAAATTCGACGAAGTGTTCCATCCCGAACAAATGATCTAACGAAGGAGGAAATGGGAATATGACCTTTAGTTATTATCCCGGGTGCACCCTTAAGGCCAAGGGCAAGGATTTGGAAACCTATGCCGTAAAATCCGCCGAGGTCTTGGGTGTTACCATGGAAGAATTAGAAGATTGGCAATGTTGCGGCGCGGTGTATCCCATGGCCAAAAACGAAATTGCCACCAAACTGTCGTCGGTGCGCGCCTTGGTTGCCGCCCGTGACAAGGGGCAGGATCTGCTTACCCTGTGCTCGGCTTGCCACCACGTAATCAAGCGGGTCAACAATGATATGGCAAACGACCAAAACGTGCAACTGAAAGCCAACAACTATATGGCGTTGGACGTTCCCTATACCGGCGAGACCACGGTGATCCATTATTTAGAAATGCTTCGTGACCGTGTGGGATTCGACAATCTGAAAAAAGCGGTGGTCAACCCCTTGAAGGATATGAAGATTGCCGCCTATTATGGCTGCTTGCTGCTTCGTCCCTCCAAGGCCATGTCTTTTGACGATCCTGAAAACCCCACCATTATGGAGGATTTCATCAAGGCTATCGGGGCGACTCCCGTGGTGTACCCTTACCGTAACGAATGCTGCGGCGGCTACGTAGCCATGGAAAATAACGAGTACGCCACCCAAAAGTGCAACACCATTTGCACCTCTGCCACCGAAATGGGCGCCGATGCCATCATCACCGCTTGTCCGCTGTGTATGTATAATCTGGATGCCAACACCACGGAGAATAACCTGCCGGTGTACTATTTCACCCAACTGCTTGCCAGAGCATTGGGCGTAGAGGAGGATGCACAATGAGTCACAACAAAGAAACCTTGCGTGAGATCGTGATTGAGACCGCAGGGGTCAATCCTCGCAAATGTATGAAATGCGGCAAATGCTCCGCCACCTGCCCCGCTTATGATGAAATGGAATATCATCCTCATCAATTCGTATCTATGGTAGAAGCAGGCAAAATTGAAGAGTTGATGAACTCTAAATCTATCTGGATGTGCCTTTCCTGCTTTGCCTGTGTAGAACGTTGCCCCCGCGGGGTAGAGCCTGCTTCCTTTATTGAAGCCGCCCGTCTGGCGCTGATCCGTCAGCAAGGCAAAAATCATTTGAAGGCCGAAGACGTTCCCGCCAAGCTGAACGACAAGCTTCCGGGGCAAGCCATTGTCAGTGCTTTCCGTAAGTACAGTAAGTAAGATAGGATGTGAACAAATTGCAAAGAATCGGTGTATTCGTATGTTGGTGTGGTTCTAACATCGCCGGCACGGTAGACGTACATAAGGTTGCCGAAGCCTTAAAATCCGAACCCGGCGTCGTCATTGCCACCCAATATCAATATATGTGCTCCGAGGCAGGGCAGACCCTGATCAAAGATGCTATTCGTGACCATAAGCTCACCGGCATCGTGGTGTGCTCTTGCTCTCCCCGTATGCACGAGGCTACCTTCCGTAAAACGGCGGCGGCCGCAGGCCTCAACCCCTATATGGTTGAAATTGCCAATATTCGTGAACAATGCTCTTGGATCCATAAGGATATGGAAGTAGGTACCGAAAAGGCCATTATCTTAGGCCGTGCCGCCATCGCCAAGGTGCATCTCAATGCTCCGCTGGTTGCTGGCGAAAGCCCCGTTGTGAAACGAGCACTGGTCATCGGCGGCGGTATCGCAGGCATTCAAACCGCTTTGGATATTGCCGACGCAGGCTTCCCCGTGGATATTGTGGAAACCAAGCCCACCATCGGCGGTAAAATGGCGCAAATCGACAAAACCTTCCCCACGCTGGACTGTGCCGCTTGTATTCTCACCCCCAAAATGGTGGATGCCGCCCAACACGATAAAATCAACATCTACGCTTACAGCGAGGTTGCCGAGGTCAAAGGCTTCGTGGGCAACTTCTCGGTGAAGATCAAGCAAAAAGCCCGTATGGTTGACCCCGTAAAATGTACCGGTTGCGGTCTGTGCGTAGAAAAATGCCCCATGAAAAAAGTGCCCAACGAATTCAACTTGGGTATGGATAAACGCTCTGCCATTTACATTCCCTTTGCTCAGGCAGTGCCCAAGGTGGCCACCATTGATCCCACCGCCTGCTTGAAAATGAAAACCGGCAAATGCGGATTGTGCGCCACCGTTTGCGAAGCGGGCGCCATCGACTACACCCAACAGGATTCCTTTATTGAAGAAAAATACGGCGCTATCGTGGTAGCCACCGGTTACAATCCCATCAATCTGGATCAGTTTGACGAATTTGCCTATAACCAATCTCCCGACGTGGTCACCTCCTTGGAATTTGAACGGTTGACCAACGCCGCAGGTCCTACCGCAGGCACTCTGCTTCGTCCCTCCGACGGCAAGCATCCCCACACGCTGGTGTTTGTGCAATGTGTCGGCTCTCGTTGCGACGGGGCAGAAAAAGGCAAATCTTATTGCTCCAAGATCTGCTGTATGTATACCGCCAAGCACGCCATGCTGTGCCGTGAAAAATATCCCGACACCGAAGTGTACGTGTTCTACATTGACGTGCGTACACCGGGGAAAAACTTTGACGAATTCTATCGCCGTGCCGTAGAAGAATACGGCGTGAAATACATCAAGGGTATGGTGGGCAAGGTTGCTCCCCAAGCCGACGGCAGTTTGCTGGTGCAAGCCTCTGACCTGATCGAAGGGGAACAACTGAAGATCAAAGCCGATATGGTGGTGCTGGCCGCCGCCATCGAGCCGGATCAATCCGCCCGTCCTTTGGCTACCATGCTCACCGCCAGTATGGATACCAACGACTTCTTCACCGAAGCCCATCCCAAGCTCCGTCCCGTAGAAAGCCCCACCGCAGGCGTGTTCCTGTCGGGTTGCTGTCAAGGACCTAAGGACATTCCCGAAACCGTATCCCAAGCATCGGGTGCCGCCGCAAAGGTCATCGGTTTGCTGGTAAAAGACAGCCTTACCTGCAACCCCTGCGTTGCCCATTCGGATGAACTGATGTGTAACGGATGTTCGGCTTGCGAAAAGGTTTGTCCCTACGGCGCTATCACCTATCAAGACAAAGAATTCCGTATGCCCGACCGTACCACCGCCATTCGCCGTGTGGCGAGTGTCAACCCTGCGGTGTGCCAAGGTTGCGGCGCTTGTACCGTGGCTTGCCCCTCGGGTGCGATGGACTTGAACGGATTTTCCAACAGCCAGATTATGGCGGAGGTTGACGCAATATGCAAGTAGAGAAAAAAGAATTCAAACCCACCATTGTTGCCTTTTGCTGCAACTGGTGTTCTTATGCAGGGGCTGACCTGTCGGGTACCAACCGACTGAACTACCCCGCCAACGTAAAGATCATCCGCGTGCCCTGCTCTTGCCGTGTAAACCCCATGTTCGTGTTGCGGGCATTCCAACGGGGGGCTGACGGTGTGATCATCTGCGGTTGCCACCCCGGCGACTGCCACTATACCACCGGCAACTATTACGCCCGTCGCCGTATGACCTTGCTGTTCAGTATGCTGGACTTCTTAGGCATTGAGCGGGATCGCACCCGTCTGGAATGGGTGTCTGCCGCGGAAGGCGCCAAGTTTGCCAAAACCATGAACGAATTTGTGGAAGCAGTAACCAAACTGGGCGAAAACAAACGATTGGAGGATTTACGATGCAAGAAGCAATGATGAGAAGAGCCAAAGAACTGCTTGCCGACGGCACCGTAAACCGTGTGCTGGGTTGGCAAAAAGGGGAGTTCGCTTATGACCATACTCCCGCTGTGTTCGACTCTGCCGACCAACTGGAACAGTTTGTGTATGACGATTTTACCGCCGCCAATCTGTCCAAATATCTGGTAAAAGAAACCAAACAGGAAGGCAAGATCCTCGCCTTCTTAAAGCCTTGCGATACTTACAGCTTAAACCAACTCACCAAAGAACACCGTGTCAACCGTGACAAGGTGTACGTGGTGGGCATCGGTTGCGAGGGCAAGGCTGACGTGGAAAAAATCAAGGCATTGGGCATTGACGGCATTTTGGGAATCAAAGCCGAGGGTGACAACTTTGTGGTGGAAACCCTGTACGGTAACCAAACCGTTGCCAAGACTGACGTGCTTGCCGAACGTTGCGTGGTTTGCAAAAGCCGCAAGCTGATGACCTATGACGAAATTTTGGGCGAAGACGGCGAAGTGATCAACTCCAACCGCTTTGATATGGTGGAAAAATTGGAAAATATGACCGCCGATGAACGGTTTGCCTTCTGGCAGAATGAGCTGTCCCGTTGCATCCGTTGCAACGCCTGCCGCAACGTGTGCCCTGCCTGCACCTGTGAAAAATGCGTGTTTGACAATGTGAATTCCGGTATTGCCAACACCGCCGCCGCAGACAGTTTTGAAGAAAAAATGTTCCATGTGATTCGTGCCTTCCACGTGGCAGGCCGATGCACCGACTGTGGTGAGTGCTCCCGTGTTTGCCCCCAAGGCATTCCGTTGCACCTTCTCAACCGCAAGTTTATTAAAGACATTAACGAGTTGTATGGGGAATATCAAGCAGGGGAAGATACCGACTCCAAAGGTCCTCTGACCAACTTTACTTACGACGATTGCGAGCCGTCTATCGTTCACGAAAGAGGGGTGGAATAAGATGAAGCAAATCAAACTCGATTCCATTCAGTCTTTGTTTAAGGCTTTGTCCGCCACCCGTACTTTGTACCTGCCGGTGGATACCCCCGCAGGTGCTGACTTTAAAAAGTATGAAGACGGTGTGCTGTGGAGCGGCGCGTTAAACACCAACCGCTCGGCCAAGGACTTTTTCTTCCCCCAAACCGAAAATATGATGGACTTTAAGGTGGAAGGCAAGACCATTGAGATCATCGAACCCATCCGTCCCGACGAAGATTTCGTGGTGTTCGGGGTGCGGGCTTGTGATGCTCGCAGTTTTGAACTGCTGGATAAGGTCTTTCTGTGCGATCCCGTAGATACCTATTATAAGAACCGCCGTGAACACGGCGTGATCGTTACCGTGTGCTGCAACAAGCCTGCCGAAACCTGCTTCTGCACAAACTTCGGCATTGACCCCACCGCCCCCGGCGGTGACGTGGCTTGCTGGCAGGATGCAGACACCCTGTATCTGCAAGCCAACACCGAAGCAGGGGAAGCCTTGCTCCAAAGCGCGGCCGACGTACTGGCAGAAGCGGACGACTCCGCCGCCGACGGCGTAAAAGAAACCGTAAAGGCAATCATGGCAAAACTGCCTATCCAAAATCTGGATCTGTCCGCCTTTACCGAAGACAATCTGCTGAATCTGTTCGGCAGTGAGCAATGGAAAAAACTGTCTGAAGCCTGCCTTGGTTGCGGCACTTGTACCTTTGTGTGCCCCACTTGTCAATGTTACGATATTAAGGACTTTGATACGGGACACGGCATTCAACGCTTCCGTTGCTGGGACTCTTGTATGTACTCCGAATTCACCCGTTGTGCCCACGGTAACCCCCGTCTTTCTCAAGTGGAACGGTTCCGTCAACGGTTTATGCACAAGCTGGTGTATTTCCCCGCCAACAACAACGGCGACTTCTCTTGCGTGGGTTGCGGCAGATGCCTTGCCAAATGCCCCATCTCTATGAATATTGTAAAAGTGATTAAAGCATTGGGAGGTGCCAACGAATGAACGTACAAGAAACCTTGATTCCGAAACTCGGTGTGGTAACCGACGTGCGCATCGACACCCCCGACGTAAAGACCTTCCGAGTCAACGCTTTGGACGGGGGCAAGGTATTTGACCATATGCCCGGTCAATGCGCTATGCTGTCTATCCCCGGCGTAGGGGAGGCCATGTTCTCCATCACCTCCTCTCCCACCAACACCGAATTTATGGAATTTTCCATCAAAAAATGCGGTTGCCTCACAAACTGGCTTCATCAAATGGAAGTGGGTCAACAAATCACCATCCGCGGACCTTACGGCAACGGATTCCCCGTGGACACCGAATTCAAAGGCAAAGATCTGGTGTTTGTGGCAGGTGGTATCGGTCTGGCTCCCTTGCGGTCGGTCATCAACTACGTGCGGGATAACCGCGCCGACTACGGCACGGTGGATATCGTATACGGCTCCCGTAGTATGGACGATCTGGTGGACTACAAAGAGATCATCGACGAATGGTGCAAAGAAGAAGGCATCAACGTGTACCTGACCATCGACCGTGAGCAAGAAGGATGGGACGGTCACGTAGGCTTCGTTCCCAACTACGTAAAAGAGTTGGGCTTTGATACCAACAAAACCGTTATCATTTGCGGACCTCCCATTATGATCAAATTCACCTTGGCGGGTCTGATTGAACTGGGCTTTGATAAGACCCAAGTCTACACCACCATGGAATTGAAAATGAAATGCGGCGTGGGCAAATGCGGTCGTTGCAACATCGGTGCGAAATACGTCTGTAAAGACGGTCCGGTGTTTAGATGCGACCAATTAGATGAGATGCCTAACGAGTATTAAGGATAACCAAAGCCATCTCCGTCCTGCTCAAAGGGTTGCTTTTCCGCCCTTTTCGGTGTTTCGTCTTCCAAAGGCACAAAGCCTTTGTTCATCCTCAGCCACCGAAAATGTCATAAAAATCATTCCCTTTGACCTATGACGTTTATGACTTTGCTCATCCTATTTTCAAAAACGAAGCGTACGATTATCATATAGGAGGAATTTGATTATGTCTGAAATGGTCAATGTATATCTGATGGGCAAAAAATATGAAGTGCCCTCCAATCTTACCATTATGAAAGCAATGGAATATGCCGGTTATGAACTGGTGCGTGGTTGCGGTTGCCGTAACGGTTTTTGCGGCGCTTGTGCTACCATTTATCGCATTAAAGGTCAACAACAACTCAACGCTTGCTTGGCTTGCCAAACCAAGGTAGAAAACGATATGTACGTGGCAACCTTGCCTTTCTTCCCCTTGGTCAAACAAGTGTACGATATCAACACCGTACCTGTCACCGAATCGGTGATGATGCAACTGTACCCCGAAATTTACAGTTGTATCGGTTGCAACGCCTGCACCAAGGCTTGCACCCAAGAACTGAACGTCATGCAATACATCGCTTACGCCCAACGGGGCGACTTTGAAAAATGCGCCGAAGAATCCTTCGACTGCGTGATGTGCGGTGTCTGCTCCTCCCGTTGCCCTGCGGGCATCTCTCATCCTCAAGTGGCTATGCTTGCCCGCCGCATCAACGGCAAATATCTGGCTCCCAAGACCGCTCATTTGGAAGACCGAGTCAAAGAAATCAACAACGGTGACTTTAAAGAACTCATTGAAGGTTTGATGAATAAGCCCATCGATGAAATCAAAGAACTGTACAACACCCGCGAAATCGAGAAGTAAGGAGGAGTTTTCAATGTATACCAAAGAAATGCTGGAATCCATGAAAAAGGTAGAAGCCGCCAGAGCCGCCAACGCGGTGCTGGAGCCCCGTCGTATGACCGCCGAGGAAAAGGAACAACTCCTTGCTACCTATCATCCCGACTATAAGCAAGACGAATTTGCCGTGCTGCAAGTGGGTCCCAACAAAGGGGAAAAAGTGCCCACCCAATTGGCAGCCTTGCTGCAAGCAAACAGCCGTGTAAAAGAGTTGAAGGTTGACCTTTCTAAAGTGGACTATGAAACCGACGTGCTGGTGATCGGCGGTGGCGGTGCAGGGGCATCTGCCGCAATCGAAGCCGACAATGCAGGCGCAAGCGTAATGGTAGTCACCAAACTGCGGATGGGCGACGCCAACACCATGATGGCGGAAGGTGGCATTCAAGCCGCCGACAAGCCCAACGACTCTCCTGCCCAACACTTTTTGGACGCTTTCGGCGGCGGACACTTTGCCGCCAAAAAAGAACTCTTATATAAATTGGTCAACGAAGCCCCCGAAGCCATTTTGTGGCTCAATGAGCTGGGTGTGGAATTTGACAAAACCGAAGATGGTACCATGGTTACCACCCACGGTGGCGGTACTTCTCGCAAACGGATGCACGCCGCCAAGGACTATTCGGGTGCGGAAATTATGCGTACCTTGCGGGACGAAGTGCTTAACCGTCAGATTCCCGTGGTAGACTTTACCGCCGCCATTGAACTGATTTTGGACGACAAGGGCAATGCCGCAGGCGCCGTGCTGATGAATATGGAAACAAAAGAAATTTTGATTGCCAAAGCCAAAACCGTCATCATCGCCACCGGTGGTGCAGGTCGCTTGCACTATCAAGGCTTCCCCACCTCCAACCACTATGGCGCTACCGCCGACGGTCTGGTGTTGGGTTACCGTGCAGGGGCAAAACTGCTGTATGCCGATACCTTGCAATACCACCCCACCGGGGCGGCTTATCCCGAACAGATCTTCGGTGCGTTGGTTACCGAAAAGGTACGTTCCTTGGGTGCGAAACTCATCAACGTAGACGGCGAAGCCTTTATGCATCCCCTGGAAACTCGTGACGTGTCCGCCGCATCCATCATCCGTGAATGCTCTGCCAGAGGCAAGGGCATCAAAACTCCCGAAGGGGAAGGCATCTGGCTGGATACTCCCATGATCGAACTGAAAAACGGGGAAGGCACCATTGAAAAACGCATCCCCGCTATGATGCGTATGTTCGGCAAATACGGCATTGACATCCGTAAAGAGCCTATTCTCATTTATCCCACCCTCCACTATCAAAACGGCGGTTTGGATATTTCCGACGATTGCATGACCACCAACGTGGAAAACCTGTTTGTAGCAGGGGAAGCGGTTGGGGGCATCCACGGCCGCAACCGCTTGATGGGTAACTCTCTGCTTGATATCATCGTATTCGGTCGCAACGCAGGTCGCAATGCCGCCAACAAGTCCAAGGACGTGACCGTTGGTGCGCTTTCCTTGGATCACGTAGAAAAATTTGCCAAAGAATGCGCCGATGCCGGTATCGCAAGCGACATGGTTTCGCCTAAACTGTTGCCCAGCTACGCTCGTAAAGCATAAGAAAGAAGGTCATTCCCATGAATTTATTTGGAGGGGTTATTCCCGTAACAGGCATTTCTTTCTTGCTGTTTTGCCTGTTTGCTATTTTGTTTGTAGGCTATGCTCTGGGTCGTATCACCATCAAAGGGGTTTCGCTGGGTGATGCAGGGGTATTCGTTATCGCTTTGCTGTTCGGCGCGCTGTTCTTCAAACCTCTTGAAGGTCAATTGATTGTTGATGGTGTCAACTACGCCGAACAAGCCTTGACCATTGTAGAAAACCTTGGCTTGGTGCTGTTTGTTACTTCGGTTGGCTTTATTGCAGGTCCCAAATTCTTCGGCAACCTGAAAAAGAACTTCACCTCCTACGTTCTGCTTGGTTTGGTGGTTAT